>JAQGPJ010000044.1 GCA_028293125.1 Verrucomicrobiales bacterium | reverse complement strand
ACGACGGCGAGTGGGTTCCCTTCCGCATGATCATGTGGGAGGCGCAGGGCGGCGATTCCGCCGCTCTTTACTGGAGCGTTGAGGACGGCAAAAACGGTGTGAAGCCGGTCCTCACCACGGATTCCGTGCCCGGCACCTTCGGCGCTCTGGAGCCAAAGTCCGGCGTGGCCAATTCCCGCAAGGACACCACGCGGATGCAGCCGGATGATCTGGTGCCGGCCTCCGACCTCCGCCATCCGGTGAACGGCGGCGGCACCGCGCCGGGCCTGAAGGCTGATATTTTCCTTGGCGGCAATCCGGGCACCATCGAGGCCATGAACATCAGGATGCAGGGAAACCCCGCCGGCTCCGTTACCCTGCCAAATATTTTCTGGCAAAGTTCCGCCGGACAGGCGGACTACCCCTCCAGCGGTCAGGGCAGCAATGTCTTCGGGGATGCCGGTGCCAATCTGGAGGCAAGAGCCGGTTACGGCTACTCCAACTACGGCGTCAACCTGACCGGGGAAATCCTCATTCCCGGCAAAGCCCAGCGCACGGCCCTGCCGGTGGCCGGCGGCGACAGGCTGGTGCTCTTCAAGGACGGAGTCGGTGACTTCGCCTATCTGGAGGTGGATGGCCAGGTGCTCATCAACGACAACGAGTGGACTAGCCCCGACTCCACAGGCAACGGAGGCGGTCATGTCAGCCTGATGGATGTCAGCAATCCCAAATTCGACGATGGGGAGTGGGTGTCCTTCCGCATGACCACCTGGGAGGGTTCCGGCCTTGACTCCGCCGCTCTCTACTGGAGCGCCCGGGACACCAACGGCACCTTGGATCTCTCCACCATTCCCGGCACTACCATTCCCGGTTCCGACGCCCCGGCCTTTCAGGCCACCGGCACCGCCCAGGTCGGGTCCAACACGGCAAGCGGACGCTTCGGAACTCTCACCCTGCCTGGCGGCGACTGGCTGACCGTGCTGGATGTCGCCAATACCGGCACCACCATCCAGCGGCTCTCGGCGGTCACGGTCACGGCCTCCAAGGTGACCAGCTTCACGTTCAATCCCGCCACCAGGGTGCTGAACCTTAGCTTCACCTCCGCGGCGGGCAGCCAGTACGCGCTGGAGTACACCATTGGCTTTCAGGCTGCCGGAGTTCCGGCCTCCGCCTCGAAATGGACCGTGGTGCCCTCGCACTCCGTCATCGCGGGCGCGGCCGGCACTACGGCCATCGCCCCGCTAAATGTCAGCACCCTGGTGGCCCCCGCGGGCCTCCTGCCGGATGCCGGCAAATGCTTCTTCCGCATTCGAAAGCTGTAACAGAGCCGTATGGCGGCTCAGGGATGCCAAGCATCCCTGAGCCTGCGGAATACACCCTAAGCTGTTCTTCTCCGTTCACAGGGCGCAGGGGCGGCGGCCTACAGCTTCCGTCTGTCCCGTGAGGAGTTGGGAAAGGTGGTTTGTGACGACGTGAACTTTAAAGACCGCTCCAGAGCAGCACAGCACCGCCAGGAGGACGCCGACACATGCGGCCGCCTTCCCGTTTGTGCGAAGAGGGGAGGAAAGGGACTGAAAGGGGCCAATAAAGAGCCAAGTCAGGTGCAGGACCACGGCCAAACCTGAGGCCAACCCATGGGTCAAGGTGGGGCCAACATAATGATAAATGCCCTTGAGAAATACAGGGGAAAAATACTTTCTGAAAAATTCATGCGAGCGGATCGAAATCATCCCTGAGTGATCTTGCATCCTGCTTTCCTGCGGGTGGGATGGATGGGAGTGATCACGCCCATTTTGTAGCCTCTGACCCGCCCATCAAGCCGGCTGGGCTTCGTGCATCGCAGGGACATGCCCCATTCTGTCCATGCTTCAGGGAGCCGGCTGGAGACTGCATCCTTTACCGCCCCTGTGATAAAAAATGATAAGATGTCGCCAGCTCCATGGCGGAAGACGATCGTTTTCGGTTCCCCATATCCCACAACTCCACCCTGATCCCGCCGCAGAGGAGCCGCCTGCGCCGGAGAAAGTCTCCCGCCGCCTCCGGACACCCGCACACTCCTTCCCTTTGCCAGCCCTCATCCCTGTTCCGGGAGGGGCGCGCCGATTTTGGAGACACGCCACACACCCGAAGGGGACCGCGCGCCACAGCTACCCCACTCCGGACAAAACCGGAACTCCCCCGCCAGCCTCCGGGGCCGGACCGGTGTTTCTCCTTGTCTTTCAACCCGGACCTGACAAAAGGACGCCATACCTGATGAAACCGAAGGTCTGAGGATCGCCCGCGAACGTATACGGCGGCAGAGCCGCTTCACCGCCGGGCGTTGGAGGCCATCGGGGCGGCGCTGGATACGGTGAATCCGAAGGATGCCAGAGGATGGTTTCCCTCATGCGGCTACAATATTATTTGAAATTTTCTATGCCACTCGTAAATCTAAATGAAATTTAATTGTAATTAATTAATTTCACAAATTGGGTTCCCCACTGCATCCCATTTCTCCGCCATTACTGAAGGTTTTAACTATCCTGCTGTTTCTGTGCCTTGGCTTTTCAAATCTTCATGCAGCTGCTCCAGCCATCTCCGGAGGCAGATTTCACAGTCTGTTTCTGAAAACCGACGGCTCTGTGTGGGCGGCGGGATCCAATTCCTCCGGTCAGCTTGGCGACGGCACCATGCAGGAACGCCGAACCCCTGTGCAGGTTCTCACCGGTGTGCAGGCCATCTCCGCGGGTGGATCCCACAGCCTGTTTCTGAAAACTGATGGCGTCATGTGGGCTGCCGGCTACAATGGCGCTGGAGAACTGGGCGTGGAAGCCGCCAATAAATTCGTTCCGGTTCAGCTGGTGAAGCTGACCGGGCAGCCTGTCAGTGCATGGCAGCAGGAGCAGTTCGGAGCGGAGGCGGACAATCCGGCGGTTGCGGGATGGGGAGCTGATCCGGATCACGATGGCGTGGTCAATCTGCTGGAGCGCGCCTTCAACATGCCACCGCTTCAGGCAGGGACACCCTCCTCCGGCACGGGTGCCGGCACTGCCGGTCTGCCTTGGATCACCACTGTAATAAAACCCGCAGGCCCGGTTCTGGTGGTCCATTATCTCCGTTTGAAAGGCTCCGCCACTGCGGGTCTGGTTTACACTCCGGAGTTTTCATCCACTCC
>JAQGPJ010000116.1 GCA_028293125.1 Verrucomicrobiales bacterium | reverse complement strand
GGCCTGGCCCTTTGCCGTGCAGGCTGCTTGGCTAGGCCTTGCCCGCCTGCCGGGCCGTGTTCTTGTTCTTTCCGCTGAGCTTGCCGTTGAGCGTGTTCCAGCGTGCGGCCAGGCCCCACTTCGTGACGTTGACCATGGCTTCGAGCACAATGTTCCCGCTCATCTTCGAGGCGCCCAGTTCGCGCTCCACAAAGGTAATGGGCCGTTCCACGATCGTGAGCCCCAGCTTCGAGACGCGCCAAGCGAGATCCACCTGGAAGCCGTAGCCGACCGAATCTACGGTGTCCAGGTTCAGTTTCTCCAGGGTGCTCCGGCGGAATGCCCGGAAGCCGCCCGTGACGTCCTTGATGTCCAGGCCCAGCATGAGGCGCGCGTAGGTGCTGCCGGTGCGGGAGATCGCCTGGCGGTACAGCGGCCAGTTCACCACGCTGCCGCCCGGAACCCAGCGCGAACCCATGGCCAGGTCTGCCCCCTGCTCGACGGCGTCCAGCAGCAAGGGAAGCTGTTCCGGTTTGTGGGAGCCATCGGCGTCCATTTCCACCAGGACCTCGTAGCCGGCGTCCAGGCCCCACTTGAAACCGGCGATGTACGCGGCGCCCAAGCCTTCCTTGCCCTTCCGGTGCAGGACATGGACCTGGGAGTCGCCGGCGGCGATACGGTCAGCCAGTTGGCCGGTCCCGTCGGGGCTGTTGTCGTCCACAACCAGCACGTCCGAGGCCGGCACCGCTTCCCGCAGGCGTTGGAGGGTCTTGGGCAGCGATTCCAGCTCGTTGTAAGTAGGAATGATGGTGAGGACGCGCACAGAGAGCCTTTCCTGGATGAAAGCGGTCGGAGCACCTTGGCGCACGGCGGAAGCAGTGGCAGGCGCAACTTCCCATTATAGGGTGATGCCCGGCAGGCCGGATTTAGGAGCGGAAGTCCGGGTGTGAATACAGCTCGGACCCGTCACGCACAGTCTGGAGGCACAAGGGGTCACTTCCGGTGTCCAGCGCCGGCAGGAGGGGCGTGCGGGCGCGGGGATCGGTGCTCCAGGACTGGACCCGGCCGTCCGCGACCTGGACCATCAGTTCTTCCACGTCCCACACGGCGAAGGTGGCCGGGGCTCCCGGTACCAGCTGGCCGGCCATGGGATTGTGGTACTTCGCTGCCCGCCAGCCGGCCCTGGTGTGGCCCAGGAACGCTGCGCGGGCCGAGATCCGCTGATCCTGGCTGTGGTGTTCCAGGCAGGCGCGGACGCTGGCCCAGGGGCGCAGCGGCGTCACGGGGCTGTCGCTGCCGAACGTGACCGGAACCCCTGCGGAGTAGAAGGACGCGAACGGATTCATGCCCTGGCTGCGGCTGCCGAGGCGCTGCTCGTAGAGGCTGCCGGCGGCGCCCCATTCGGCGTCGAACCGTGGCTGCGCGCTGACGGTGACGGAGTAGTGCGCCAGCCGCTCCACGGCCCGCGCATCGGCCATCTCGACGTGTTCGAAGCGGTGCCCGGCGGCGCGGATCCGCTGCTCGCCCACTTCGGCGGCGGCGAGGTCAAGGGCGGCAAGCGCGGCGTCCAGGCCGGCGTCGCCGATGACATGGAAGCCGCCCTGGATGCCGAGCAGCGAACAGGCCGCGAGGTGGGCGGCGGCCTGGTCTGCGGAGAGGTAGAGGCTCCCCCGCTCCCCCGCCGCGTCGCTGTAGTCTGCGCGTAGCGCCGCCGTCCTGGAACCGAGCGAACCGTCGATGTTGAGATCGCCGGCCAGGCCCCGGACGGGAACGCCCAGACTGTCCAGAACCGACTGGGCGTGTTCCTGGCTGACGGTGATCTCGCCCCAGTACGGCAGGACTTCCGGCAGTTGATCGGGACCGCCCTGCCCGTTATTCCAGGATGCAGCCAGCCGCAGGTCCTCGATGCCGCCGATGTGCGGCGCCGCCATTTCCGCCACTGCGGCGTAGCCGTTGGCCGCGGCTTCCGCCAGGGCACGCCTCTGGTACGCCAGCGTTGCCTCCGGTGGAACGGCCCGCGTGGCCTGGCGGGCGGCCGTATGCGCCGCCCGCCTGACATAGCCCCCGGAGGAAAAACCGTCCAGTTCCGACAGCCTGGCGGCGGTGGCCAATGAAGCGGAGACCAGCGCGGAGTGAACGTCCGCCCTCGACAGGTAGACCTGCCGGCCTCCCGCGGCCCGCTCCAGTTCGGCGGCGGTGGGCAGCGCAGGATCCTCCCACGTGGATTCGTCCCAGCCGTGGCCGAGGACAGGCCCGTCGCCGGGCGCGGACTGCACGGCATCCAGCAGTTGCCGCGCGGACCGCACCTGGCCCAGCTGCAGGGAACCCAGGGCAATGCCCGTTTCGGTCAGGTGAAGGTGGGAGTCAACAAATCCGGGCGCAACGAGTCCTCCATGGAGGTCGACGATGTCCATGCTGCTGTCGGCGATGGATGTCGCGGCTTGTTCAGACCCCACCCAGGCGACCGTGTCGCCGTCGACGAGCATGGCGGTGGCGAACGGATCGGCAGCCGTGTAGACGGACCCGTTCCGGTACAGGACCACCTTCCGCTTCTGCGGGGACGGGACGGCAGGGGTTGCTTCGGTCATGGCAGAAAAGCTCCTCGGAATAGGGGCCGCACAGGCGCGGTGCGGCTGCAAGATCGGAAGAGCGT
>JAQGPJ010000072.1 GCA_028293125.1 Verrucomicrobiales bacterium | reverse complement strand
TTAGATCAGGGAGACTTCGCTGCTGAACTCGTTGCGGGTGTTGAAGCCGCCGGTGGCGTTGTTGCAGGTGTAGGTGGTGTTGCCGCTGTCGGCGTCGTCCTTGCCGCCGGCGACCTGCTCGAGGTCGGAGTCGGAGAGCTCGGAGCCCTCGGTGATCACGTGCGGCAGGCGCAGATAGATGGTGTCGCCGGTCTCCTGCACCACCTTGACGTCCAGGCTTTCGGGCAGCTTGTTGTTGAGCTGGGTCTCGATGACCTTCTTGGGATTTTTCAGCAGCGCGTTCCGGTATTCGGAATGATTGACAGCGTTGTGGATAACGATTTCCTCAATTTCGTCGCGGGTCAGAATTTCAGCCATTGCAGTAGTGTCTTTGGGACGGTTAGTGTTAAAATGAATTAGGTGGTTCAGGCTTATCCTTTATGGCCTTTACTGGCGGTTTTCAGGAATGGGAAAGATTATCGCCTGGATCGTGCCAAGTTTTTTAATTGATTGATATATTGTTCAAAATCAACGAAATACAAATGATGAATTTTTTTCTAGGCTCTTTTTTGTGGCTTTGATGGCTTTGTTTCAGGTTGTTTATGGAGCCAGGGCTCCATGTGATGGAGCGGGGGTTCCATTCATTTTGCGCAATCCAGCGCGGGAGGGGAAATCCGGTCAGGATCAGGAGGATTTCCCGCGGTCCGGAGGGGAAATTCCATCCGCGCCGTTGAGCAGGCGGCCCAGAATGCCGCAGGCGTCAGGGGCGGCCAGAATCTCCAGTGGCAGCCAAGTCAGGAGCGCCAGCACCCGGAGCTTGCCGACAACGTAACGCATGGGGTCCCAGGAGAAGAAGAACTGCTCCAAATTGACCGCCGCCTCCACGAGCAGCCGGGCCACGGCGTGCGTCACCTCCGCATTCCCGCCCAGCTCCCGCGGGTAATTCTCCAACCGCCCGCCGGCGCGGTAGTCCGGGAACCGCTCCAAGCCCATGAACAGCAGGAATTCCGCCGCTTTGAACGCGCCGGTGGCCTCCATGAGTCCGGCGAAGTCCGCAATCAGCTCATCCTGCAGGCCGAATTTCAGTTGGGGAAAAAGGCGGCGGTTCAGATAGTGACAGGCCTCATGATGAATACGCAGGCAGGTGGAACGCTCCAGCCACTTTTCCGGATCCAGTCCCATCGCGGAGGCGGGGACACCGCTGTAGGGTCCTGAGGCCAGCAGCAGGATTTTATCCTTCCAGAGCTGGGGGTTCCGGGCCTCGGGAGCCAGCACTCCCAGCGCCAGGGCCTCCCGTATCCGCAGATAGCGCCCACGGTTGCTGTAGCCGTTGATAAAGCTGGAGCCGGTTGAGAGCGGCACCGGGACGGGCTCGTTGCGGTGCACGATGGCCTGCAGCAGAATCACAAAATCCGCATGGCTGGCGGTATGGATGACCGGCAGCAGACCGGCTCCGCTGTCGTGCATGAAGACCCGGATTTTGTCAGGCTCCGACCATGCCGGCCCCTGGGGGGGCAGGGTGCTCCTGACATCCTCCAGGCTGCTGCTTCCCGCCAGTGCCAGGCTCTGGTATTCCGGTGTTCCGCTGATGCCGGCGGCAATGGGGAAATTCAGCTCGAACAGCATTTCCCTCAATGCCGCCACGGGGCTCCGCCGCCAAGCCTCCAGACAGCAGCCGATCCAGTCAGGCACAAAGATCTCATTGCCCAGGGAAAGCTGTGAGGGTTCCGGACAGACTTCCGGCAGCTCCCTGCTCAGAGCCTGGAGCACCTGGTCCACGGTCTCCGGGGCGAATCCGAAACGCTGCAGGGTGGCTGATCTTCCGTTTTGCATGAGGACAGTTAAGCGGACGGGGCGGCGTCACCGGAAAGCGTCCGGTCACCATCCTTTTACTCCGGCTTCAGCCTCTGATGACGAAGAAAATCCATAAATCTCTGATAATCCCCCTCAGGAAGATTGAAAAGCGCCAGAAGATTCTTGTAGGAACCGTTGGCCTCGCGCAGGCCACGCTCAAAAATGGCGCGCAGCTGGGAGCGGTTGAAATCACGCTCGATGAATGGCCGGTGGATAGCATCCCAGAAGGTCTGTTCGCCGGTGCGCATAACACGGAAGGTCTCCGCATAAGGATCCACTTCCGGCACCGGCGGCGCGGCCTGGCGCTTTATGCCGCTCCAGGCGGCCAAGGCCTCGGGAGACTGGTGCTCATAGAGCACACTTTCAAAGTCCTCCATCTCGATCAGCTCTCCCTCGGCCATGGAATAACCGGTGGTGGCCACGCTTTTGATTTCCCGGACATTGCCCGGCCATACGTAGGAGGACAGAAAATCGAGAGCCTTTTTCGAGAAGGCACGGCGGACCTTGTAGCGCGCGCCTAGGAGCGACAGCCAGTGGTGCAATAGCAGTTTCCAGTCCATGTCCCGTTCCTTCAGCGCGGGCAGCTCCAGCCGGAAATAACAAAGCCGGAAATAAAGATCGTTGCGGAAGCTGTTGGCCGCGACCAGCTCCTTCAGAGGACGGTTGGTGGCCGCAATGACACGGACATTGACACGGGAGACGGTATTGTCCCCCAGACGTTTGAACTCCCCGTCGGCCAGCGCCCGCAGCAGCATGACCTGCGTGGGCATGGGCAGATCCGCGATTTCATCCAGAAAGATCACACCGCCGTCCGCCGTTTCAAAGAGTCCCTTATGGTCCGCAGCGGCTCCGGTGAATGAGCCTTTCTTATGGCCGAAAAGCTCACTGACTGACAGATTGCCGTCTGTGTACTGCGGACAGTTCACGGGGACGAAAGGCTTGTGCGTGCGATCGCTGAGAAGGTAGCAGGCGCGGGCGAAAAGCTCCTTGCCGGCACCGCTTTCGCCGGTCAGCAGGATGGGCTCATCAAAGCGCGCGAACTTCTGCACCTTGTTGAGAACAGCCTCCATGGCCGGGGATTCGCCCACCAGGGAAACGGCGCGGTCCGGCCCCCATAAGGCCACGGAGCGCTGATAAATCGTCTCCGCCACCGGCAGCAGGCCGGGCGGAGCCGGAGGGGCGGCGGGCACCGCCGGAACAGCGGCATCCTGACCGGCTGGGGAGCGGCGGGAGGAGGGAGTTGAAAAGGTTTTGGAAGGCATGGCGTCGTCAGGCCACCTGGCGGCGCGCGAGCTCCGCAAAGTGGCCGTTGAGCTTTATCAGTTCATCATAGGTGCCATCCTCCATCACCCGTCCCTTCACCAGAACAACAATGCGGTCGGCATTGGCGATGGTGCTCAGGCGGTGGGCGATGACGATGCGGGTGGCGTGCATGGCGTCCAGACTGTCGCTGACCGTTTTCTGGGTCTGATTGTCCAGCGCGGAAGTGGCTTCGTCAAAGAAGAGAATGCGGGGCCGGTTCACAATGGCCCGCGCGATCATCAGGCGCTGTTTCTGGCCGCCGGAGAAGGTGCCGCCGCCCTCGCTGATGACCGTCTGCATGCCCATGGGCATGCCACGCACATCATCCGCCAGACCGGAACCTTCCGCCGCCGCCCAGGCATCGTCGATTGTCAGGCTGGTGTTGGGCCCGATGATGTTCTGGAAAATGGTGGTCGGGGCCAGACGGCTTGTCTGAAGCACCACCCCCAGCCGCTGGCGGACCTCGCGCAGATCCAGGGTCTGGAGGTCCTGGCCATCGTAGAACACCTTGCCGGATTCCGGAATCTCAAAACCCAGGAGCACCCGCAGCAGGGTGGATTTTCCGGATCCGGAGGGGCCGACAAAGGCTACAAATTCGCCTGGACGGATGCTCAGACTGACATTCTGGAGAATCAGAGGCCCTTCAGGATCATAACGGAAATTGACGTGGTAGAGGTCGATCTGGCCGGTCAGCTCGCCGGGAAACATGCGGTCCTCGCTCAGCTCCGGCGGTGTCAGCAGGATGGGTTTCAAGCGCTCCCAGATGGGCACCACCGCGAGCATGCTCATGGAGGCGCGGCTCAGGCCCAGCATGGCACCCAGAAAGGCTCCGAAAGCACTGTTGAAAGCGATGAAGGAGCCGGTGGTGATGGGTTCCCCGCCGCCCTCCGCCGCGGCGGCGGTCTGCACCTGCACCAGGGTGGCGAATATGACCAAGGTGCACAGCACGGGATAGCCGGAGTTGAACACAGTGACGAAGTTCTCAATGCGCCCGATGGTCCACGCGATGCGCTTCTGGTTGCCGAAATTCCGTGCCCAGACTTTCAGGGCATGGTCCTCGGCGCCGGCCACGCGGATCTTGCTGACACCGGTCAGGAACTGGAGCACCAGGCCCGAGATATAGCCCCGGAGATTGGATTCGTTCCGCTGATGCCGCAGTTGCGCGTAGTTCGCCGCCGCCGTGAGGATCATGGCCACCATGACCAGGCCGATGGCCACCAGGCCCATCATGACACTGAACTTGAACATTACGAAGAGATAGAACACCGAGGTCACCGCCCCCAGCAGGGCCGTGACCCCGACTCCAGAAACCAGGGAACGGATGGAGTCGATACCCGCTGTGCGGTCCGCGAGGTCCCCGGCGGTGTACTTGCGGAAAAAGGTCGAGGGCAGGTTCAGCAGCCGGTCCCACAGGGCGGCCTGCACGGAGTAGTCCATGCGTCCCTCAATGCGCAGCACCGCCAGGCTGCGGACAACCTGATAGGCCGCCGCCGCGAAGGCCGCGCTGAGAAGCGCGATGCCGTACTGCATGAGCAGGCCCCTCTCCGCCCCGGGAATGGCGGTGTCGAAAATCTGGCCGCTGAAAAGAGGGGTCAGAGTGGCCAGCACGCCCATCAGACAGCCCATCACCACCACGCGGGCGGCATCCCCCTTAAGACCGCGGCTGCCGAATTTCACCACATCCATCACCGTCAGCACACCATCCTTGAAGGGACGGTAGAAAGCCTGGGCGAAGGGATAAATGTCCTTGGCGGTTTCCTTGGTCACACGGCGGCGCTCACCAGTGGCGGGATTGATCATTTCATAGCCGCCTTTTTTAGGCAGCAGCGCCACCGGATCCCCGGCCACCGGCACCGGCTGCTCCTTGGGATTGGCGGGCGCCGGTGCCGGAGCCGTCAGATAGGCCAGCATGGCCCCATGCTCGCGGTTCCACCAGTCATCCCGCAGCCCGACGTTCCGCATGCGGATGCGGCTGGCGCGCACGATCACGCCCAGACGATCAGCCTTGGGCCCCAGTTTGTGGGCCTCCGGATGCTGGCGCATGACCACGCCGATCCGCTCCCCGACCATGCGGCAGGCCGCAAAGAGAAAATCCTGCCCGCTGCCCGCATCCTCCGCGCTCACCGCCCGCATTTCCGGGCGCATGACCGAGGCCACCTCCCGCAGGGCGGCATCGCGGGCCACTCCGCGGTACTCCTCCTTGGAGTGCAGGCGGATGTTCTCATCCACCTGCAGCAGCGCCTTGCTGATGAACTCACTCTGGCAGACGGCCAGGTGGAAGGCCAGCAGCCCCTCCCACAGCGCGCTGTGGCCGATGCAGGTGGCGGTGTCGTAGCAGGTGAACTCGCTGGCGGTGTTGAACTCCACCCACGTGTCCGTCGTGATGGGGAAAATAAAATTGGCCCCGGAGAAATCCAGTTCCTCGGTGTCCAGGAAAAAGGCATCGCCGGTGCGGACGTAAATCCACGCCGCGCCCTTGCGGGAGGTGGCGATCTGCCCGGCGGCGATGGTGGCCTCCACGCCGGTTTTCAGCTTCACGTCCGCCTGCTTCAGTGTCAGGCCCCGCGTGGCGCGGCGTCCCACATCCCCCACCCAGCGCTCCATGGCCTCCACCAGTTCAGCGGCGACCTCCTCATTCTGGGTGCCGGCCTGAAGCGTGGGCACCGGCAGCTCGATCACCACTGTGCCCATGCCCCCCACGGCCAGGAAGCCGTGGTTGTGGCCGGAGCCTATGCCGAAGAGCAGGCTGCCCGGTCCGGCGGAAATGAAATGCGTGCGCGGCCCCGAAGTGTGCCCGTCCTCAATGGCGGTGGTGAAAAGATCCACCCGGCCCTCCATGACAAAGTAGGTCCGGTCGGCTTGGTCCAGGATCATGGGACGGTTGCTCTCCATCCGCATCCGCTGGCCGTGGCGGTTGAAAAAGCCGCCCAGATGGGATACCCGGCCTTCATCCGCGTCAGGCGGGGGAGGAATGGGCTCCGGCAGGCCGGGCAGGAGGGTTTCTATTCCGGTTCCAGTGCTCATTCCTTGATCAGGTGCTTGTAGAAGCCTTCGACATTCTTCATGCCCTCGTGGGTGCCGCGCTGCACGATCCGGCCCCGGTTCATCACAATGATCTCATCGGAGTCGCGGATGGTGGAGAGCCTGTGGGCCACGGTCAGGGAGCTGCATCCGCGGCGCCGCAGGTTGGTGTCGATCTCGCTTTCCGTGGTGGGGTCCAAGGCGCTGGTGGCCTCGTCAAGGATCAGGAATGTGGGATCACCCACCAGGGCGCGGGCAATTTCCAGGCGCTGGCGTTGGCCGCCGGAGAAGTTGCTGCCGCCCTCGCTCACCAGGCTGTTCTCCGCCCCCGGCCGGGCGGTGACGATGTCCGCGATGGCCGCGTCCTTCATGGCCTCCATGATGTTCTTGTCAGGGATAGTGTTGTCCCACATGGTCAGGTTGTCGCGGACGGTTCCTTGAAACAAAAAAATCTCTTGGTCCACCATGCCCACGGAGTTGTTCAGCAGGTCGGGTGGAATCTGGTCCCGCGGGATGCCGTCAAACAGAATCTCGCCGGTGCGCGGCTTGTAGAGCCCGGCCACCAGCTTGGCCACGGTGGACTTGCCGGAACCTGACCCCCCCACTAGGGCCACACGCTGGCCGGGCTCGATGGTCAGGCTGAAATCCTCGATCAGCGGGCGCTCCAAGGGGCTGTAGCCGAAGGTCAGATTGCGGATCTCCAGCTTGCCGGTGAGCTTGACGACATCCTTCAGATAATCCGGGCGCGGCTGCTCCGCGCGCTCATACATGGGGTCCTCCGGATAGCGGGTGACATCGTCAATGCGGTTCATGTCGCCCTGCAGCTCCTGAAGCTGGCCGCCGAAATTCACAAAATCGTTGATGGGCCGGGTGAAGCTGCCGACGATGGTCTGGAAGGCCACCAGCATGCCCATGGTGAGGTGCCCGTCAATCACCCGCAGACCGCCCACCACCAGCACGCCGACCGTGGTGGCGGCGGTGAGCATCGGGGGCAGCACGTTGAGCATCTGGGAGAACATGCCCAGCTGCTGCTTGGCTTTCAGGGCCTTGGACTGATACCCGGCCCAGCGTGAGAAGAACTCTGCCTCGCCGCCGGTGGCTTTGAGGGTTTCAATCATCTGCAGGCCGCCCATGCTGGTCCCCATCAGCTTGCCGCGCTCCTGCAGCAGGCGGCGGGAGGTGTCCACCCGCTTGCGGCTGACCAGGCGCATGGCCACCATGTTGAACAGGCCGAAGCCGATGGCGATGAGGGCCAGCACCCAGTCATACTGGAACATCAGGATCGCGAAAAAAATGCAGGTCACCCCCTGCATCAGCAGGGTGGCCACTTGCTCGGACAGCACCTTGGCCACCTTGTCATTGATGGCCACGCGCGAGCCGATCTCGCCGCCGAAGCGCTGGCTGAAAAACTCCACCGGCAGCCGCAGAACGTGGCGGAAAAACCTGAGAGAGGTGGTCAGAGCCAGCTTGGTCTCGAACCGCAGCAGATAATACTGCTGAAGCCAGGTCAGGAACATGGAGATCACGGTGGTCACTGCCATGCCCATAAGCAGCGGCTTCACCCAGTCACCCTTCTGGGATACCAGCACCTCATCGATGAAGAGCCGCGTGAAGGCAGGGACCACCAGACCGGGCACCACCAGAAAGAGGCCGGTCAGCATCACAAACATCACCGACCATTCATAGCCCTTCAGCCGTGGCCTCAGACAAACCCAGAACGACGGCTTGTCACCGCCAGGTTTGAAATCCTTTCCGGGCTCCACGCAGAGCACCACACCGGTGTAGGAGCCCTCGAACTCCTCCATGGTGACCGAGCGCGGACCGCCGGAGGGATCGCTCAGATAAGCCCGGCCGCCCTTGAAGCCCTCCAGCACCAGGAAGTGGTTGAAGTTCCAGAAAACGATCACCGGCATCTTCAGCCCTGCGAGTTGGTCCAGGCCATATTTGAATCCCTTGGCCTCCATGCCGTACTTCCGGGCGGCCTTGAGCACATTGTTGGCCTTCGAGCCGTCGCGGGAAACCCCGCATTCCACCCGCAGGGCCTCCAATGGCAGGTAAAGGCCGTAATGGCGCAGAATGATGGAGAGCGCCGCGGCACCGCACTCCACCGCCTCCATCTGGAGCACGGTGGGCGTGCGCACACGGCGTGGCAGCCTGAGAGGGCCCTTGGGAGCTTCGGGGGCGGGAGCGGACTTGGCGGCCATGGGTTTTCCGTTCAGAGGCGGTGGATCACAGGCCCAGTTTCTCCTTCACCAGCGGAATGACATAGCTGATGGGGCGTTTCTCATCGATGATGATGGATGCAGTGCACATGGTGCCGCCGAAGATGCCCACCGGCGGCCCCTGCGGGGAGGACCACTCGTAGCCGCTGGCATTCTTCGCCTCCGTCAGATCCACCACCACCTCCAGCGGGGCGCTGCCGCCGGTCAGCTCTTTGGCCAGGGACTCATTCCGCAGGGTGCGCAGCACACCCTCCGGCGTGGCGGGATAGGTGGAGACGGAGCGCACTGTGCCTTTCATGAAGCCATACTCCTCGGCCTTGACCGTGGAGGGGGAGATGCGCACCTTCATTGTGGAGCCCGCCTTCTTGCCCTCGCCTGACGAAATGTAAATCACCCCTGTGAGCTTGGCTCCCTGCGGCTCCAGGCTCACCACCTTGGTCTGCGGACCCACCAGCTCTCCGCGCACCACTGTCATCTCCACAATGCGTCCGTCGTGGGTGGATACAATGGTGCTGCTGGAGACCAGTTGCTTCCGCAGCGTGGCGATGCGGCGTTCAGCCTCCGCGATGGCATTGTCGCGGGTGCCGGTGGCGGCCTGAGAGAGCTGAGCGGCTTTGGCTCTGTCCGTGGGAATGTTCTGAAGTCGGGTCTGCAGCCCCTTGCCGGCGTTGATGGCTTGGTTCACCTGCGCCTCCGCGGCCACCACGGCGCTTTGAGTGGACAATCCTTGGGAAAAGGCCGAGCGGGCGGTGGCCAACTGCCTCTGAAGGCTCTGCACCTGCGTGGCCGAGGCCTTGATCTGGTCCTTCAGACTCTTCTCCTCCTTGTCCAGGGCTTCCAGAGCCAATTTCTGGCTCTCGCTCTCGTTGGCGGTGTCGCGCACAGCTTTGGTCCTCAGATCCTCCAGCGCGGCTACCTCGTTGTCGATATCCTCCATCAGCTTGCTCTGACCGATGGTGGCGATGGTGTCCCCGGCCTTCAGCAAATCACCGGGTTTGACCATAATCTCGCGGATGCGGCCGGCGCTGCCCGCCTCCACATCAATCAGTGATCCCCCGATGATGAGGATGCCCTTGCCGTCCACACGGATAGGGATGGAGCCGAAAATCCCCCACAGAATGGCCATCAGCAGCAGAAAGCCGGTGGTCATCAGGCTGATCCAGCCCATCGGCTTGGTGACCTCCATCATGATATCGAGCTGCTCCGGAGTGGACAGCTTCTCGAGGGAGGCCTTGGTGAATAGATCCTTGTTCGGTCCCATGATGGAAAGGTGAGAGTTGGGGAAAACCGTATAGGGGTGCCGGAGGACAGGACAGCGCACCGCCGCCCGGAGCTGAATGCCGGGCGCGGTGACAGCGGGCGGTGCCGCCTATCTGCGTTTTTTGCCGGCTACGGGCACGGTGGTTTTGGCATCCGGCGCGGTAGTGGCGGCGGCGCGCTGCACGGCGGCCTCGGCGGCGTCCCTCGGCACGGTCCGCGACTCTCTTTCATAGATTTTCCGCAGCACACGGTGGGGATCGGTTTCACCCAGAACCTTGCTTTTCGCCTCCTGCCAGCTGGACCGGGGAGCAATGCCGTCATCCACAGGAGCGGCCTCAAAGACGGGCAGGGTGACAAAATTCGCCCGCGGCACGCTGGTGCTCGCGGCCACATCATGGGGCATCAGGGTGCCGGTCTCAAAGCGCAGTTGCACGAGAGCCAAGGCATTCTGCAGACGGGTGTTGACCAGCTGGGCGCGGGCCAGCGTCAGGCGCTCCTCCGTCTCGATGGCGTCCAGCAGGGTGGCCGTGCCGAGGCGGAAGCGCTCGCGCTCCGTGCCCAGCGCCTGCTCAAAGAAGCCCACCGCCTCCTCCTGCCGCTGGAGCTGACGGGCGGTCAGCTTGAGCGTGAACCACGACCTGCTGATGCCAGACACGATACCGTTGTCGATGAGCTGCATCTGCTCGCGGCGGATGGCCAGATTGGCCTCACGGAGAGCGTGGTTGCCCCGGGCCTCGTTGAGGAAAAACGGCCAGTCCATACGCAGGGACACGGCGAACCCGGGACCTGAGATGTCCTCGGTGTAAAGATGATAAACGCTCTCCGGGGACCCCTCCTCATCCCGACCGGTGTAGAAGGCGCTGAGGTTCAGGTCCACGCGGGGCTTGACGTTCAGCCTCGCCTGCTCGGCCAAGAGCTTGCCGGAATCGATTGATTTCCGGGCCGCCCGGTAATCCGCGCGGTGCTCGAAGGCGCTGTGGGCCAGGGTGCGGACTGACAGGTTTTGCACCCTGCCTTCAGGAATCACGGAGGGCAGAGGATCCCCGGCCAGAGGGGCATAAATAAGCCCGTCCTCACGGACCCCCATGGTCAGCGCCAGAGACTGCTGAGCCTGCTGCAGGTTGATTTCCGCCTGCAGGCGCTGGGCCACCGACTGGGCGTAGCGGGCGCGGGGCTGGGAGGCTCCGGCTTTGGGCACCTGATCGGCCTTGATCAGGGAATCCGTCAGGGCGGAGAGAGCGGAGTTGGTGATTTCCGAGCGCACCAAGAAAGCCAGCTGCTCCTGGACGGCGGCCAGATTCCAATAGGCGGAGGCCACGGAGGCCACGCGCTCGGCCACGGTGTGCTGCAGGCTGAGCTGGCTGGCCTCAATGTCAATCTCGGCTGCCATTTCCTGACCGGAGGCGGCGATGGTGCCGCGCCCGCGTCCGAGGGGAATGGTGAGATCCAGCCCCATTTCCGCCACATTCACCCGGCGCTGGCCATTGCGCCGCGAAATGTTGTTCTGGCTGTTGTTGTAATCAAGATAGGGTGACAGGACGACTCCATTGCGGAACTGCTTGATGACTGAAATATCATAAGCCATAGTGTCGGTCCGCCGGACGCTGTTGACTGGGAACTTCGCCTTCTGTTTGATGGCTTCGCGCTCGGTTTCATTCAAAACGTCCAGCACCTCCTTGCGGGTCTCCACTCCTTGGCGGTTGATTTCATCCCGCTTCCGGTCCAGCGCGGCGATATCGATGCCATTGGCCACGCCCAGCTGCTTCAGAATATCCAGGGCGGCGTCGTTCTGCTCCTGACGGAGCTGTCCCTCCTTGGTGGCGGCGTCCGGTTCGATGCCTGCCTCCAGTTTTTTAATATCGGCCTCAAGCTTCTTTTTTTCCTGCTGTGTGGCTTTGATGAGGGCGGTGTTGCGGTCAAACTGGTCCTGATTCTGGGCCACCTCGCCCTCCGACAGTTCAGCATGCCGCCGGCTGTAGGAAATACCGGTGGAGAGACGGGCGTCAAAAAGACCGGCAGCAATCTGCCGGGAAGCCACGGCAATGGCCACCTGCTCTTCAGAAAGGGTGATCAGGGGATCATTCAGCAAGGCAATCCGCACCGCGTCCATCAGGGAAATGCGGCGGGCGCCCACCTCATCCAGCGCGGCCTCCACCTGGGATTCCACTTCGGCTTTGGAGGCCTCTTTGTAAGGGATGGTGCGGCGTTTCTCCACCTGCTCCGGCGTGGTGCTGAAGGGCAGCATTCCCTCCGGTGGGAGATCCGGCAGCAGGCTGGCGTCAGGGCCTGCGGGCGGAACCGGGGCATCCGTGCCGGTGATGGTGCCCGGATTGGCACTGGGTGTGGGATTCACTGCTGGAGCCGGCTCCGGCGTTCCTTCCAGTGGCGGAGCCGTGGTGTCAGCGGGAGCAGGCGCTGGCGGGGCGGGCTCCTGGGCCAGGGCGGCGGTGGCGGTGGCGGTGGCGGTTATCAGCAGAGCCACCACAGGAGTGAGTTTCAGAAGCAGGGAGAGAGGCCGGCGGGCGGTGCTGGATTTCGGCGAAGGTAAAGAGTCCGGCATTGCGGAGAAGGATGGCGACAAAATATCTTCGGGCATAACATTGACTCCTTTATTGCCGGACGGTGTGAAGGCTCTCCGGGATGATTTCGCAGGTTTGCAAGAGTGATGCCGGGGTCGTCGGAATCCGGCTTGAGAACCGGCGGCAGCCTGGACAGGATTTTCACCCCTTTATCCGCAGAATGTCCGGTGGGATTTCAGGAAAAAAGAAAAAAAGCCTGAACTTGTGATTTTAAATCTTTCATTTACCCGGGAGGGTAGTGTCCGCATCTATTAAAGTAACGGATTTTATTGGATCATGCTGCTCAGACGGGAATGGAGTTTGCATTCCCGGCATTTGCCGCTCTTTTTTAAGCCATTGAATTCCATCCGCCTGGCAAGCAGGCGGACTGGACGCCCTGCCACATGGCTTCCCCACTCCGCTTCCAACATTTTGAGGTCCTGACACGGGCCGACGGCTCTCCCCATCTGCTGGGGAAGGGAGCCATGGGTCTGACCTACAAGGCCTTTGACCGGAATCTGCTCTCCTTCGCGGTGGTGAAGGTGATGGCGCCGGAGCACGCGGGCCGGCCGGAGGCGCGCCAGCGCTTTCTGCAGGAGGCGCAGAGCATGGCGCGCATCAGCCATCCGAATGTGGCGGATGTGTTCTTTCTGGGTGAATCCGCCCAAGGCGTCTTCTACGCCATGGAGTTCTGCGACGGCCCCAGCACGCAGGAGTATGTGGAGGAGCACGGGCCGCTGAATCCCGTTGATGCTCTGACCCTGGGCCAGCAGGCGGCGGAGGCCCTGCGGGCAGTGCAGCGCAACCATCTGATCCACCGCGATATCAAGCCGTCGAACATGATCCTGGTCAACGACGCCCAGGGCCGGCCGCAGGCGAAGCTCATCGACTTCGGTCTGGCACGGGATGTGGTGACCAACCCTGATTTAAGCCAGGGAGGCTTCGTGGGCACGCCCACCTTCGCCAGTCCGGAGCAGCTGCTGGAGCAGGAGGGGCTGGACATCCGGTCGGACATTTACAGCCTCGGCATCACACTGTGGTTCATGCTCTGCGGCCGCCCCCCCTTCAGCGGCAGTCAGTTCGAGGTGATGTTTCATCATGTGAACACACCGCCGCCATGGGAGCGGCTGCCGCACATGCCCCAGGCGGCGGTGGCGCTGCTGCGGCGGATGATCGAGAAAAGTCCGGACGACCGCTTCCAGAGCCCTGACGAGCTTTCAGAGGCCTTCCGCACGGTGCTGGCGGCGGGCGGTTTTGAGACACCTTCCTCGGGCCTGCATTTCCGGCCCCGCGAGTCAGTGGGCTCGGTGCTGGGAATGAGCTCGTTCGAAATCCTGGCGGAGTCCCCGGACAGCGATCTCACCGGCAAGGTCTTCAAAGCACGGGATGCTCATGAGGGGCGCATCATCTCCCTGAAGTATCTGCATCCGGCCCTCACGTCCAAGCCGGAGGTGCTGGGCAAAATCCAGCGCCATGTGCTTTCCCTGCGCGGCCTGCAGCATCCGCACCTGACCGGCATTCTGGATTTCGAAAAATCCGATGAAGGTGTCAAGATCATCTCGGAATGGGTTCAGGGGCCCAGTCTGCTCTCGCTGCTCAAAGCCAGAAACCATCTGAATCTCACAGAGGCGGCCCCGCTGCTGGGACAGCTGGCCTCCGCCCTGGATTTCGCATCCTCCAAGGGGCTGGGCACGGTGGAGACGGACCTGCATCAGATTATCCTGACATCTCCTGTCTTCGGGGACGATCCCGTGCTCTGGCCCAAAATCCTGCGGCAGCCGGTCTCCAGCTGGAAGGACCTCGCGGTCAAAGTGAACCCTTTGCGCCTGAGCCCGGCGGCGCAGGACTATCCAACGATCCAGCAGACACCCTCTCCGGAGCTGACCGGCGGGCCGAAGCCGCTGCTGGGCTCATTTCTTCAGCTGGCCTACCGGCTGCTGGGCGGAGCAGGGGGCAGCCAGTCCGGATCCACAAGCGGTTTTGTCTCTATTCCGGGACTGGGCGCGGAGGCCAATGACCTGATTGAATCCTACGGCCTGCCGCCGTTCACGCCGGAGAAGCGGGCGGCCACGGCGGCTCCGGTGCTCACCGGCCTGTGCAGAGCCGAAGGCGTGCCGGAGCCGGACATTTACGAGCCGCCGCCTGAGCCCGAGGAGGATCTCATGCTGACGCGGGACGCCGCTCTAAATCCTCCTACGGCATCCTCCGGCAGCACTTTTGCCCGTCCTGGCACCGTGGGCGGCGGCGGTGCGCCCTCCACACAGGGATCCAGATTCGCCCAGACGCCAACTGTCGGACCAGGCTCCCATTCCACCGGTCCGCCCACGCACCCGGGCTCACAGTTTGGCTCACAGTTCGGATCCCGGGGGCCGGGAACAGTGCCGGGCTCCGGCACGCGCTACGGCTCCACCGGCGGCAGCAGTGCGGGACGTATCTCCGCGGATTACGAGATGAAGCGCCGGGAGCTGGAGCTCCAGCGCCAGCGGCTGGAATCCGAAGCCGAGCGCCTCAAGCAGGAGGAGGTGCTGGAGGCCACGCGGGCCATGCTGGATGAGGAGCGGTCGGCTCTGGCGGCGGCCCGGGATGAATTTGCCAAACAAGAGCGCGACCGCGCGCAACGGGCTGAGCAGGAGCGCCGGAAGCTGGAGGAGGAGCGCCAGCGGCTGGAGGCGCAGACAAGTGAGGTGGACACCAAGCGCCGCGAGCAGGAGCGGCTGGAGCAGGAGATCCGGCTGCGCGCCCAGCTGGAGTTTCAGAAGTTCGAGGAGGAGCGCCGCCAGCGCGAGGCGGACTGGGCGCGGCAGCGCGAGGAGATTGAACGCACTCTCAAAGAGCGTGAGGAGCAGTCGCTGCTGCGCGAGCAGGAGAGTTTCCGCAAAATCCGTCAGGAGCGCGAGCGCCTGGAGAGCATGCAGCGGAGTCTGGACGAGGGTCAGGCGCGCTCGCGCAGCGAGGCGGAGGAGGCGCTGCGCCGGCAGGTGGCCGATCTGGAAAGCGAGCGCCGGTCGCTCGCTGATCAGCAGGCTGAACTGGACCGGCGGCTGCTGACCCAGGATCAGGAGATGGCCGCCCTGCGGGCGAAATTCGAGGCGGCGGACCGGGAGATTGAAGAGCGTTACGCCCGGCTGGCGGCCGAGGAGTCCGCCTCCGCGGAGCGCCGGAGGCAGGAACTGGAAACCGAACGGCAAAGGCTGGAGGAGGAGCGCTCGCAGCTGGAGCGCCAGCGCTTGGAACTGGCCGCCGAGCGGCAGGCGGGCAGCGCGGAGTCGCAGGCCGCCCAGGAGCAGCGGCTGGCCAACGAGGCCGCCATGGCCCGGCTGGCGGAGGCTGAGGCCCGGTTCACCATGGAGCGGCGGGCACTGGAGGAGCAGCGTATCCAGCGGGAATCCAGCTTGGCCGATGAGCTGGCCAAAGCGAAACGTGCGCTCGAGGAGGAGCGTCTGGCCCAGGATCAGGAGATGGCCGCCCTGCGGGCGAAATTCGAGGCGGCGGACCGGGAGATCGAGGAGCGTTACGCCCGGCTGGCGGCCGAGGAGTCCGCCTCCGCGGAGCGCCGGAGGGAGGAACTGGAAACCGAACGGCAAAGGCTGGAGGAGGAGCGATCACAGCTGGAGCGCCAGCGGTTGGAACTGGCGGCCGAGCGGCAGGCGGGCAGCGCGGAGTCGCAGGCCGCCCAGGAGCAGCGGCTGGCCAACGAGGCCGCCATGGCCAGACTGGCGGCAGCGGAGGCCCGGTTCACCACGGAGCGGCAGGCACTGGAGGAGCAGCATCTCCAGCGGGAATCCCGCTTGGCGGATGAGCTGGCCAAAGCCAAACACGCCTTGGAGGAGGAGCGTCTCGCCTTGGCTGGCGAGGTGGAGCGCGCCCGTGAAACAAGCATGGCCGAACTTCAGGCCGAGCGCGGATCCATTGCCGCCACCCGCGCGCAGCTGGCTGCCCAGGAGGCCGCCCTGGCTGTGCGGATGGAGGAGAAAGCGAGGGAGCTTGAGACTCAACTGGCCCACCAGAAGCAGCAGATCGAGGAGGAGCGCGCCGCCCTGCTGGCCCAGCGCGCCGCCTTGGATGCCGAGCATCGGCGTCTGACGGAATCATTTGCCCAGGAGAAAACCGCTTGGACAGAGGAAATCGAGGCCCGCCGCCAGCAGGAGGAGGCCGGGCATCTGCGGCGCATGCATGAGCGGGCCGCGGAGTTGGGCCGCCTGGAGACCGCCGAGGAGACCCGGCTGGCCGCGCTGCGGCAGGAGATCGCCGCCGAAGAGACCCGGCTGCAGAGCCAGAAGGAGGACGTCTTCAACCAGGAGCGCCTCATCCGCCGCATGGACCAGGAGGCGTCCTGGCAGGACGACGAGGCCCGTGTGCAGCTGGAGGCCGAGCAGCAGCGTCTGGAGGGTCAGCGCGGCGAAATCGAGCAGAAAATCCTGGAGCTGCACCGGGCGCAGAAAAAGCGGCTGGTGACCATCGTGGCCGGCACGCTGATCGGCACCGCCGCCGCCGCCGTGGCCGGATTCTACATCAAGGGACGGCTCATCGATCCCGCCAAACTCAAAGGCCAGGAGGCCTGGGTGAAATACGAGGGCGAGCGCAAGTCCCGCTTCACCGCCCAGGACTGGCCGGCCCTGCTGCATTGGTGCGTGGAGACGGACGAGCGTTTCCAGAAGCAGGAGACGGATCCGGTGATCCGGACCTTCTATCAAAGCAGGATCGGCTCAGTGCGGGATGACGCGCGCCGCGCCATCGCGGGCATTCTCCAAGGCATTGAAAGCGGTGCCACAACCCTGCCACTGCCGGAGGATACGGAGAAAAAACTTCGTCAGGATCTGACGCTGGTGTCGGCTTGGGACGGGCTGCCGGACGAGCGCTTCCTGCTTCAGGCCAAGCTGGATCTTCCCTATCTCACTGAACAGAAAAATCCCGGCGCGGCGCTGGCGCTTTACAGGGGCACCGTGGCGAAAAACGCCGGTTTTGTCACAAGACTGCGGAAGGAACTGAGCGTGACCACTCAGGGACTGCTGGAGGATTTTCTGGAGGACCACGCTCTGGAGAAACGCGATGAACTGTATGACTCGCTCCGCGGACTCCCCAAAGAGTCCAAGGACAGCGTGCCCAGCATCTGGCTGCTGCTGCACCTGATCCAAGCAGAGAAAATGCGCTCCGCCAAACCGGATGCGGAGAACTATCAGCGGGCGCTGGACGCCATCAACGTCGCCGCCACGGGGGAGATCACGCGTGATTTTTACAATGCTGATCCGGAATGGGCCAGAATTCTGTCCGGGGAGATTCCCCGGATTCTTGAAACTCTCAAACCCCATCCGGAAATGGTGCGGGGCTTGGAGGATGTCCTCAGGGAGACCGCGGAACTTTGGAAAACGGACGTGCCTTACCTGATGCTGGCGGACACGGACGCCCCCACCCAGAAAAAGGTGGATTTCCACAAGGCCGCCATCCGTCTTACAGGCAATACGAAGGCCAAAGCCATTGTCGGCGGCCACGAAAGGCAGCTGGCCCGGCAGAAAGCCGCCGAGGGCGATGAGGACGGGGCGGGCAAAATCATGGCCGGCGCCTCCAAAATGATCCGTGAAGCCGCCGCGGCCGGCGAGCCGGAGGGCGTGCTGCTTTACGCCGAGGGACTGCGTTCCGGCATTGGCGAGCGGAAGAATCTTGCAGCCGCCACCAAAGAGGCCCTGCGGCTGAAGGAGTTGAAGCATCCCGAAGCCGATTACATGCTCGGCCTCTGCTATCTGGAGGAATCCGAGGAAACCGGCAACGCCGCTCTCATGGGCCAGGCGCAGCAGGCACTGGAGACCGCCAGCAAGTCGCCGGGCAGCATCAATACGGCCGCGACCTGGTATTACCTGGCCAAGATATACAACGCCAAAAAGGACAACACACGCATGATCTCGGCTCTGGAGTCAGGGGCCAAAGGCGGGGATGTGCCCTCGCTGACCATGCTGGGCCTCTGCCAGATCACTGGCGAGCACACCGCTCCCAATATAACGCTGGGACGCGACAACCTGACCAAAGCCGCGCGGGCCGGCAACGCCCAGGCTGTCGATTACCTGCGGAAAAACGGTGCCAAATGGAAAACATCCAAAATCCCCGCCGACCGCAGCTGGGTGGAGGAGAACGGTGACCTTCTCCAATGACGGCGGTGGAGCTGGAAATCCGTAGCTGTGGGCCAACGGCATATGCCATCACATGCAAGCCTCCAGCCGGGTATTCCGTAAAGCAGTCTGAACTGCCACCGCCCACCCGCCGCTTATGAGTCTTTTGAAACGGATGACTGCCTTTTCCCTCGTGGCCCTGGCCTGTCTTTCCTGCCTCCGTGCGGAGGAGACGCTTCCGCTCAAGCTTCCCGGCACGGACAGCGCGGACCACACTCCGCTGTCGGTTCCCGCCGGGAAGAAGGGAGTGGTGCTCTTTTTTGTCTCCGCCTACTGCCCCGCCTCCAACAATTTTGTGCCGGAGATGAACCGCATCGCCGCCGATTACAGGGATTCGTTCCAGTTTTATTTCGTGCATTCGGACAAGGACCTGAAACCCGCTGATGTGCTTCAGCACACGGAGCTCAACACCATCAAGGCCACGGTGCTGATGGATGCGGAGCAAAAGCTGGCCAAACGGGAGCACGCCAAAACCACACCGGAGGCTGTGGTGGCCGGGCCCGACGGCAGGACGCTTTATCAGGGCCGCGTCAATGACCTTTACCTGACCCCCACCAAGCGCCAGCGCACTCCCACCACCAAGGATCTCCGCGAGGCTCTGGACGCCATCAAAACGGGCAAAGCTCCGTCCGCCAACAGCTCCCCCGCTGTGGGATGCCGGATCACGGGAGTGGAGTAGCGCCTCCGTTTTGGCAATCCGGATGCCTGTCTCACGAACGTTTCTGCCTCACTTCCAGTGTTTTCTCAACGGGCCTTCCGGGCCATAAAGGGGATCCGCCTGCGGCACGGGCACGGCTGCCATGTTGCGGTCCGCTGCGGGGCGCTCGCCGGGCTTCCCGCGCAGCAGATCCGGGGAACAGCCCTCCGGATAAGCTCCCACCACCGTGAAATCCTGCGAGCTATCGGCGCATTGATGGCCTGTCCCAGCGGCCAAGATGAGGACATCACCGGTCCGCACGTCGCATTTCCCACCCTTTTTCCCTCCCAGATGCAGGTTGGCACGGCCACGGCAAACCCCCAGCACCTCATGGGCGGTGCTGTGAAAGTGGTGAAAGCCATAAACCCCTCCCTGCCAGGCATCCGTCCAGCCATTTGAAGCAAAGCATTTCTCCAGCACGGAAGCCAGCGCGTGTGTTTCCGGATCAAAAGCCCGCCGGTAAAGCAGCGCGGGCAGCGCACTGTTGGGGATAGCACCGTCATCCCTGAAAAGCAGAGTTTCAGGCTCAATCTGCGAATTGGAGTGATGATTTTGAGAGTCAGCGGTCATCGGAAGGCGGAGATTGGAAATTTCCGGGCGCGGGCGGGGGGATCAGGGCTTCCTCAAAAGGTCCACCTTCAGATTGCCGCCGGTGCGGGTGATGGAACGCGGGACCGCACTGCGGAGAGGGCCGCCCTGAAAAGTGACGGTGAGCACGCCGTTGGCGGTGCTGTCATACGGCACAGCATACCCTCCGGAAGCGGAGGTGACAGCCTCCCAGTTGCCGCCCTCCGTCACCACCGTCACCCCGGCCACACCCTCGCCGGGATCGTAAAAACCATCACCATCCCGGTCCTCAAAAACCACGCCTGTCACCAGCGGGGAAGGGCCGGTGCCGCCATTGGCGAAATTCTGGGTGACCAGCACGGCACTGCCTCCCTGGAAACGCCCGGCTATCAGTCCCAAACCGATCTCCCGGAAGTCAGGGCCGCAGATATTTTTCCGGTGTCCCGGACTTTGAAAAAGAGCATCATGCCGCGCCGCGGTCTCCGCCGGCAGATCCAGCGTGCCGGCGGTGCCTCCAAATCCGATGTTCTCCGCCTGACTCCAGCTTTGCGAAAACTCATATCCGGCCGCGGCGACGCGTTTGCGGGGATCGCTGCCCTCGGCTCCGGTGTGGGAAAACCGGCCGGCGCTGAGCATCCAGCGGGTGTGGCCGCGGGCGGCGGCGGTCAGTTTGGAATGAAAGGCCAGAGGAGGTTTGGGGCTGGAGGAGATCGCGCCAGTCGCAAGTCCGCTGTTGAGCTGGATACCCAGCCGGGCCGCCTCCGCCGTGGGATCGGCGCGGGTCCGGTTGATCATCTCCAGCATCAGTTGCTCGCACGGCGTGGGATCCCCGTGGTCATACCGCATCCGGGCAGGGGAGGCCTCCCGGGGAGGAGCGGATACCAGTGAGGAAAATGCCGCGGGCAGAAGCACGAGGAGAAAAACAGGGGCAGTGGCTTTCATGGGATCCTTATTCGGAGGAGGATACGTCTGCATTTTCCTTGGCCGCCTGAAGAATTGTCCGGGCAGTCCTCTTTTCGTTTCCTCTCCGCCGATTCCGCATTTCCTGTCACATGAATTTTGCCGCTTTGTTTTCCGGAGGTGATTTCCGTTTTCAGCTGGGGCTGCGGCGCGGCTCCCCGGCGGAGTTTTTCCGGCCTGCGGATCCGGCTCTGACAGCGGAGCGCCGTCAGTGGCTTCGGCACGGTGGCAACCGGTATCTTTACTCCGCCATGCGGCCTGACGGCCTGCCGCTGCTGGAGGAATGCCGGGCCTTGGCTGCGGAATGGGGTGTTCCACCCCCTGTGGAAACGGATGCCGGCATTTCCCTCTTTTCAGTGCCGCCGGAGGAGCAGTGCGCGCGTCTGGGCGAGGTTTGGGAACCGGATTTTCTGCTGGTGCGGGCGGCGGGGGATTTTCCGCTGCTCGGAGGCTGTGTGTGTTTTCCCTCCTCTTGGAGCCTGCCGGACAAAATCGGCCGCAGTGTGGCCGCCATTCATGGGGAGGTGCCGGGTTTGAATGCGGCGCTGGGCCGGGGCATCGATACTTTGCTGGGAAAGCTGACGCCGGACAGCGCCTGGTTCCGGCACAACTGGGGGCTGAGCCGCTCGCCGGAACACAACCAGCATCCTTCCCGGCGGCTGCCGCGTCTGGATGCGGGAGTGACGCCTGGGGAGGTCTGGCTGCGGGTGGAGCATCAGGCCTTCACCGCTCTGCCCACCAGCGGAGGAATCCTGTTCAGCATCCGTATCACCATGCATCCTCTGATGGAAGTGAGACAGGATGCCGAAGCCTCGGCGCGGCTGGTGCAGGCGCTCCGCACCATGCCGGAGGAGGTTGCCCGTTACAAAGGGCTGGCGGCGGCGCGGGAGCGTCTGATCGCTTTGCTGGAGGAGGGCAGCTGAGCTTTTCCCCCGCTCATGCGGTCGGACCGGAGAGCGGCCTGCCGAAAAACAGGTGCTGCCGCTGTCAGGATAACACTCGGGCGGAGTAATGTGCCAAGGCTCTGCAGGCCGGCATGGGCGGGGTGTTTCGTGCATCGCTCCGCGTGAAAGCTCCGTTTTTTTAATGGCTGGCGCAATCCGGACCGGGGGAGCGCGTTTAAACTTTGAACACCCTCGCCCGCCACCTTTCACCTCCCGTGCATATGCTGCCTGTTTTCCGCCGGTTCCAACCTCCCATCGCGCTCGCCAGCGCCGCCGCTCTCACCCTGACAGGATGCGCCACTATGGATCCCTCCATGCTGGCCACCCTGCCCGGTGACCTGCTCAACAGCGCCTCCACCATCCGGGACATCCACCGGAATCCCGGGGATCTTGGAAACATCACCCGGGTCATCACTCTGGTGGCCACGGTGCACCGCTACGCACAGCTCACCATGGCACAGCGCCAGCATGTGGAGGTGGTGGTCAGCCGGCACTATGACGGCATGGTGCAGAAGGAGAAAAAAACCCTGCGCCCGCAGTATGAGACCAAAAAGGCTGAAGTGCGCAAACGCGCCGCCGTCAGGAAAAAGCAGAATCCCACCGCCGCCGCCAAGGTGGAGGCCGAGACCGAGAAGGAGGTTCAACAGGTTGATCTGGAATGGAACAAGGCCGCCAAGGCCTCCGTGGCCAAAAACTACGGCACGGATTTCGCTGTTCCCGTGGCCAATGAGGAAGGAAAGCCGGTGGTCGCTTTCGCCACCGTGAAGGAAAGCGGGGTCAGCGTCTCCGACAGCTCCTACATCTCCGACAAGCCGGGCACTCTCGCCGAGGGCTCCAAGGTGTCCCACGGCGGCAAAACTTACGCGGTTCTCGATTGATCCGTCCACGGCCACAGCGAAGGCCGAAGCTGCCATTGTCAGGGGACAGTTTGCGGGGGAACCCGGACATGACCAAAGCCTGCGGCTCCCCGGCTATTGTCTGTCGGTGACTTACGGGACAGGAATCCCCCGGTCCCCGGTCAGAAGTATGACAAACCCCTCTTCTGACAAAATTTCTCCGGCGGAATCCTGTTCCTTATTCATTCTTTTCTCCGGAGGGACTCATGCGAAATTTCACTGTCACCCATAAAAATGAACTGCCATCCGTCAAAAAAAGATAGACCGGGAAGCCGCACCGGAATAATTGAAGGGGCTATGACTTCACTGCTGCTGGGCAAAGGACATGTTTTTTGGATGGCGCTGGCCCTCGCGCCCGCCGCACTGAAAGCCCAAATAGCCGTGGATGCTGCCCGTGGAGCGGCTGCCCACTCCGAAGCCGCCACCGGAAGCCGTCCCGGCCTGCATGCGGACGGCAAATCACCCACAGACAACAGTGAGACCGCCCCCGCCATGGAGGGGGATGAGGAGTACGGCGTGCAGAAAATCCTCTATCGCCGCTCCAACTGGGAGCCTTGGACCTTCCGTTTCGATTTCGGTGGCTCCTATACCAGCAATGTCGCTTTGGTGGACAAGGGCGAGGTGGATGATTTCTACCTGCAAAGCGGTGTCACCCTTGCCTATATCCCACAGATCAAAGGCGGACTCTTTGCCCGCGCCCTGCTCAGTGATCAGATTTTCCGTTACAATGACGCGGACTTTTTTGATTTCGATCTGCTGCGCGCACAGGTTGGACTGCTCTACGCCTTTCCCCGGGCCGGCACGCCGTGGGATCCGCTGCTGGGCAATGTGGTCGTATATGCGGACTATAATTTCTACCGCATCGCCCAGCCCTGGGACTGGGGCGACAGCAGCTTTGACAACCACAGCATCACCGTCGGCGCTGACAAAACCTGGCGCTTCAGCCGCGGTCACTCCATCACCGCCGGGCTGGCGGGGGATTGGAGTGTGGATGCCAACCGCCCGGAGCCGCAGCGCGACGAATACACCGCCTATGTGGCCTACAAAGTGAAGTGGACCAGCTCGCTGGAAAGCACCCTGGCCTACCGCGCGGCGATTTACGACTACAGCGAGGCGGACCGCACCGATTTCAATCAGATCGTGAGCCTCGGTCTGGAATACAAGCTGACGGACTGGCTGCGTTTCAACACCACCGTGTCCGGAAGCTTCAACAACTCCGATCGCGAAATTTACGATTACAAAGCCCTGAACACCGGGGTTTTCGCCTCTCTGGTAATGAACTGGTGAACCGCCCGCACCCCAGCCAAACCTATGAAAAAAATCATCCTTTCCCCGGTGATCCTCGTGCTTCTCACCAGCATGGCCGGCGCCGCCAAAGTGGACATTTCCCGCAACAGCGTGAAGTCCGGCAAAACCAAACTGAAGGCAGGATCTGAAATCGCTCCCGGCAGCAGCCTCAACACGGGCAGCAAATCCAGAATGCAGCTCTCCGTGGGCAGCCGTGGCGGCGTCTACCGCACAGGCTCCCAGACGGACGCCGTGCTGACCTCCGAGCAGAATCTTTCCCTGAACAAGGGCATCATGCTTTCCTCCAGCGGCGGCGGCAAAGGCCTGTCCCGCGAGGCTTTGACAGTGGACACACCGGAGGTCCGCAGCACGGCCAAAGGCACCATGCTGATCGCTTACCAGCCGGGCTCCTACATCAAAATCACCTGCATTGAGGGACGCGTCACCGTGAAGCTCAAGGCGGCGCTGGGCGAATTTGTGGAGCTGCGGCCCGGACAGATGCTGATCCTCAACCCCGCCGACAAGAGCCTGCCGGAGGCCGTGGAGGTTGATCTGCGGGAACTGGCCGCCAGCTGCGCGCTGCTGGGCAGTGATTTTCCCGCTCTGACTTCGGAATCCCTCTTTTCCTCCGCGGCCGTCCGCCAGGAGCGCGCGGTGCGCGGCGGCGACCTCGAGCCCACCAATATGAAACTGGCCGGCGCGGGCCTCGTGCTCTCCTTGGAGCGGGGAATCGAAGGCCAGCGTCAGGCTCCTCCGGAGCCCCAGCAGCCTGAGCCACCACGGGATAACGGCAATCACAACGATGATGACGGCGGTGAGCCTCCTGCGCCTCCGCCCCCGGAGCCTAAGGATGGTTACATCATTGACGAAACCACGGTTTTTGAGCCTTCGGCAGCCATTATCGAAACCCCTGGTTTTCCCACGATCAAAGGCGAGTCCAGCATTGAAAGTGGTCCCACGGTGTATGAATTCCCGGATGGCCTCGTGAATCCCGCGCTTCGTATCCGGAATGAAGTGGATATTCCCCGCTCCGCCGGAGGCACCACTTACTCCACCATCGGAACGATCCAGATAGGCGATGGCGAGGTTATCGGGAGTGATTTGATCTCCACCAGCCCCCAAGCTGCCGGCAGTATCACCACTGTGGTCACCACGGAGGACCTGCTGACCCTGCTGGCCATGCATCTCCGTGTGGAGCAGAGCAGTGCCCACGCTGATAATGGTCTCTACGCGGAGGCTCAGACAGTGTATGTGGCGGATTCCGTTTTAGGCAGCGGGAATTCCGTTCAACTGCTGGCGGATGAGGAAATCAGCATTTTGGACAGCCGGATCGATGCCGGATCCATCACGCTTTCATCCCAGGGGGAGCTGTATGTCAGCAACTCCACGCTTGAGAGTCACGGCAGTGTTTACCTGAACTATAACGGCGCGGACTCCACTCCATTGCGGATCAGCGGGAGCACCGTCAACGCCGGCGATGGAAACATCATTCTTTACTCCACCGGCGCCAATCCGGATACGGATGCCATCCAAGTGGACAACTCCTCCCTGCATGCCTCGGACAGTGTGATCATTGGAGGAAGCGGATTCCGCGGAGGCGTTCAGCTTGCGGATTCGACTGCTGAGGCCCTGACAGGTTCCGTGACGGTGGACACCGGGGGCACTGGCACGGCGGATGCGGGCACCATCACGGTGGACAAGTCCACACTCAGGGCCCGGGAAGGGCACGTGGCGGTCCGCAATCAGAGCAGCAATAGCTCCCGCACCGGCATTTTGGTGAGGAACAGCTCACAGTTGCTGGCGCTGGCCTCCACCGGCACTGTGAAACTGACCACGAACGGATCCCAGATCCAAGTGTCCGACAGCATCCTTACGGGTGGCACCTCCCTCTCCTCGTCGGGCACTCCCGGAGAAATCCTCATCGACGCCATGGCGGGAGCCTCTCCGGTGGACACGCTGGTGCAGCTTAACAATGTCACCGCCAGCGCCGACGTCATCCGCGCCCGGTCCTACAACTCAGGCGAGCGCGACGCGCTGGTCATCACCGGTGGCCGCTACGATGCCGCCTCCGCCATCAAATTCTATGCCGAGGGTGTGAGCAAGCTCCGCTTCGTGGGCAATGTGGCGCTGAACACGCCCGAAGCCGCACTGGCCGGCAAAATCGTCCAGGTGGACGCTGGAGGCACGGTGACCGGCAGTGGCCGGGTTGTGGTTTATGCGGACGATCACCGCTACAACACCAGCCCCACCAGTGGCGGGACCCAATACGGCAACATCCGGGCCAACGGAGGGTCGGGCTCTCCCACTCCCAGCAAGTTTGAAGCCCGTCCGGGTTTCTAAGCCGCACCGCCATGAACGCCACCTTCCGTCTGCTTCCGCTCTGCGTCCCATTGTTTCTGCTGGTTTCCTGCGGCTCCACGCCGCAGGGAGCCGACTCCACTGATCTGGACGGACCGGTGTTCGGTAAAAAGGATGAGACCAAATTTGTAGCCGGGACGGACGGATCGCCGGTCAGCGTGGGCAATATCGCGGCCATCTCCAAAACCATCCGCAAATACAAAAACCTCGGGGCTGGCGATAAGGAAATCCTGCGCCGTGTGGCTGAACTGAAGCTGGATGGCCTGATCGCGGGCGAGATGCGGAAACTGGCTCCCCGGTTCGAGCGGAAAAAGACGGTTATCCGGCAGAAAAGCCAGACCAGAATCGCCACTGTCCGCAAACAGGCCGCCACCGCCGGCAAGCCTGCCGCGGCAGTGGAGAAGGAAGTCGCCGAGGTGAAGACGGAGGAGACGAAGGAGATCGCCCAGGTGGACATGGAGTGGAAATCCGCCGCCCGTGCGGAGGTGGTCCGCCAGTACGGCTCGGACTTCGCGGTTCCAGTCGCTAATGAAGAGAACAAAGCCGTCGTGGCCTTCGCCTCCGTCAAGGACTCCGGCGTCTCCATCAGCTCCGCCGCCTACGAACTGGCCGGCACTTCCAGCCAGCTGGCCTCGGCGGCTGGCTCCGGCAAACGGATCACTCACAACGGCGGCTCCTATGCCTTGCTGGACGCCAAGGCCTCGCTGCAGTAGAGCAGGCAGGGATGATCCTTTGGAATTCCCCGGAATGAAAATCCCGGCGGCGGGACTTTCATGGACCGACCGGGATTTTCCTCACTCAAAACGGCCTTCGGTGAAATCGATGCGGTAAATCGCCCCCTCGTAGCCCACCACATACAGATTGCCCGCAGCGTCCTCGCTGAATGACACGATGCGCTGGGGAGCTTTGCCGATCCGGCGGACGGTCTTCAACGCCCCGTTCTCCAGCGTCAGGCCAAAAATCAGTTTGGAAGTGTAGTCAGCGCAGACATAGACGCCGTTGAACGGGGAATTTTTGTCACCCCGGTAAACATGCCCGCCAGTGATGGAATTGCCGTATTTGCGGCGGTAGGCAAACACCGGCTTCAAAAAGGTGCGGCCCTCCTTCCGATACTGGTTGGAGAAAGGCTCATACCCCTCGTAAACACTCCAGCCGTAGTTGCCGCCTTTTTGGATGATGTCCACCTCCTCCACGCGGTCCTGGCCGACGTCCGCCAGCCACAGATCGCCGGTCTGCCGGTCAAAGCTGAAGCGCCATGGATTCCGGAGACCGTAAGCCCAAATTTCGGGACGGGCATCCGGCTGGCCCATGAAGGGATTGTCTTTCGGAATGGCATAGGCCAGGCCGGGATCCTGGTGGTCCACATCGATCCGCAGCATCTTCCCCAGCAGCAGTTGAAGATTCTGGGCATGGCCATTGGGGTCGTTGTGCGGGCCTGTGTCCCCCATCACGAGGTAAAGCATCCCGTCGGGCCCGAATTCGAGACAGCCCCCGCTGTGGTCCTCGGCCACGCTGGCGATTTTCAGAATCAGCCGCGGCGGTTTGCCGGAGTCGGTTTTGAAATCCGGTGAAAACTCCTTCTCCACAATGTGCGTGGTGACTTTGCCATCCTCAAAGACCTGATAGAAAAGGTAATATTTCCGGTTCTCCCGGACATGGGGATGAAAGGCCATATCCAGCATGCCATTCGGTCCGCGCTCGCTGAAAACCTCGGTTGGCAGGTCGGCGAAGACAGTCCGCTCCTCACCTTCCGCGGTTTTCACCACCCTCCACACCGTGCCTCTCTGGTGCAGGACAAAAAACACATCACTGGATCCGGGCATCTGCCGCATGGAGGTCAGGCCGCTTTCCGCCCGTTCGCGGGGGAATTTGAACTCGGAGGCGAAAAAAGGCCTGAGCGCCACCGGTTTTGCCAGCGCGGGAATGTCGGCCGGCATGCCGTGGTTGCTGACCAGCGTGGAGTCCGCCTGCTTCAGCGTGGTGAGGTATTCGATGAGGTCGGTGAACTCCTGCAGGGTCAGATTGTTTTGCAGCCTCTCCGGCATCAGGGAAATGGGCAGCGCAGTCTGCTGTTTGATGTCCGCCGAGGCAATGGAGATCCTTTTGCCGTCCACGCCCATCAGTTCCAGTCCGGCGTCGGTTTTATTTTTGAGTGTCCCCTGCCAGGCGGCGCCGTCCTTTGTCTCCACAAAAACCGCGCCGTAGCCGGGCGAGATGGTGGCCGAGGGGAACAGCACCGACTGCACCAGATCGCGCCGGCCAAACGCGTCCCCGGCGGCGGAAAGATTGGGCCCGGCCTTGTCCTCTTGGCCACCGGCCGAGTGGCAGTTGGCGCACAGTAGCGTGGCGTCGTTGAAGAGCCTTTGACCATTGACCACATTCCCGTCGTGGGTCAGCGCATAGCGGCGGTAGGATTCAGGATCGCCGCCTTTCCTTGAGGATTCCTGCGCCCCCAGCCTGGCCGTCATACCGCCGGAAAAAGCCAGAACCGAAGTGAGGAAAAACGGGAGGAGGCGGGACGGGGCTTGCATGGGACTGCCGGGAAGGGGGAGATGGTGCCGGCTTCCCGGCAACTCCGCAATCGGCTTCCCTGGTTTGTCACGGCCTGGTGCGTCCGCAGCCCGGAGAAGCGCGGAGCCGTTACCGTTTTTTCATCCGTGTTTTTCCAGCACATCCTCCGTGCCGGTTTCTGGATCCGCGCCCATGTTCTCTGTTCTGTTCTGATCCGCTCGCGGCATTCCTGATTTCACCATCACTCCTTCTCTCATGATCCCCCCCACCCGCCGCAAACAGCGGTTCTCCATCACGCGCCGCGCCTGGATGACTCTGGCCGCTGTTTGGACCATGGGAATGGGAGCCGTCACGATGGGCAGGGCGGACGTGGGGGCGGCGGAGGCGGATGCGCTGTTTGAGGCCCACACCAAAGCCTTCTATGAGGAAAAGGACGGACTCGCCTGGTTCCGGGAGTCCACGGACGGCGGCAAGGTCTCCTACTGGATGCGGGCGGAGCAGATGGAGATGGTGCTGGACACCTTCGAACGCACGCGGAACCCCCGGCATCTGGAGATGTTCACACGCCTGTTCCATGGATTTCTGGCGGACCACGGTCGGAACTGGGCGCACAATGAATTCAACGACGACATCATGTGGATGGTCATCGCCTGCGCGCGGGGCTGTCTGCTCAGCGGCAGCACGGAGTTCCGCAGTGTGGCCAAAGAGAATTTCGATCTTTGTTATGCGCGGGCCATTTCCCCGGATCTGGGTGGCGGCCTGTGGTGGAAAACGAACAACCAGTCCAAAAACGCCTGTGTGAACGGCCCGGGCTCCATCGCCGCCTTTCTGCTTGGAAAAGCCACTGCGGAGCAGGGCTACTTTGACAAGGCGCGGCAGCTTTTTCTCTGGGAGCGCGCCACCCTTTTCGATCCGCGGACCGGTCGGGTCAGCGACAATATACACATCGGTGGCCGTGTGAGCCCCATGTCGTTTTCCTACAATCAGGGGACCTTTGCCGGCGCGGCCCACCTGCTGGGCTACTATCAGGACGCCGGACTGGCCGCCGCCTTCACCATGAACGTGCTGTGCCGCAACGGAGGCTGGCTCCCCGGCGGCAATGAAAGGGGCGACGGAGGGGGGTTCAACGGCATCGGAGTGCGGTGGATTTCCAAGTTTGTGAAGGACCGGAACGAGCAGGGTGCCTTCGCGCCCTGGCTGCGGAAAAACGCCGAGGCCGCTTGGACCGCCCGCCGCGCCGCGGACAATCTCTGTTGGAACCGCTGGCCGCGGCCCACCCCGGAGGGACTGCGGTTCTCCTGGGGGTGCAGCAGCGCGGTGGTGCTGCTGCAGATGATTCCCGGCTTGGATTCTCCGGTTTCCCTGCTGGAAATCGGCTCCCCCTGACCGGATCGTGACTGTCGGGTCCGCTGACGCGGTTGGGGAGGAAACGGATGAAAGCTTGTGCTGCCGGAGGGCGATGAATAGGCTGCCGCCATGAAATTGATACCTTTGCTCTTCCCCGGTCTCCTTCTGTTCAGCGCTTTGACAGCCCGTGCCGCGGAGGCGGCGGATCCGGTGGCCGAGGGAGCCAAAGTGGAGGTGCTGAGCGAAGGGTATATTTTCACCGAGGGACCGGCGGTGGACCCGGAGGGCAATGTGTTCTTCACGGATCAGCCGAACGACCGCATCGTGAAGTACAGCGCCGCGGACGGATCCTTCACCGACTGGCTCAAGCCCGCGGGCCGCAGCAACGGCACCTTTTTCGACAAGGCGGGCAACCTGATCGCCTGCGCGGATGAAAAGAACGAACTCTGGTCCATTGCCCCCGATAAGAAAGTCACGGTGCTGCTTAAGGACTTCGGCGGCAAGCTGCTGAACGGCCCCAATGATCTGTGGATCCGCCCGGACGGCAATTTCCACTTCACGGACCCTCTTTACACACGCGACTACTGGACGCGGGACAAGGCCAGCCAGCAGCCGGGGCAATACGTCTATTACTTCGATATCAAAACCAAAGCCGCCACGCCGGTGGCCACGGATCTGAAGCAGCCCAACGGGATCATCGGCACCCCCGACGGGAAAACCCTTTATGTGGCGGATATCGGAGCCCGCAAAACCTACTCCTATACCGTCAAGACGGACGGCACTCTGGAGAACAAAACGCTTTTCTGCCAAATGGGATCCGACGGCATGACGATCGACGCCGACGGCAATGTCTATCTCACCGGAAGCGGCGTCACGGTTTTTGACAAAACCGGAAAAAAACTGACCAACATCCCCATCCCGGAACCCTGGACTGGAAATGTGAGCTTCGCCGGAAAGGACCGTCACCTGCTTTTCATCACGGCGGGCAAACGGGTTTACGGCCTCCGGATGCGGGTGAAGGGGGCTTATTGAAAGTCCAGGACCTCCCCTCTGACCAACTCCACCGGCTCCGTGCCGCACCCACTCTTTTTCCTTATGAAGACCTTTCCCCGATTGATGGCAGCGCTGGCTTTGACCGCTTCCCCTGGTCCTGAATCCGTCAGAGCCCAAACTCCCGGTCAGTCTGCAGCCACGGCCCCATCGTCCGGGGCCAATCCTTCATTCCAAGTGGATCAGAGTGTTTTTGGAAAGATGCAGGATGGAGCAACGGTCTATCTGATCACTCTGAGCAACCACAAAGGCATGAGTGTGCGGATCATCAGCTATGGAGCCATCATCAAGGAACTCCAAGCACCGGACCGTGACGGCCGGTTCACCAATGTGGTGCTGACCACGGACAGTCTGGAGAAATTTGCCGGCGGCTTCAACGGTGCCGCCGCCATCATCGGCCGGGTGGCCAACCGGATCAAGGGGGCACAGTTCGAACTCGACGGCACCCCTTACAAGCTGACGGCCAACGACCGGAAAAACACCATCCACGGCGGTCGGAAGGGGTTTGCCCAGTCCGTTTGGACCGTGGCGGACACCGGAACCACCAAGGACAGGGCCTTTGTGAAACTGACCTACCTGAGTCCGGATGGCGAGGAGGGATTTCCCGGCAATCTGAGGACCTCCGTGACCTACACCCTCACGGACCGGAACGAACTCCGGCTGGACTATGAGGCTGTCGCTGACAAGCCGACGATCGCGAACCTGACCAACCACGCCTACTTCAATCTGGCGGGCGGCGGCAGCGCTCTGGATCACGTCCTGAGGATACCGTCAGAGAAATACACCCCCACGGACGCCGAACTGATTCCCACGGGGGAAATGCTGTCCCTCAAAGGGACACCCGTGGATTTCAGCCAGCCCACCCGCATCGGCAGCCGCATGGATCAGTTGAAGCCGGGAATGGGCGGTTACGATCACAATTTTGTGCTGGATGGCGGCTCCGCCATGAAGCTGGCCGCGCGTCTGACGGAGCCCAAAAGCGGACGGATCATGGAGGTCCGGACCACGCAGCCCGCCGTGCAGCTTTACACAGGGAACCATCTGGGCAACACGGCGGTCTGTTTGGAGACCCAGCATTATCCCGATGCCATCCACCACCCGGATTTTCCGTCCATCGTGGTCCGCCCTGACAAGCCTTTAAAGGAGACCACTCTCTTCACATTTTTGGCGGAATGATTTACTTTTAATCATGATGTCCCTTTGCCGGGGCCGAACTGCATTCCGGCGGCTTGATTCGCTCGCAGGATTGACCGGAAAGCATAGCCTGTGGCTCCATAGCACAGGCCGGTTTTCCTTTCCCCGCCCGCGGCGGTCATGTCTGCTGGCGGGCATCAGTGGCCTCCTCTGCGCCGTTTTGGGATTCTGGTCCTAGTGGGCTGGCACATCGGAAGCATGTCTTTGGTGGGAGTCGGGCCGGATTTTGTGCCCAGCACTATCTCACGGGCATCTGTTTTCTGGTGAGCGGGCTGGGACTGGCGGCCTTCGCCCTGCGTTTGCCGCGGATCGGCTATCCTGTGCGGAGTGCTGGCGGGAGGCATCGGGCTGCTGATCTCCGTGGAGTATGCGCTGGACTGTGATTGTGGCTTCGCGGCCCTTGTCTCCTGTTTTCCGGCGCTGCCGGACTTGGCGCCCCGGCGGCCCCCGCCTCCCACAGCTGCAGGGTTTGCCTTGGCCGGCACCGGGATTTTCCTGTTGCGGCTGACCCTGCTCCGGACACTGCGGCGCCTGGGGCTTTGGATTATAGAATCATCCCTGCTGGCGCTGTGCTCCCATATGCCGGGCATCACCATCATGTTTGTGTCCGGCGCCTCCATTGGCATGGCGCTGCACACTGCCGCAAGGTTTTCGTTGCTGGGTTCAGCCTGCTGAGCATGCAGAATATAAAGCTCCAGCGGCTGTTGACCCTGCGCAGGACGCCTTACGATGTCATTCTTCTGGATGTGCAGATGCCGGAGATGGACGGTCTGGAGGCGACGGGGAAATCTGCGACCGTGCACAGCGGCAGCCTGCAGACCGCCCTGAAGCGGGCTTATGAGGAAAGGAATGGAGCCTGCGGGAAAGGGGACTGCGCCCAAACCCGGCGGCAGCTGAGGGAAGGCTTCCCGCCCTCCCGGATTCATGCCGGTGTGCAGGTCCGCGCACTAGCCGCGGGCGGTCAGGAAAATGAAGGGCGTGTTCACGCTGGCTTGGATCCTCCCGCAGCTCGCGCAGCATACTGTGGCCATCCAGCTCTGGCATGGTGACACCGCCTCCCTTTGGGCGTGGCGGCAGACTTGGTGGATTTTCTCCGGTGGAAACCGGTGCCTGAGAAGTCTCTAAAGATTTTGGTTTCCAAAAGCGCCACCCGCTGGTGGGATACTGGCCCGGAAAATGCAGATGAAAAATGGCGCAGGGGTTCCGACTGCGCAGCAAAACCCATCTTTTTCCTGTTAAAGGAGTTCGCAGAAGCCCGAAGGGAGTTTTTGGGAGCCTTCTCAGCAGTGACGGATGCCCCTGATTTGCAGGAACGTTCAAAACCCAGGAATGTTTTATTACCGGGGGCTCACAGAAAAGGGAAAAAGGACTGTGTGTTTTGTCAGAAACAAATCCTTGCTACTTGTAGGTGGTGGGATTCTCGGTCCCTGGTTTTATGGGTGTGCCCGCCGGCGTCCGTTTCGTCCAATCTGCAGCGTCATTTTTCTCCACCTCGGAAAGAGATGGATTTTCGCGGGGCGTTCTGCCATCAGGCTGCCGCTTTTCCTCAGGGCCGGCATTTCCGCCCTCCCGGTCCTCTTCGTCGCCGGAGGGAAAATCCTCGGGTTTGAGATTGGTGTTCCCTTCGCGGGGAGATTCTGCAGGACTGGATTTGTCGCTGGTGGAGGGAGGGAAGGGCTTTGAGGATGAGTTCATGCAAAGTAAACGGCGCGGTGCGGCCCACCGCATGCATAAAAGAAATGCCGTAATGAAAAAAACCTGATCCCCAAAGGCCTGCGTAGCCGCTCCGCTTGAGATTCATCCGGGCGGCGTGATGCGCCCCCCTTGCCCGCCGGGCGTAAACTCTCCGCCATGGCCGGCAGTTGGAGCGGGTGGAGGAATGGCTGGGGTTTACCTTCAGCAATTGTGGTCCACACGTCCTTGCCAAGTTGGACATCTGCCCCGCGAGGGGTCCTTCGGCCGGGGGGAAAGCCGGAAATCCAGTCATCACTATTGGTTCCCATACTTCATCGCAGGTTGGTTCTCCCGCCGTTCAAATCGTCACTCTCCCCGCCGGAAAAATCCGGATGTTGAGCGAAGCGCCGCCCGCCCGGCATGCAAAGGCTCAGGCCTGCAGAATTTCCCGCAGCCTCATGGCCGCCTTCGGCGCATAGTCCGAATGGTTGTTGTTGAAAGCCACGCGGACCTCCCCGGCCCTTGCGGCGAGACCTTTTACACGCTCAGCGATACCCTGCAGCTCATCCTCCGAATACAGATAGTTGAACCGCTCGGCGACGGTTTTGCCTGTTAAATAGAACTCCTCATCCCGGCCATGCAGCCGCAGGTAGGCGGTTTCCGGATCGGTGATGATGTTCAGTGCGGGCATCACGGTGAAGTGTCCGCTTTCCGGTGTGTCCACCAGGACCATGGGGATTTTGCGCGAGGTGAAAAACCTCACCGTTTTCGCCTTCTGTCCCTCCTCCATCCAGTTGCGGTTGCGCAGCTCCACGGCCACCTTGAAACTGGGAAACGCCCCCAGAAGGGTGTCCAAGCTCTCCAGCTGTGCCTTGTGGGGACTGAAGGATGGCGACAGCTGGAGCAGGAGCACTCCCAGTTTCCCCGCCGCCCGCAGGGGGTGAAGTTCCTCACATGTGCGCTCGGCCATCGCCAGGATCAGCTCCGGGGTGGGAATGACATTTCCACGCGGGTTCACAGAGGCCAGCGGCCGCAGGTCCTTGGGCAGAGTGTCGGAACGCGCCATGTGATGGGAGAAGAGCCGGTGCAGCTTCACGTCGAACAGAAATCCCTCCGGCGTGTTCTCAGCCCAGCCGCGGACCGATTTGGCCGCCGGAATGGCATAGAAGGAGGAGTTCACCTCCACATAGTTTAAATGCTCCGCATACCACGGCAGGCGTTTTGCGGCCGGCAGTTTCGCGGGATACCAGTCCCGGACAAATTCAGGGTCAGCCCAGCTGGCGGTTCCAATGCGGATCATGACTCACGGATAACGAAAAATGCGGCTTTGGGGAAACATTGTAATCCCCCACAGGGATGCCCGGCAAACACGGGATTCCGCCCGGCGGATAGCCTGCGCTTTTCCATCCGATCCCGCAGGAGGGGCAGATGTTGATTCATGACCACAGACTTTTCTCCGGTCCGTCTCCCGGCGTCAGCTTTGAGAGGTCACGCCCGCAACCAGCCCATCAAACCTGAAGGAGTGTCAGTCAACACGTCCAAACCGGGGCATCCCGGCGCGCCGGAAAGGCGGCGGGCTGATGCGTTGTTCCATCGTCCGGCTCCTTCTCCCCATGACTGAGGCTCCACACGACAGCCAGTTCATCCAGTTTGCCCGCTGAGCAGGCTGTTCATGGCCAACCTTTTGCAACTACCCCAGGCCGGGTCCAATGCGGCAAAACAGAGGACACGGTGGAGCCCTGCGGCCGGAAGGCAAATTTTTAAAGAATTTACAGGTGGATTCAGGAATTCAATGGAAAGCCATTGAGCCAGACGGCTGCCGCATTGGACTTGACATATGGAAACATACGCGCAAACAAGCATCACTGCCCGCTCCCATAGCTTAAATCAGCGTCAAAATGGCCGAAGTTCGGGGACTACCTCATGACGCCCATGGCAATTTTCATCCGCTAATCAATTACGTCACGAAACATAACTTATGTTTCGTGACCAAATTTTCTCAAAGCCACGCTTTGCGGATCAGCCACATTTTCATAGCTTGGGTTAGGAAAATATAGCAAAACAGAGTGACCAGCAGGATGGGCCAGTAAAGGGGCGGCAGGGCGGTGAATCCGAGGACCGGGGCGAAGGGGGAGAAGGGAAGCCACGCGGCGATGCCGATGATCACGGCGGTGGTCACCGTGAGCTGCCAGCTGGCGCAGCCTTGGAAAAAGGGAATGCGGTCGGTGCGGATGACATGCACAATAAGAGTCTGCGTGATCAGGGACTCCACAAACCATCCAGTCTGAAAAAGCGGTGCGCGCGCCGGGTCCCAGCAGCCAAAAACATAAAGCATCACAAAAAAAGTGGTGTAGTCAAAAATTGAGCTGATGGGGCCGATAAAAAGAACAAACCTCCGGATGTCCCCAATGTGCCAAGGGCGAGGTGCGCTGGTCTGGTCCGGGTCCACGGTGTCGGTGGGAATTGGCACCTGGGAGAAATCGTAAAGCAGATTGTTTGTCAGCACCTGAATGGGAGCCATGGGAACGAAGGGCAGAAACATGCTCGCGCCGAGCATGCTGAACATGTTGCCGAAGCTGGAGCTGGCACCCATGCGGACATATTTGAGGATATTCACGAAGACCTTTCGGCCTTCGATCACCCCGTCATCGAGAACCATCAGGTCTTTTTCCAGCAGAATCATGGAGGCTGCGGCCTTGGCGATGTCCACGGCCGAATCCACCGAAATGCTCACGTCGGCCACATGCAGAGCGGGGGCGTCGTTGATTCCATCGCCCATGAAACCGACGACATGCCCATTGTGCTGGAGCGCGAGAATAATCCGCTGTTTGTGAGCCGGAGAGAGTCGGGCAAAAATGTGGGTGGTCTCCACCGCCTGGGCAAGTTCGGCATCGGACATGGATTCGACCATGCCGCCGAGGAGGATGGCGCCGGCGTTCAGTCCGACTTCCCGGCAAACCTTGCGGGTGACAAGATCGTTGTCGCCCGTCAGGACCTTCACCGTGACGCCATGATCCCGCAATGCCGCCAGGGCTCCCGCCGCACTGTCCTTCGGTGGATCCAGAAACGCGACATAACCTTTGAGCGTCAGGCCGCACTCGTCATCCTTGGAGATGAATTCCCCGGCCTCCAGATGCTTGTGGGCGACGGCGAGCACGCGGAAGCCCTCCGCGCTCAGTTCCTGGTAATGATGAATCAGCTCGGCGGCGCGGGCGGGATCCATGGGGGATATCCGACCATTCAAATCGAAAAATTCACATCGGGGAAAAACCGCTTCGGGCGCGCCTTTGGTCAAAAGCTGATGCTCTCCATCAGGTTTCCGCACCACCACCGACATCATCCGGCGCGCAAAATCGAAGGGAATCTCATCCACTTTGCTGAAGCCGCTGATGATTTTATCGTTGGCGTCCGGATGATCCAGGATGGCGCGGTCGAGCAGATTTTTAAGTCCGGTTTGAAAATGAGCGATGAGATAGGCGTCCCGGAACACCTCGCTGTTTTCCTGCCGCATCACATCGCAGTGTCGCTGCAGGATGACCTGGTCCATGGTCAGAGTGCCGGTTTTATCGGTGCACAGCACATCCATGGCCCCGAAATTCTGAATCGCGCTGAGCCGCTTCACGATCACTTTTTTCCGGGACATGGCGAGCGCGCCTTTGGACAGGCAGACCGAGATGATCATGGGCAGCATCTCCGGCGTCATGCCCACCGCGACGGCGATGGAGAAGAGGAAGGCCTCATGCCAGTTATGTTTGGTGAGGCCGTTGATGAGCAGGACCAGCGGCACCATTACCATCATGAACCGGATCATCAGCCAGGTGAACTGCTTCACACCTCTGTCGAAATTGGTGGGTGCGACCTCGCTGGCGATACTGCCCGCCATGCTGCCGAAATAAGTCCGGGCTCCGGTCGCCAGGATCACGGCGGTGGCCGCCCCGCTCTCCACACTGGTGCCCAGAAAGCAGATTCCCTTCAGTTCCAGAGGCGAAAGACCGGACTGCGGCTCAGCATGGCCGAATTTCTCAACCGGCAGCGATTCACCTGTCAGGGTGCCCTGTGACACAAACAAATCCTTGGCCGCGATCAGCCGCACATCCGCCGGAATCATGTCGCCGGCGGAAAGATTCACCACATCGCCGGGCACCAGCTGACTGAGCGGTGTTTCCAGAGCCCTGCCGTCCCGCAGGACGGTCGCCGTGACATTGATCATGGCCTTGAGTTGCTCTGCCGCCGAGTCCGCGCGCGTTTCCTGTACAAAGCGCAGCAACACCCCGAGGATCACCATGACCGCCATCACACTTCCAGCGCGGGGATCGCCGGTGGCGAAAGAGACAGCTGAGAGCACTATGAGCAGAATCACCAGCGGATTGCCCATGGCGGTGGCCAGACGCCAAAACCAGCCATGATGCCCGCTTTCCGCCACTACGTTGGAGCCGGTTTCCCGTAGACGCCTGGCGGCCTCTCCTGCGCTCAGTCCCTGGGCCGTCGTCCCCATCCGGGTGAAAACCCCGTTGCTGTCCAGCATTGCGGCCTCCGCCAGGATGGGCGGGAAATGAATGGACTGATCCGTGGCCTTCGCCAAGTTTGGTTTTTGCGGAAAGTGCATGATCGGATCACGGAAAGCGCCTTGGTGAAAAATGTCCGGGCAGGATCAGCCTTTGAGCCCCGGAATTAAGGAGCCGCGGGACCGGGAAGGGCGGGAGTCCATTGCCATAGGCGGATTTCCGGCATGTCCTCCCCGTATTGACCGATATGCAGCTTGTGCTCAATCAGCTTTTGCTTGAGGCGCTGTTTCAGATAGAGTCCCTTCTCACCGGTCTGCGGCAGGCGGTCAATGGCGTCCATCACGAGATGAAAGCGGTCGATTTCGTTGAGCACGGTCATGTCGAAGGGCGTGGTGATGGTCCCCTCCTCCTTGTAGCCCCGGACGTGGAGATTGCAGTGGTTGGTGCGCCGGTAGGTCAGCCGGTGGATAAGCCAAGGGTAAGCGTGGAAGGCAAAAATGACTGGTTTGTCTTTGGTGAAGAGTTCGTCAAAGTCCTGGTCGCTCAGGCCATGAGGGTGCTCGCGTTCCGGCTGGAGTCTCATGAGGTCGACAACATTGACCACCCGGATTTTCAGTTGCGGCAGTTCCTCCCGCAGAATGGAGACGGCGGCGAGCGTTTCCAAGGTGGGAACGTCCCCGCAACAGGCCATAACCACGTCCGGCGCGATGCCCTGGTCGTTGCTGGCCCACTGCCAGATGCCGATTCCGGCAATGCAATGTTTCACGGCCGCCTCCATGGCCAGCCACTGGGGCGCCGGATGTTTCCCCGCAATGACCACATTGACGTAATGGCGGCTGCGCAGGCAGTGGTCCATCACCGAGAGGAGGCAATTGGCGTCCGGTGGCAGATAAACGCGCACAATGGCAGCCTTCTTATTGACGACCACATCCAGAAAACCGGGATCCTGATGCGTGAATCCATTGTGGTCCTGCCGCCAGACATGCGAGGCCAGCAGATAATTCAGGGAAGCGATGGGACGCCGCCAAGGCAGGTGTGAAGTCACTTTCAACCATTTCGCATGCTGGTTGAACATGGAGTCGATTATATGGATGAATGCCTCGTAACAATTAAAAATCCCGTGTCTCCCCGTCAGCAGATAACCTTCAAGCCATCCCTCGCACTGGTGCTCGCTGAGCATCTCCATCACGCGGCCGGTGGGGGCGAGAAATTCGTCATCTTCCAAAGTTGCGGCGTCCCACTGTCGCGCGGTCACTTCAAAAAGCGCCTCCAAACCGTTGGAGAGAGTTTCATCAGGACCAAAGACGCGGAAGTTGCGCTGGGCCTCATTGAGCTTTGCCACATCCCGCAGGAATTTTCCCAGCACGTGCGTGTCTCCGATGCCTCTGACTCCCGGAGCGGAAACCTTCACGCCGTAGTTCCGGAAATCCGGCATCCTCAGATCGCGGAGCAGCAAACCGCCGTTGGCATGGGGATTGGCCCCCATACGCCGCGCGCCTTCCGGCGCGAGCTCCGCCAGTTCCGGTTTAAGCCGGCCAAGTTCATCAAAAAGCTCCTCCGGCCGGTAACTCCTTAACCATGCCTCCAGCAGGGCGAGATGCTCAGGATGGGCGGACGGATCGGAAATAGGCACCTGATGCGCGCGGAAAGTGCCCTCAATCCGCGTTCCATCCACCATTTTGGGGCCCGTCCATCCTTTTGGGGAGGTGAGCACGATCATCGGCCAGCGTGGACGGGTGCCGTTGCCGTGGGCGCGGTTTTCCTGCTGGATGCGTCTGATCTCCTCCACGGCATCGTCCAGCGTCGCGGCCATGGCCTCATGCATGAGATCCGCCTCCTCATGCTCCACAAAATACGGGGTCCATCCGTAACCCCGGAAAAGCTGGTCCAGCTCCGGGCGGGTGATGCGCGCCAGCACCGTCGGGTTGGCGATTTTGTAGCCGTTGAGGTGGAGAATCGGCAGCACCGCGCCGTCAGTGACGGGATCCAGGAATTTGTTGGAATGCCACGCCGTGGCCAGCGGCCCCGTCTCCGCCTCGCCGTCGCCCACCACGCAGGCCACGATGAGGCCGGGATTGTCGAACACCGCTCCAAACGAATGACTGAGGGAATATCCCAGTTCCCCGCCCTCATGGATGGAGCCGGGAGTCTCCGGAGAGGCATGACTTGGAATGCCGCCGGGAAAGGAAAACTGATGGAAAAGTTTCCGCAGTCCCTCTTCATCCTGACTGATATCGGGATAAACCTCGCTGTAGCTGCCCTCCAGATAAGTGTTGCCCACCACTGCCGGCCCGCCATGGCCGGGACCGGAAACGTAGATCATATCCAAATCATATTTTCGGATCAAGCGGTTCAAATGCGCGTAAATGAAGTTCTGTCCCGGCGTGGTTCCCCAATGCCCGAGCAGCATGCGCTTCACATCCGTCAGGACGAGCGGCCGCCGGAGCAGAGGATTGTCACAGAGATACATCTGACCGGCTGAGACGTAGTTGGCGGCGCGCCAGTAGGCGTCGGTTTTCCGCAGCAGGTCCGGGGTCAGGGTGTTGGTTTTCATAGATTGGCATCATTCACCGCCGTTTTGCGGGCGGACTTCCGGATCACTTTGACCAGTTCCAGCACAAGAAGCGGAATGGCACCCAGGGCCAGGAGTGTGAAATTATCGCTCCAGGGGATGGAGACCGTTTTCAGGAAGCGCCCGAAAGTCTCATTGTGCAGGCTCCCTATTTGCAGCCCGAAGGAGGCAGCCACCACCAGAACAAGGTTTATGTTTGTCAAAAGAGGAATACGCCAGACAGGAGTCCATTCACTGCGGGCGCCGAAGGCTCTGAGAAGCTCCGCGAAGACCAGCACGGTGAAAGCCCAGGTCCGGGCGGTTTCAGGTGTCCCGTGTTTCAGCATGTGAATGTATACACCAAACGCGGTGCCCGCCGTGAGGAGTCCGGTCAGGAGCATCGCATTCAGGAATCCGCGGTTTGCAATCCGTTCAGCGCGGTGCCGCGGTCGCCGCGTCATCACGCCGGAGTCGATGGGATCGGTGGCGAGGCAAAGCGCGGGCAGCCCGTCGGTGACAAGATTAATCCAAAGCAGGTGGATGGGCAACAATGGCATGGGCAGCCCCGCCACCACGCAAAGTGTCATAAGCAGCAGCTCCGCCGTATTGCCCGCTAAAAGATACTGGAGTGTTTTTCGGATGTTGTCGTAAATGCCCCGCCCCTCCTCCACGGCGGTGACGATGGTGGCGAAGTTATCGTCGGTGATAATCATGTCCGCCGCCTGCTTGGCCACTTCCGTTCCGGCTTGGCCCATGGCGATGCCGATATCCGCCCCCTTGATCGCGGGGGCATCGTTCACCCCGTCACCGGTCATGGCCACAACCTCGCCCCTGGCCTTCAGCGCCCGGATGATGCGCAGCTTATGTCCTGCGGTGACACGCGCGTAAACCGCGGTGCCGGCCACCCGGTCCCGCAGCTCCTCTTCCGTCATTTTCTCAAGCTCGGCCCCCGTCACGGCGGCCGCGTCCTTGGCAATGCCCAGTTCAGCGGCAATGGCGGCGGCGGTGTTCGGGTGGTCCCCCGTGATCATCACCACACGGACACCGGCCGCGCGGCATTTTGAAATGGCTTCCCTGGCTTCGCTGCGCGGTGGGTCATACATTCCGGTCAAACCGACAAAAACCATATCGCGCTCAACGACAGCGGAGGTGAATGCGGCCGCTTGGCCGCCCGTTGGCCCGCCCCACGCCGAACCCAGCACGCGCAGCGCCTGTCTGGCCATCAGCGAGGTTTCGGCCAGAATCCGGTCACGGTCCTCCTTGGTCAGCGCCCGGATTTCCGTGCCCGTGTGGATTTGAGTGCAGCGTGCCAGCAGTTCACCGGGAGCGCCATTGGTGAAGGCCCGGAGTTCTCCATCCGGCATCCTCCGGATAACAGTGCTGAGTTTACGGTCGGAATCGAAAGGGATTTCGTGCTGTTTCGGGAAATCCAGCGCCATGCGCTCCGGATTCCCTCCGGATTTGATAGCCGCAGCCAATAATGCCCCTTCCGTGGGATCGCCAATGACTTTCCATTTTCCATCCTGTTCGGCAAGGTGGGCATTGTTGCAGGCAAGAAGTCCCATCGTCAGCTCCCGCAGCGGCGCCAGATGGCCACCCTCCGCTTTGCGTTTTTCAAAAAGGATTTCACCTTCGGGGCCATAGCCATCACCGGTGACCTCATAATGCTGTCCCGCCACATAAAAACGGCGCACGGTCATTTGGCCCACTGTCAGAGTACCGGTCTTATCGGTGCAGATCACGCTGGTGGAGCCAAGGGTTTCCACCGCCGCCAGCCTGCGGATCAGCACCCGGCGGCGGGCCATGCGCCGCACCCCCAGGGCCAGGGATACCGTGACCACGGCGGGAAGGCCTTCAGGCATGGCGGCCACCGCAAGGCTGATGGCCGTCAGAAACAACTCCGGAAGATTGTTTCCGCGCAGTAAACCCAAACCGAAGAGCAGGGCCACTATGCCAAGAGCCGCCCACATCAGAATGCGCCCGAAAGCATTCAGTTTCTTTTGGAGAGGAGTATCGTGGCCCGCGTCAGCTTCATTGAGGAGACCCGCAATACGGCCCAGCTCAGTCCTCATGGCGGTGCCCACCACCACCGCCTCTCCGGTGCCCGAGGCCACGCTGGTGCCCATAAAAATCATATTGGAGCGGTCGCCGAGCGGAATGTCGCCCTGCTCCAACGTTTCCGTCCGCTTGGTCACCGCCTCTGACTCCCCTGTCAGCGCCGACTCAACGCACTTGAGGGAAGCGGCACTCAGAAGGCGGGCATCGGCGGCCACAAGGTCCCCGGACTCCAGCAATAAAATGTCACCGGCCACAATTCCAGAGGCCGGAACAGAAATCACCTGTCCGCCGCGCCGCACTTTTGCCTGCGGCGCGGTCATTTTTTTGAGGGTGGCGATGGATCGTTCGGCGTGAAACTCCTGGCGGAATCCAATAACAGCGTTGAGAACCACAATTGCCAGGATGGCAATGGCATCCACCGGATCCCCCAGCAGTCCGGAAATGATTCCGGCGGCGATAAGAATCCAGACGATCAGGCTTTTGAACTGCGCGGCAAAAATCCGCAGCGGGGAGCTGCGTTTTCCTTCCCTGAGTTCATTGGCTCCGTCGGAGGCAAGAAGCCGGGCGGCGGCTTCGTCAGTGTGTCCCGCGGCCGGGACACCGAGCTGTGCCAGCACTTCCACGCCGGACCGCTGGTGCCATGCCTCATTGGGGGATAAGGCCGGTGCCGGTGTGCTTGAGCTCCGCCGGGGGTCGGGGATCACGGCTTCCATGAGGAGGAATTTCTGTCGGGTCCAACGGAGCTCTTTTCCAACGGGGCCAGCAGGCCTCCTTCATTTTCAAAACGGGCCAGCTCCTCAGGTTTGATTCCGCTCCCCGCCCCAGGCGGCGTCCGGTGCGGCCAGAACTCCAACAGCACGGTGGTGATGGTAAGAACCACGGGCCCAAGAATCAGGCCTGCCCCCCCGAAGACGACAAGCCCTCCGATAACCGACAGGAAGGCCAGGACCGTGTGAAGTTTGAGACGTTTGCCCACCAGAACGGGCCGCAGCAGGTTGTCGATGGTTCCAATGACCAGCATCCCCCAGACCACCAGAATCAGCGCTTTTCCCCAGCTGCCCTCCAACGCCAGAAAACAGGCCGTCGGAACCCAGATCACAAACGTGCCCAGCACGGGAATAACCGCCAGAACAGACATCACCACCCCCCAGAGCAGCGGAGCTGGCAGGCCCAGCGCCCAAAACGCAAGGCCGCCCAGAGTTCCCTGGATCACCGCCACCGCCAGCATGCCGTAGATGGTGGCATGGATGGTGTCACCCACCCGGCTCAACAGGCGGTCCATTTCTGTTTCCGAAAGAGGAGATAAAACCCGAAGCGCCTGGAATGCGGCTCTCCGGTCCCTTAGGAAAAAGAACAGAAGATAAAAAATCAGGCAGAAGCCAATGGCCTGAACCAGGGAGCCTTTCACGATGGCCCCCGCGGTGCTGCTGAGCCAGGCCGCGAGGGACCGCACGGCTTCCGGCAGATCAATCTCCTGTGCGATCCGTTCGGCCAGGGGTGCCCAGCGGGGCTGGGCATCCAGAGTCCGCCGCCATTCTCCGGATTTGACTATGGTTTCAATATGCTGCGCTCCTTTGGCCGCTTCCATGATCATCCGCTGTCCCACGAAAATGGCCGGCACGACCACCATCAGACCAATCACCAGCACGGATAAAGCGGCGGCCAAGTTGGGACGTTTCAGTCTGGATTCCAGCCACCGCTGAAGCGGGACAAACACAACCGCCAAGGCGACAGCCCAGGCGAGCGCGGCTGTGAATGGTTTCGCCATGCGGTAACAAAGATAAACTCCAAGCATGGTCGCCCCGAGAAGAACGAGGGTGCGGGCGTGGCTTCTGGATTCCCAGTCGTGTGGAGTTGGGGTGGTCATAGGGCGGTATTTATCTGATATTCGTCCATCCGGCCTCCGCCGGCAATGATCAGCCGGCAAACCGAGCGTGCAATCATCAGCGCCTCATCCGTGCCGATCATCCGCACCATGACCCGCGCGTCAGGCGGGGAAATCACATCCGCACCCGCCAAATTGCCCGTCTCATCCAATTCCAAGCCCAGAAAGCCAAGCCCGTCACAGATCCGCGTCCGGATGGACGGACAATTTTCGCCAATCCCTCCCGCAAAGACGAGTGTGTCCAATCCGCCGAGCACGGCGGTCAGGGAACCGATCCATTTTTTCGCCTGATAGCAGAACAGTCCGACCGCTTCGCCGGCCCGCACATCCGCGCTTTCCCGCGCCAGCAGCTCCCGCATGTCGGAAGTGGTCTCCGAAACTCCAATCAGTCCGGAATCGTGGTTCACCATTTGGTGAAATTGCGCTGCTGTCATCTTTTCGGTGCGGGCCAGAAAGCTGATCAATCCGGGATCCAAATCCCCGGAGCGTGTGCCCATCACCAGTCCGGCCGCCGGGGTGAACCCCATGCTGGTGTCAAGGCAGGCGCCGCCACTCACCGCCGCCATGCTCGCCCCATTGCCGAGATGGGCCAAAATCACACGCCCCCGCGCCTCCGCCCGGCCGCCCAGCCGTTCCAGCTCCTCCATCAGATAAGAATAGGACAACCCATGGAATCCGTAGCGCCGCACTCCCTTCGCCGCATAGCGGCGTGGAATGGGAAGAAGCTTCGCCATGCGCGGCATATCCCGGTGGAAGGCGGTGTCAAAGCAGGCCACCTGCGGAAGTCCGGGATGCCGCCGGAGGAAAATCTCCATCAATTTTATTTCAAGGGGCAGGTGTTCCGGGCTGTATGGACTGATGTCCCGGAGTCCGGCCAGCAGTTCCGGCGTAATCAACTCCGGTCCGGTGTGTTCCATACCATGAACCACCCGGTGCCCTATGGCTCCAACGGAAGCGAACACCTCCTGAGCCTCCAGCCAACCCATGAGGAAATCGACGGTGGATTGCCGGTCCGCCAAATCCAAGCGCCGGGTGTGCTGCCGGTTGTCCGCCGGATTGCGGAAAGCCAGGGTGGCATCCGGCGACCCAATACGGTCCAATTTGCCTTCAAGGCAGGGTTTCAGACCGCCTCCGGACTCATGCACCGTGAAGCGGATACTCGATGAGCCGCCATTGAGGGTGAGGATGCGGAACACAGGGTTAAAAGAACAGTCCCCCAAGGAGACGATTGACTGAGTGCCAAGCCTTAAACCCGCAGGAGGTAAACGCAGGACCTGTACATCGGCGGTCCCACACAAGCGACCTGTTTAATTGAAATTTTTGTTTGATACGGTCTTCCAATTGTCAGGAAAAGAGGCGGGATATTTGAGGATTTTATTTATGAATCCATAGGGCCGGCCCATGGCGTTTGCGTGGCCAGGCTCCAATCCTGTGCTGGAGGGCGCGCCCGTCTGCGGTTTGTTCCTTTTCCCTGTGGCCCCCCCATTGGCGCGATCCTTATCAACCGGCTTTGGAGGGACTTGCAGAGTGGAGTCCGAAGCGTTCTCCACCAGTCCCCGGCGGGTGGCACTTGGAAGAGCGTGGTTTCCGCACCCGTGTTGACAGAATGCCCGATCCCCGTTTTTCCCTCCTCCGGATCCCTGTCCCCATGGCGGCGGCCCTTCTGGTTTTTCAAAGCGCCGTCACCGCGCTCGGACAAACGCGGCCCACAGGCAAAAACCCGAACTCGCCGGACACCATCGAACTGACCCGGAAAATCCGTGATTTCATTGTGAAAACCAGTGGTGGTGCCGCTGAAACGGATTTCAAGCCTTACCAAGGGGTGACGACCAAGGGGCGGGTTCCCAAAAAATTCGATATGGTGCCCATCCCCGCCGGGGAATTCCTCATGGGCAGCCCGGACACGGAGGCCAAACGCCATGCCGACGAGGGGCCGCGGGCGAAGGTGAAAATCGACGCTTTCTGGATGGGGGCCACGGAAGTGACATGGGACCTTTACATGCCATTCATGTCCACCCCCCCGCCCCGGTACAAGGATGGCAGCAAAAAGGACCCGCCGCCCGATGAATTGCCCGTGGATGCCATCAGCAGCCCCACGGCCCCTTATACGGACATGACCTTCGGCATGGGCGAATCCGGCTATCCCGCCATCTGCATGACCGAGCACGCGGCCAGCAAATTCTGCCAGTGGCTCAGCGCCCAGACCGGGCAGTTTTACCGGCTGCCCACCGAGGCGGAGTGGGAATATGGCGCCCGCGCCGGCACCACGACCACCTGGTCATTCGGGGATGATATCAGCAAGATGGAGGAATACGCCTGGTTTTTCGACAACAGCGATGCCACCAGCCACCCCGTGGCCACAAAGAAGCCCAATCCCTGGGGACTTTACGACATGCACGGCAACGTCGTCGAGTGGGTGCTGGATCAATACAGTGCGGATTTCTACCGGACGCTGGCTGGCCAGCCACCGGACACAGCCGTTTCCAATCCCTTCAACCGACCGGTGACCCAGTATCCCCGCGTGGTCCGGGGTGGCTCCTGGGATGACGACACCCCTGCACTCCGCAGCGCCTGCCGCCGGGGATCCAGGGATGTCTGGAAGGATATCGATCCTCAGCTGCCCAAAAGCCGCTGGTTCCACACCGGCGCCCAGTTCCTCGGCATGAGAATCGTCCGTCCGCTTAAAATCCCCTCTCTGCAGGAAATGCACGACGCCTGGAACCTCGGCGTCATTGAAGAAAAATAATCCGTGGAGGTTTTTTTCACTCCCGGCTTCACCAAGCAGTAACGGAAGCTCCCCTAGGCGGCGCTTGTTTATGAGGAGCAGGGAGGGCACGTGATGATCCATTTCCTTGCCGTTGGAACACACGACGGCGTTTATTGATCCTGGAACCAGAGGCTCCATTTTTCTCCGGCACACGGTGCATGAAGCCCATGGAGGCTCCAAGTTTTGCCGGCGGCGGTGAGATACAAAAAGTTGCGACGTCGCAACTTTTGATAGGTTTATGGAGGCTCTTGGCTTTGCCGGCGGCAGTTAGCTGGTCCGTCAAGCCGGGGTTTTGGCTTTAAACTGATTGATCCGGGACGGGTGTCCGGCGGGGCGGCTGTGGGTCCGGAATTCAGTGGGGGAGAGACCCGCGTATTTGCGGAAGCACCGGTTGAACTGGGAGAGGGAGCCAAAGCCCACATCCAGCGCGACCTCGTTGATGCGGGCATGGCGGCTGGCGAGGCGTTTTTTGGCCTGCATAATCCGGTGGCGGTTCTGGAACTCCGTCAGGGTCATGCCGGTGGAGGATTTGAAAACCGTGCACAGATGGTGCGGGCTGAGACAGGCGATTCCGGCGAGGGTCTCCAAGGAGAATTCCGAGTCAGAGTTCGCCTTGAGATGCCGGCAGATTTTTCCAATGGATTCCGGCAGGGACGACTCCCCGGTTTGAGGAATGCGCTCCAGCTCGCAGGAAAGCTGGACGCCGAAAATAACAAGGAGATCAATGATGCCCTGGTAATGCTCTTCCGTGAGCACCTTGCCGCTGAAGTAGGCCGCACGCAGCGGCTCCAAATGGCATTCGCGGAACTCTGGGTCCTCCCGCAGCACTTTCAGGGCCTGCTGGAAATGGGACTCCTTCGGCAGTTCGGCGAAAACCTGCCCCGTACGGAGATGACCGATCAGCATTCTGCCTAAGCGGACCGGAACGGCGGTCTCCCGCAGGCGGGCAAAGCATTTGACCGTGACCGCCTCCTGACCCCCGCGACTGATCAGTTCCGAATGCGAGCGCTCGCAGGCCTCGCAGCCTCCGGTGCGGTGGGCGACCGCTTGGCAGAAAGGGTTGATGGCCTCGCAGCTTTGGGAGGTGTCCGGCCCTGTCAGCCAGAGAGAAAGGCCTGTGGCCTGGCGGAAAGCGCGGATATAGCGGTCCAGCAGCGGGCTTTGCCGCAGCTTTTTCAGCAGGGTTTCGTGATCGGAGATCGGGGTGGCATCCGTAAAGGGCATGGTCACCCGGAGCCTAATGGCGGGGTGGGGACTTTGCACCCCCGGAAATTGCCATTGGTCTCGAACGGATAACGGAGGCAGCCGTCAGAGGGAGGTGGTGACCGGCATCCCGACGGCGGTTCGGGAAGGATGAGCGCAGACTGGAGGCACGCGCTTTGGGGAACCTCCGCAGGGGTCCGCTTTCCGCCGGCGGTTCAGCGTGGCGGTGATGATGAGGATGGTGGCCAAGGAACTGAGGGGCATGAGAATGGCCGCCAGCAGGGGATTCATCCTGCCGGTGAGGGCCAGAGCCAAAGCTCCGAGATTGTAAAGCACCGCAAAAATGAAGGCCCGGCGCACGGCGGTCTGGCGTCGGCGGGCCATGCTGAAAAGCAGCTGGAGCGGGCTCAGACTGCGGCTTAGAAAGTAAAAATCTGAATTTTCCGCCAGCAGCGTGCGATCCACTGCCAGCGTGCCCGAACAGCACGCGGACTTGGCAGCCAGGGTGTCATTGGCTCCATCGCCGATGAACAGGGCGTCACGGCCATGAAGCTGCATCCATGCGCCCTTGGCCTCCGGCGTCCGCCGGGCGAGCGCCTGATGTGCGGGAATGCCCAGCGACTCGGCCATGGCCCGCACTTTGGACTCCCGGTCGCCGCTCAGCAGAAAAACGGATTTCCCCTGTTTCCGGAACCCGGCGATCACCTCCGCCGCGTCCGTGCGTCCGGTTTCCGCGAACTGGAATCCGGCCACCAGCCGTTCGTTGCGGGTGAGCACGGTGTCGGCAGAAAGCTCTTGGCTGTTTCCCATGGTCGGCATTTCCGGATGGCCTCCGGAATTCCGGTCTGAGGGACGGCGCAGCTCCCAAAGCACGCCCGTGGAATCCATAAAGCGCAGGCCGTGACCACAGATTTCCTCCGGACGGTTCTCCAGGTTGCTGGCGGAAGAGGCGGGGTGGAAAAGATCCTGCAAAGCCAAGGCCTCGCGCATGGCTGCGGAGACAGGATGGCGGCTTTCCGAAACAAGGGTAGCCAAGGCTCGGACCGCATCCTTCGGCAGTGACATCAGAACTTCCGGATGCAGCAGGCGCGGGGTATCCAGCGTGAGCGTGCCAGTTTTATCGAAGACGATACGGCTTACCCTCAGCAGCCTTCTCCAGAAATCCGGCGTGCGGACAAAGATCCCCGCCGCCCGCAGCCGGGCCACCGCCAAGTCGTGCGCCAGTGGCACTGCCACGCCGAGAGCGCAGGGACAGGACACGACAAGCACGGAGACAAAAACCTGAGTGGCCACAGTCCATCCGGCCCCGCCGGCCAGCCAGACGGTGGCACCGGCGAAGGCGGTCATCAGAATGATGCCGAGGTAAAGGCGCAGGGTTTTGTCCAGCCACCGCGCGGCGGCGTTGTCCTGGGTTTGGGTGGCATCCTCCTTCACCAGACGGGCCAGCAGGGAATCGTCCCAAGGCTCGCACGCGGTCAGCGGCAGGGGTTGGCTGCCCAGATGAATGGCTCCCGAGGGAATGATGGCCCCTGCGGAATAGGGCACCGGCTCCGCTTCCCCGGAAATCCAGTCCAGCCCCAGCAGGGCCTGCGGCGCGGAGAGACGCGCCGCCACCGGCACCACCGCACCCGGCAGCACACGGAATTCCTGCCCCGACACCAGACGGCGCACCGGGCATGGGTGCCATCCATCCATGTCCGGATCAGGGATCTCCACAGGTTGAAGGCTGGGATCCTGACGCAGCAGGCGCTGGCGGTTGGCGGCCACCGAGGCCTCCTGCAGCCGCCGCCCCAGCAGCATCAAAAAGATGAAGACCGCCACAAAGTCAAAATACAGCAGCCCCGGCGCCTTCAGCAGCCACCCCGCGGCGGATCCCAGCCAAGCGGCGGTGATGCCCAAGGCGATGGGGACATCCAGATGCAGGTGCCCTAGGCGCAAAGCCGCCCAGGCACGGGGAATGAAGTATCCCCCGCCCGCGAACAGACTTACGGTCGCCGAAAACGCGGCGATGATTTCAAAAATCCCGGCCAGCTCCGAGGAGGCCTCCATGCCGGCATACCGGGGCAGGGTGAAGGCCATGGCATTCAGCGCCATACCGCCGCAGAGTCCCAGCTTCATGCCGGAAACGCCCTTGGATGTCTCCCCGCCCCCCTCCTGATGGGCAGTGATGCGATAACCGAACGAGGCCAGCGTCCTGACAAAGTCCGGCAGATCGAACGATCCCCGGCACCAGTTCAGCGTGATCAGTCCCCGCGAGGGATCCACAATGCAGCGCACGCCTCCGGATTTCCTGGCGAAAGCGGCCTCAATGAGCCAGACACAGCCAATGCAGGACACGCCCTGAATATCGAAGGCGGCCTCCACCGTTTGCGCCTCCTCCCCAGCGGCGGCTTCGGATTCCAGCTGCGCCAGGCGCGCCCAGTCCGTTTCCGGCTGCAGGAGCACCGTTCCCCCCGCCGGCAGCAGGGTAGCCCCGCCTTTGAGATCATAAAACTTCCCAAAACCTCCGGCGGTGATCATGCCGTGGACAAAGGAGCATCCGGCGCAGCAGAACTCCGGCTCCGATGGCGTGGGATGAAAGGGGGTGCCACAGTGCCGGCAGGGGGCGGAGGGGTTCATGGCGTGGAGGCGGAAACAGTTGCCGGCAGGGTGCAGAGCGGGCAGGACGGAACGGAGTCCACCTTGGCGGCCTCCGTTGTGGACCCGGAGAGGCTGCCGGAGGGAATCAGCCTCCAGAGCACCATCAGCAGGGCCAACCCGGCCATGGACCGCTGGAGCATCCGCATGCGGGCGGCGGAAAGGGATTGGTTCAGCCGGCCCCATCCCGCCTGGCTGATCCAGAGCAGGGGAATGGTGCCCAGCGTGAAAGCCAGAGCGAACCGGGCTCCGGAGGCGGCGGATGCCGACACCAGACAGGCGGCGAGCACCAGATACAGCGGACCGCAGGGCAGCAGCGGGGTCAGCAGGCCGGTGATCAGCCCGCGGGCGGCGGTGCTTTGCTGCAGCCGGGCACGCATGGCCAGCCGCTGAAGAAACCGGGGCTTGGGAAGCGCCGGCTTCCAGCCGAGAAGGATGGATCCCAGCAGCAGAACCAGCACCCAGGGTAGGAGGGCGGCCGGGGAATGGGACAGCAGTTGAAGCGGCGGCTTTCCCAAGGCGCCGGCGGCGGCTCCAAGGGTGGTGTAGGCCACCACGCGGCCCGCATGGTAGGCCGGACTGGGCCGGGGGAGAGCGGCGCACAGCAGGGGACCGCACATGATGGAGCAGTGGGCGCTGGTGAGCAACCCCACCATGAATGCGCCGGCTGTGGTGCTGACAACCGGATCACCCATGACTGTGGCTCCGGCTGTTGGTGGTTGGGGACAGGGGAACACTGGCGGGCTGGTTTTTCACCGCCAGCATGATGAATCCGGTCCAGACGCTGATCAGGACCAGGAAAACCACCCAGAACCAGATCCATGGCCGCTCCGCCAGCCAGGAGGAAGGCCGGGGCCGCGGGCCGGCGTCAGGGCCTCCCGCCACTGGAGCGCCGTCCCGGTGGATACCCGCGTTTCCGCAGGATCCACGGCACTTGCAGCGGGAGACCATGGCGCAGGCCTGGCGGTGTTCCGGCCTGGGGGGGATAAGGTCAGGGTTCATGGGATGGAGGCGGGGGCAGGAGCAGGGGAGATTTCCGGCAGCAGCCGGGGATCGGGGCCGGTGAATTCAAACTCCAGCGCCGTGGCGTCGGGGTGGGTGCCATTCCGCACCCGGAGCACCAGTCGCTGTTTTCCTTGGTAGACGGAGCGGGGGATTTCGATGGTCAGCACCCCTTTATACTCCTCCTGACCGGGAACCCTGATGGCATTGCCGGAGGGGTTGAGACGGGTGCCGGCGGGAGCGTCCTCCAAGTCCAGGCGGAATTCCCCGGTCTCCCGCCGCTTGTTCACCAGCTCCAGCTGGAACTGGTTCCGCACTCCCTCCGCCGTGACATAGTAGGGAGCCCCCGCCAGCCGGGTCAGGGTGGCTTGGAAGGAATGCAGGCGGGTAATGGAGAATCCCAGCGCTGCCAGCCCGGCGGCCAACAGTCCGGTGTAGGCCAGAATGCGCGGTCTCAACCAGCGGGTTTTCAGCCCCTGCAGCCCCCGCATGGAGGTGTAGCGGACCAAGCCGCGCCGGCGCTTGAGGCGCAGCATCACGGCGTCGCAGGCGTCCAGGCAGGCTGCACAGCCGATGCATTCCAGCTGCAGGCCGTTGCGGATATCGATGCCGGTGGGACAGACCTGCACGCAGCGGAGACAGTTCACACAGTCCCCCACTCCGGTGGCTCCGGGACGGCCACGCGGCTCGCCACGGCCGCGGTCGTAGGCCACGGTCAGAGTGTGCTCATCCGTCAGGGCCGACTGGATGCGGCCATAGGGACAGAGGACGATGCAGAACTGCTCGCGGAACCAGGCGAAGCAGAAAAAGAGCGTCAGGGTCACCAGCATGACCACGCAGAAGGCGAACCAGTGCTCCCCCGGGCGGCTGAGCATCATTTTCCAAAGCCTTGGCAGAGAGACAAAGTAGGCCAGGAAAAAATGGGCCACCAGCAGCGAGATCAGAAAGGTTGCCGTCAGCGACAGTCCCCGGCGCAGAATCTTCATCCCCCGCCATGGCATGGCGTCCAGGCGGCGGCGCGACTGGGCGTCGCCCTCGATCCAGCGCTCCACCCGGCGCACGGCGTGCTCCAGGAACACAGTGTAGGGACAGGCCCAGCCGCACCACAGCCGCCCAAACAGGGCTGTCAGGTAGAACAGAATGAATCCCGCCCCGCTGACGGCGAAAAAGGCCACCCACAGATCCTGGGCCAGAAAGGTCAGGCCGAAGAGATGGAACCGCCGGTTGGCCACGTCCAGAAACACCGCCGGGCTGCCATTGATGGGGATCCACGGCAGCAGGATGTAAACCGCCAGCAGCAGCACCGCGAACAGCCGTCTGGCCAGCATAAAGCGCCCCGCCGCGTCGGCGGGATGGATCAGGTGCCGGGAGCCGTCACGGTTGATGGTGGTGACGGTGTCCAGCGTGGGGCGTTTGAGGCCGGTGCTCACGGAAGAATGGTGAAGGGAGGGAGGAGGATTCCGTCAGGCCGGATCCGGCCGACGGACAGGGACCGGACGGCGGCCTTTTATTTGGCTGTCAGATCCGCTTCCGGCTGGTGGGTGCTGAGGATGTAGGCCACGATCTCCGCCACCTTCACGCCGCCGAGCTGAGGCTCCCAGGCGATCATGCCCTTGGTGGGGTCCGGCGAGCCTTTGGTCACGGTTCTGAAGATGTCGAGTGGCTTGCCGCCATACTTCCATTCCGCGTCGTTGAGAGGCAGGCCTGGCAGCTTCGCTCCTCCCATCATGGCGCTGAGATCCTTCGCATGGCAGGCGGCGCAAATGTTCTCATACGTGGTCTGCCCGCGGGCGGTCACCTCCGGATTGCGCGCCATTTCCCAGAACCGCCGGTCATCCAAGGTGCTGAGCACCTGGGTCAGATGGGCTGCCTGCCGGTCCTTCACTTCTGTCACTGCTTCGCTGACGCGCTGGCCGTCCGGCTTGGCCAAGTTCAGTGGACGGGCAATCTGAAATTCCCAGAACCAGACGGTCAGCGTCCACAGGATGGCCAGATAAAGGGTCCACAGCCACCAGTTGGGCAGCGGCTGGTCGAACTCCTGGATGCCGTCGTAAACATGATCCCGGAGCACCGGCCAGCGGTCCTTCTCCGGCTGGCCGGACGGCGGGTCGGGCTGAGAAGGGTCAGCGGGGGACATGAGGGGAGGGGGGATTGGTTTTCCCAGGTTCGGTCTCCAAGGGAATCCGGGCCATGCGGTCAGCCTCGGCCCTCCGCATGACCAAGGCCCGAATGACGATAATAAGAAAGGCGAAGGCGGTGAGGATGAACCCGGCGGCGGGCACAAATCCGCCAAGGTTGTCCAGCAGAAGTCTTTTAAACATAAGGTGTGGTTTTGGAGTGATCAGGGCTGGGCGGTGATGGGGACCATGGCACCCATGGGGCGCTCCGGCGGGGTGACCTCCTCCGAGAGTCCCAGTTTCTGCAGGTAGGCGATGAGGGCCACCATCCGGCTCTCCGGATCCACATAGAGCCCGTTTTTCCGCAGGTCCTGAGCGATGCCCACTCCCTGCTCGATGGCCCGCTGACGGATCTCATCCTGCGTCATGGCGGGGTAGGGCACTCCCAGCTGCAGCTGCACAGCGACGCGGCGCGGCAGCGAGGCCAGATCCGTCTTTTGAGTGTCCAGCCAGTGATAGGAAGGCATGTTCGACCCGGCGCTCAGGGCCCGCGGATCCATCAGATGCTGGTAATGCCAGGTGTTGTTGCGCTTGCCGGCCTCCCGCGCCAGATCTGGCCCGGTGCGCTTGCTGCCCCACTGGAAGGGGTAGTCAAAAATCGATTCCCCCAGCCGTGAGTAATCACCGTAGCGCAGGACCTCCGGAGCCAGAGTGCGCACCATCTGGCTGTGGCAGCCATAACAGCCCTCACTGATATAAATATCGCGCCCCGCCAGCTCCAGAGGAGTGGGAACGATCTGCAGCCGGTCCTCCACATTCGCCGCGCGGTTGAAGGTGAGCGTGGGGATGATCTGAAGCATGCCCCCGGCGGCGGCGGCCACCAGCACCAGCAGGGAGAAGGGAGCCCAGTTCTCCAGCAGACCCTCATACCACGCCGTCCACTTCCGCTTGTGCCGGACAAACAGCCAAACCGTCCGCCAGGACATGTCCAGCCCCAGCACCAGCCCGCCCCATGCGTAAAGGCCGGGCAGCAGGAACCACAGGCAGTATCCTGTGATGGCGAGCGCCGGGAATATGACCGGCTCCGCGAAAATGGCTTTCCAGAAAGGAGGCTTTTTTGGAGTTTCCACGACCACCCGGATGGAGCCGTTCACCGGCTCCCGGCCGCGCACTGACAGCCACACATTGATGACCATCATCACAAACCCGGCCAGATACAGCGTGCCCCCGATGGCCCGGAACAGCATCAGCGGACGGATGGCCTTGAGGGTGTCCAGAAACTGGTACTTCAGACTGCCGTCATCACTGAGTTGGTTCAGCATCAGCCCTTGGGTGATGCCGCTGATCCACATGGCGGCCACATACATGAGGATGCCCACCAGACCAATCCAGAAGTGCATATTGGCCCAGCCGGGGCGCGCCAGTTCCGTTTTCCACAGGCGGGGCACCAGCCAGTAAGTCATGCCGGCGGCCATGAATCCATTCCATCCCAAAGTGCCGGAATGCACATGCCCGATGGTCCAGTCCGAATAATGGCTCAGGGCGTTCACACTGCGGATGGCCAGCAGGGGCCCCTCGAAAGTGGCCATGCCGTAGAACGTGACCGCGGCGGCGAAGAATTTGATCACGGGATCGGTGCGCAGCTTGTGCCACGCGCCCCGCAGGGTGAGAAGGCCGTTGAGCATCCCGCCCCAGCTGGGGGCCCAGAGCATGAGGCTGAAGAGCACGCCCAGCATCTGCAGCCAGTAGGGCAGCGCGGTGTTCAGCAGATGATGCGGGCCCGCCCAGATGTAGATGAACACCAGCGACCAGAAGTGGACAATCGACAGCCGGTAGCTGTAAACCGGGCGCTCCGCCGCCTTGGGCATGAAGTAATACATAATGCCCAGGATGGGAGTGGTCAGGAAGAAGGCCACGGCGTTGTGCCCGTACCACCACTGGATCAGCGCGTCCTGCACCCCTCCAAAGAGCGGATAGCTGTGGGTCCACCCCGTGGGGATGGACAGGTGGTTTACGATGTAGAGCATGGCCACCGTGATGATGGTGGCGATGTAGAACCAGAGGGCCACATACAGCGAGGGCTCGTTGCGCCGTTTGAGGGTCAGAAAGAAATTCAACCCGAAGATGACCCATACCACCGCCACCAGGACATTGATGGGCCAGATCAGCTCCGCGTATTCCTTCCCCCGTGTGAGCCCCAGCGGCAGGGTGACCGCCGCGCAGACGATGATGAACTGCCAGCCCCAGAAGTGGATTCCGGAAAGGATGTCGGACGCCATGCGGACTTTGCACAGCCTCTGGGTGGAGTAGTAGATGCCCGCGAACATCATGTTCCCCACAAAAGCGAAGATGGCCGCATTGGTGTGCACGGGGCGCAGCCGCCCGAAGGTCAGCCACTCGATGCCCTCTCCGCCGCCGAACTCTTTCCCATTCAGCTGCCAGCGGTGAAGCTGAAACGCGATGAGCACGCCGGCCAGCAGGGCAATCGTGCCCCAGAACAGCATGGCGATGAGAAAACGCCGCACGGTGCGGTCGTCAAATTCAACGGAGGTTTGGACGGGATTCATGGGAGGGGGACGGCATCCGCGCAGGTGGTGGCCCGGCCGGATCCTCCTGTGCCAAGGGCAGCAGCGCCTCGCGCTCCCAGGCTCCCGCATGGGGCTTCAGCGCACTCCGCACAAATGCGAGAGTGAACCACGCCGCCAGACAGAGACTGAGGAACACAGTGAGACTCAAAACTTCCATGAACTTCGGATCGTTTACCGGAGCGGCCGGGAACCCATGCCGGATGACAGGCGCAGACTAGTCCCTCATCCGCCGCCGTCCCCGCATCCATTCCGAATCCCTGCGCATGGATTGCGGCTCCTACATGTTGGGGTGATCACAAGAAAGGGAAAAAGGTGCATGCCAAGGCCCCAGGTTCCTTCGGAGCAGCCGTAATTTCCCGGTTCGGGCCTTGGAGAGTGGGTCAGAGGCAACCGCCGCTCGGATTGATGTGTTCCCAGCCCGGGGGGACAGGTATCGCAGGAGCTGATCGCCGGGTGAGGAGTCCTTCCTGCGAAGGGACTCCACGCAGCGCTGCAGGCAGGTGGTGTTTAACCCGTCCGTTCCCACCAGCCTGCCACCTGCATCGCGCTGTGCTTCAGACGTGTCCGCCAGAGCAGCCAGCGGTGTCGCGTGGCGGCCGAGCGTCACCAATAAATCTGCTAGATTCTCCACGTCCTGCGCCCCGAATTTTGGCATCCGCGTGTTTATGTAAGGCCGCACACCCACGCCATCACCGAGCACTTTTGCCAGCCACTCCGGCCGCAGTTTATCGCCCACGCCATCGCTCATGTGGCATGCCATGCAGCGAAACGCCGCCATCGTATATGCCACACGCTGCTGGTCAGTCGGGGCCGCAAGTGTCCGTGCATTCAGCTTTGAGGCCGACAACAAATAATGCGTCAACGCCTCAGCCGGCTCCGCATTTCCATGCAACAGATCCGGCATGGTCGTGCCCGGTTTCACACCGCTCGGAGAAGCAATATATTTTACCAGCCACGCCACATCTGCCCAGCTCCCGACATCCTGCAAAGTTGGTGCCGTTTTCGGTGAAATTCACGCCGCCTGTTGTGCCGAAGCGGAATGGCAGGCGGTGCAATTCAAGTCTCCAAGCATGCTCGGATTCGAAAGCTGCAGATCCCCAACTCCATCCTTTGGGGGAAGGCCTCCCCCGCCATGGCGGAGGAAGGCACGGGCCCCTTGATAGGATGCTCCGCAGGAGTCAGCTTCAGCAGGCCGGCGCGGGTCTCTGAAGCCATCATCAGCGCGAAAACAAAAGTGGCCATAAATCGAATGCTCATATGCGGGAGTTCATTTAGGCTCAAGGTAGCTGCGGGCGAGCAATTCACCGAGTTGAACAATGCCCGCCGTGGTGAGGACCAGCTTCTCCTCCTGTGGACAAAGATCGAAGGCCTTGACGTGAATGAACGAGGCGTCGGCGGCGGCGAGGGCTGCCAAATCCGCGGTGACATCCATGCGGTTCAGCCCTTTTTCATCCGTGGGCGATTGTTGGCTAACAAACCATTTCAGCGAAGGAAGGGCCAGGTCCTGACGGCTTTGGGTAATGGTGGATTTCAGCCATTGGGCCGCGTGGCTCCGGTATCCGCCAAAGGCCATGTCGTTTTCCCCGGCATGATAGAAGATGCCGGCCAGTTCCACCGGATGCCCCCTGGCTTGCAGGTCCCGGATGGATTTCCGGATGAAGGCGATGAAGGCCGGATAGAGGTTCCGGTCCTTTGCTTCCGTGCCTTCCGGAGTCCAATCGTTTATCTGCGAACCGCTGTGCGTGAACTTGGCGATCGCAATGTTGCCAGAAATTTTAGCCTGTAGCGTCTTCCCAAAGCTGAGTTCCGGGCCGAAGGTGTCGTAAAATCCCGCTGGACCCAAAGGCTCCCAACCGCTCGAGGTTTTGAAGCTGCCGCCGATGCTATAGTTGAATGCGATTTTGTCATTGTCGTTTGCCAGTGACTCCTGTCCCGCCAAGGCTTTGAGTTCCTGGGTGAAAGCGCGCTCGCCCTCCATGTTGCGGTGCCCGGCGAGGATGAAGAGCTTGACCGGGCTGCCCGCCGCATACGGCCAAAACTTAAGCGGCCGGTGGGTGACAGGCTGCTTTCCGATCGTCCGCAGATAGGCGTCCGCGTAGTTCACACCGTGTTCCAGTTGCCCCAGGGTCCCGTAGTGATAGTGCAATCCCTCCCCGCCGCCGATTTCGACCCCGTCGTGCGAGGTGGGAATATATTCAGCCAGCGGATCGGACTCGGTGACGGTCTTCTGCCCCGCCCGGATGGCATACATATTCTCCCGGTTGTCCATGCCCCAAATCGTCTTGGTGCAAAGCTCGCCGATGTAAAATTTCAGGTTGGGTGTTTTAAGGTCACGTCGCCAGCTTGCAAGGAAGTTCACCAGGTTCCTGCCGTAGTCCGCCTTGAACTCCTTGTTGAACATATCGTTTTCCCCCTGATGCCACATGAACCCTTCGATCCGGTAGGGCATTTTCTTTTGATCAAGTTCGGCCAAGGATGAGTGGATCAACTCCATGGTCTGAGGATAGAGTTTAAAGCCGGAGGGATCATCGGGATTCCAGTCCGCGCCTAACGTCGTCCCGCCGGCGGCGCACTTGATGATGGCGATGGGAGCCCCGGTTTCCTGCGACACCCGGCGGGCAAAACTGAGTTCCGGCCCAACGACGCCGTCCACCGGCTGCAACGCGAGCCACCCTTTTGACGTCAGTTTTTCCTCCCGTCCGATGTTATAGGAAAACAGGACTTTCTGCTGGGGCAGCTCCAATCCGGCAAAAGGCGGGAAGCGTTGAATGTCTTCTACCTTCGAGTCTGATCCGACCATGTTGGACTGGCCCGCGAAGATAAAGACGCGCCACGTCTTGGTGTCGGGGTCGGCACAGCGGACCGTCAATGGAGCCAGCACCAGGCCGGCGATGAGTTTGAGGATGAGCTTCATATTTATTGGAGACGCAAACTTTGGCCGCACAGCGATATTCGTGGACAGCCTCGGGCGCGGAGACCTCTCGCTTCTTTTCCACCTGCACACCCATCACCGGAAAATATTCCTGCTTCATCATGTCATTTGAGGCGGATGAGTTCCGGGCGGTCCGTCGCGGTTTCGATGGCGGCGATGGTTTCCCGGACGCACTTGGCCTTCTTAGCCATCAGCTCGGCAGGGAAATCTTTTTCGTCTTTTTCAAAATAATCGGCGATCCGTGTCAGTTCCGGAATGACCGACTTCGCGTGGGCACCGTAAGTGAGCAGGATTTTCATCAATTCGGGGGTTCGCTCCTGGCTATCCCACGGATTCTGATCGCGCGTGTATTCCACGCAGGCGTTGATTCCTTCCTCGATCCCGTGTTTGGCCAGCAGCCGGAGTCCCTCCACCCGGATGGTATCGGCAAACATTTCGCCGCTGGGAGCCGGTTCGATGACCGCCTGATAAATGGCGGGCAACAAGGGTTGGATTTTCCCGGCGGAGAGATTCCCATAGACAGAGCCCATGCTGCCCCGCGCGCGGCCATCCTGGTTCCTGAGTCCGGCCTTCACCGCTTTGTACAGAATATCAGGATCCACGCCATCCAATGACTGGCTGAGCATTCCACCGTCTCTATCGAAAAGGGCGAAAGAAAGATACCGTTGCTGCATCCCGCGGGGATCGTTCACCGGATCGGCTTGAGCCAGCAGTTCCAGGAGTTCGGGCACTGCCGACATGGCCGGGGCACCGATGCTGGCCAGGGCCTCCGCCGCTTTGATGCGCAGCCACAGGTCCTTTGCTTCCAAGGATTTCCGCAGGGGTGCCACGGCAGGCGCGGCGCGCCCCTTAAGCGCAATGATTGCCTGGCAGGCGCCGTAGCGGGATTCGAGGTCCGGAGCATCGAGCAGCTTGAGCAGTGCTGGAAGGGTATTCTCCCTGCGGCGGGCCAGCGCCAGTGCCGCCCGTTCACGCACCACCGGAGACCAACTGCTCAGGCGTTCCATGAGTTGGTCAGAGCTCAATTTGCCGTAGGCGCTGTCGCGGTCCTTGTTGCTCCAGCCGTGCCCATCAAGAATGAGGGAATGCGCCGTGGCGGCGTCCAGGAGCGGAGCCGCTCCCTTGCGCTTTCCTGTCAGATAAATTTTTTTGAGAGGAAGCGCATAGGCCAGCAGGTAGCCACCGGTGCAGTCCCAGCCCGCGTAGCTGTCATCACCAGGCTCCGGCGGTCCCTGATGAAGGAAGGAGTCCTCCCACCGCCGCGCGAGATCGAAATACCAACCCCCAAACTCCTGCATCCACGCTCCCGTGGCATGAGGGCCGGACTGGGCGATGCCGGGCACGGCCCAAAGTATATTGAAGAAATTTCCCGTGTGCCCGCAGTCGCGCTCCGGTCCGTGGGAGGCGACGCTCATGCGTGAAAAGAACTCCGCTCCTGTAGCCTCGCCCAGCAGATCAAAGAGGACCGCCGCCATGCCACACTTGCCGTTGTCGTCGTGGCTCTCGGTCCACGGGTGATGGTCGCCGTAGGGGATTGCTCCCTTGCCGATGTAAAAGCGCAGCAGCTTCGCGCTTCGTTCGATCGCAAGATCCACCGCCGGGTCCTTTACGCCCGCCGCACGGGCCATCACCAGTGAAATCGTCAGGGGCAGTCCAGGAGAGTTCATCATCCCGTAGCCGCCGAGTCGTCCACCCGGCAACGCGAAGCCATGGCCCCACGAGCCGACCGCGCTCTGACCCTTGGCAGCTTCGAGCGCGAGCCGCTTCAGGCCTGGCATTACGGACTGGTCGCCGGTGGCCATCACATATTCCGAAAGCAGCATCATGACGTAGCCATAGTGCCAGGTTTGCATACTGGCCGCGGAGAACTCCGCCGCCCACTGGGCTTCCTTTTTAACGAGCGGTAAATAGGCCGCATCCCCGCTGGCCACCAGCGCGAGTGCATTCAGGGAACGCGCGATGGGATCCTGGTTGCGAAGCCCGGAGTATGATGGATCAGTCATCCGCAGCGCCAGTGCCTTGCATCCCCGTTCGAGAATACGCTTCGATTTTGTGCAGTCGAAGGGAGCAGTCGGGCAATAGCTGCCGAGAACCGGAAGTTTTATCACGACCTCCTCCGATTGACCCGCCCGCCACCGGATCAAGGTTAGATTTCCGCCGCCCGCTTCGGATTCGGCGCTGGTGACTGACTTGCCGAACTCGGTGCGCGGGTCGTAAGAAAACGGCTTGCCGCCGACACCGAGGATGACGTCGCCCACCATGAGGATTCCATCGGCTGGCGAGCCTTTTTCCAATTTGGTAATGGAAATCTGGCGGGCATCGGAAGTCACCAGTTGGTCGCAAAACATCCAGCCGCGAAGCCCCGTGGGGCCAAGGTTCCAATCATGACTTGCACCTGCGGGGATGATGCCACCTTTGGTAAAGTCGGGAATAGTTAGGGACTGGCGCCCGCCGGCAGCCATCGCCGGAAGGAGGGTAAAGAGGATGGCAGCGGAAACGAGCGCGGGGAGCAGGAATTTCATCAAAGTCCGCGCCTCCCGCGTGGACTGGCCGGCGGAGACGAAGAGTGGAAGCGGTCGATTCTCCGCCGGCAGGGATCGGGCACAAAAGAACACGGCAGGCCGGAAGAGGTTGACCGGAAGCTTTCCGTGGGTCAGATCGGGTTTTTTTATGGAAGAGAATATCACGGGTTTTTAATAGCAAAGGTGGCCCGCGAGTGCACGCTTTTGAAGAGTTCGCCGTAGTGGTTGGAGCGCCGGAAGTGCTTGAGGTCGACGGCGGTGATGAGGTGGCGTGGCTACGGCGTGATTACAGAGAATGTGGAGGTTTTCGACCGCGGGACAGCCACAGAGGTTGAGCGTGTGGTCGACGCTGCCACCGGGTATTGCGGGCCGATGTATTTGAAATCCACCACCACGGGCCGCCGGCATCAAGTTCAGTTTTCAGAAAAGCGGAGGCTTGGTCAAAGGCCACTTCATCCGGAGTGAAAGTGATGAGCCTCCAGTTTTGTCCGGTCTTGCTCAAGGCCTCCGGAAGGCCGCCCCAGTCGGTGCCGGTGCCGAGCGGTGAAGGGCGGAGGGTCTTGAAATCGCAGCCGCCGATCCTGCTCCCCTGAAAGCGGGCGAAGGTGGCGCAGGCGGTTCCGGCAACGTGGGAGCCTAGGGGCGGATGATCGGCCAGCTTTCCGCCAGCAGGTGGATGAAATCGAACTCCTCGGGCTGGGAAAGTTTGCCGGTCTCCGCGACACTGGCCGCGAACTCCTTCCATGGCGGCACGTCCTCGATGGCCGCAAAGGCATCTTTTCCCTCCGCTTTCGCTTCACCAGCGCGTGTCCGATTTTTCCATCAACCAGAAGCTGCTCGTTGATCCGTTGTCCGGACTGCTGGAAGCGCTGCTGGTGTTTGTGCCGGGCGGCGTTGAGCAGCTGCCCATGATGCGGTCGTGAAGGTCAATGATCTGGTCAACCACAGTGGCTCACCCCTCAATAGCCAGCGCCACCAGCGTCGCATATCTTCGCTGATTCTCAAGTTTCTTCAGATTCTGAGGCATCATCTGTCCGCCCTCACCGGACGGCTTCAAGATCCGGCAATTCAGGCAAGGATGGCTTGGGCCACGGTTCCCTCGACATCCGTCAGCCGGAAATCGCGCCCGGAGTAGCGGTAGGTCAGCCGCTCATGATTCAGGCCCATCAGGTGTAGTATGGTCGCGTGGAGATCATGCACGCTCACGGGATTCTCCACGGCGGCGAAGCCGAATTCATCAGTGGCCCCGTGGACCGTGCCGCCTTTGATGCCTCCGCCAGCCATCCAGATGCTGAAACCGTAGGGATTGTGGTCCCGGCCCAGGCTGGAGGTTCCGGCGCCGGTCATCTCCACGGTGGGCGTGCGGCCGAATTCCCCGCCGCAGATCACCAGCGTGTCCTCCAGCATGCCGCGTTGCTTGAGATCCGTCAGAAGGGCGGCAATCGGCTGGTCAATCTCCGCCGCCAGCTTGCGGTGGCCTGTCTCCAGTTGCTCGTGGTGGTCCCACGGCTGTCCCGCGCCGTGCCAGAGCTGCACGAAGCGCACACCGCGCTCCAGCAGCCGCCGGGCGATGAGGGTCTGCCGGCCATGCACGCTTTCGCCGTAGAGCTCGCGCATGGCGACGGGCTCGCGTGAGACGTCGAACGCCTCCGCCGCCTCCGTCTGCATGCGGAAGGCCAGTTCCATGGATTCAATTCTTGCCTCCAGACGGGGATCCCGCCGTTCCCGGCGGTGCTCCAGATTCAGGGTCCGCAGCAGGTCCAGCTGCCGGCGCTGGGCCGCCGCAGGCGTATGCGGGCTGCGGATGTTCTCCAGCAACTGGTCCACGGCGGTGAACTGCGAGTCCACATAGGTCCCTTGGAATTCCCCCGGCAGGAAAGCCGACTGCCAGTTCTCCGCGCCTTTGACGGGACTGCCGCCGGGGCACATGGAGACAAATCCCGGCAGGTTCTCATTGCCGGAGCCCAGCCCGTAAAGCAGCCATGAGCCGAGGCTGGGCCGGGCCTGCACGGAGTCCCCGCAGTTCATCAGCATCAGCGAGGGCTCGTGATTCGGCACCTGCGCCACCATGGAGCGGACGACCGCAATATCATCCATGTGCGCCGCCGTTTTGGCGAACAGCTCGCTGACCTCGATGCCGCTGGCCCCATAACGCTGAAATTTGAATGGGGACGGAAAAGCGTTGCCGGTTTTTCTCTCTGTCAGGAGCGTGCGCGGCAGCGCTTTTCCGGCATATTTCGCCAGCATGGGCTTGGGATCGAGGGTGTCCACGTGGGACGCGCCGCCATTGAGAAAGAAATGGATGACCCGTTTGGCCTTCGGCGCGAAGTGCGGGGTGGTGGAGGCGAAAGCCTGGGCACTGTGCCCGGCCATCAAATCCGCCAAGCCTAGCATGCCCAGACCGATGCCGGTGCGGCGCAGGAAACCGCGGCGCGTGGAGAATGGGGAGGCTGATGACATGGCGGGGGATCAGTCAGTGAAGAGGAACTCGTTGGTCAGCATCAGCGTCTGGGCCAACTGCTCCCATGGAGTAAGTGGCTTCGCCTCGGCGGCGACAGGGAAATCGGCATCCGACCGCCATTCCGCAGGGGGGCCGGAGGAGCTGTCCAATGCCTGAATATGGATGCGCCACAGAAACTGGTCGCTCTCCAGGGTTTGGTTGATATCCGTGATAAAGTCCACGGTGTCACCGGCTTTCAGTGACAGTTTCCCTGTGTTCAGCTCCGCCGCTCCGTTCCTGAGTGTGGAGGAGCACAGCAGCCCGCGCGTGCCATGGGCCACAAAGGCGCGGATGCCGTCCCCCGCATTGGGTTCATGCGTCAGGGTGGAGGTGAGGCTGTATTCCCCGCCGCGGGGCGCTGTCCAGCGCCGCACCGAGGCATGGTCTCGGTCATTGCCCGGATGCCCGCCCTCAGCGGTCAGCCGCACCCAGCCCAGTCCCGCGTCCGGCCATTGAGCACCGCCCTGCCACGAGGTCCCTGTGCGGTGAGGCAGGGGAGTGAAGCCTTTCAGACGCCCGCTTTCCCCACGCCATCCGCCATATCCGTACTGCCAGTCCTCAGCCGGGGAATGACCGGCGGGGGCAGGGCTGCCTCCGGTTCCGGTAAACGCAAGAATGGCCTCCATCTCCGCCGGCCGGGGCTCCCGCTGGAGCAGTTTTTGGTAAAGGCGGCGGGCGCGGTCCTCATTGGTTCCCGATGGGGCGCTCTCCCTGCCCAAAGCTCTCGCGATTCCGGCGGCGAAGGGGTGATTGAGCAGAAAAAGTGCCTGCTGGGGCACAGTGGTCTCCGTGCGCTGGGGGATGGAGAGATCGGGATTGGCGAAATCGAAGGTGCGCAGGGCGGCGGTGAGATTCTCCCGGTCCACCAGCGAGTAAAGAGTGCGCCGGTGGTTGCCGGAGGTGAAAAGCTCCGCCGGTGCTCCCCCCATGCGTGGATCCAGCAGCTCCGCCGCCGCCAGCCATGAGTCCCGCATCTCCTCAAAGGTCAGCCGGTGCGGATTCATGCGCCAGAGCAGGCGGTTGCCGGGATCCTTCCGGGCCGCCACCGTCATTTCCGGCTCCGGCGGAGGGGCTGAACTCTGCTGCCAGGCTGCGGACAGCAGGAGGCGGCGGTGCAGTTTTTTCAGGCTCCATCCGTCCTGCATGAAGCGGGAGGCCAGCCAATCGAGCAGTTCCGGATGGCTGGGGGGCTCTGCGCGCGCACCGAAATCGCTAGGCGTGCTCACAAGTCCATTTCCAAAGTCGTGCATCCAGATGCGGTTGACCATCACCCGGGCCGTCAGCGGATTTTGCCGGGAGGCGATGGCCTGTGCCAGCTCCAGCCGCCCGCCGCCCTGGGTGAACGGCCTGGCATCAGCCGGCGACAGCACCTGCAAGAACTGGCGCGGTGTCTCCGCGCCTTTCAGCAACGGATTGCCCCGTCTAAAAACATGGGAGGTATAGGGTTGGGCGCGCTCAGTCAGGATGGTGGCCGCCCCTGCGGCGGGCGACTGCAGGAGCCAGCGGTCCACCTCTCCCTGCCACTTCCACAAATCCACGATAACACCCGTCGGAAAGTAGAATTCAATGTTGGCGATGTGCTCGTCCGGCACCAGGCATGGCGAGTCCGGGCCGTGCAGAACCGCCCGCAGGCGCTCACGCTCCGGATCCGGCAGTGCGGTGGCGCCGGGGTTTTCGCTGACATACTGCCGCCACTCCCGCTCGACCCCGTCAAAAAGCGCTCCATATTCCTTTGCGGCCTCCCGCAGCTGTCCGGGATCCGCGTTCTTCCCCCCGGCAAGTGCTGTCCATGAGGCGAAAATGGGACGGGCATCCGCCTTGTCCGCCGCCAGACGGCTCTGCCAGCGCCGCACGAAAAGCGGGTTCAGGTCGCCCTCCGCGATGATCTGGGAAAAGCTCTCCTCCGGGTATTTGTCGAGTTCCAGCTGCGCCAGGAGATAATCCGCCACTCTGGACCGCACCCGTGCCGCCTGCTCCTCCCGGCGTGTGGTCATTTCCGTGCGCAGTTTTTCCTGACGGGCAGTCAGCTCCTTCTCAAAAGCCGGATCCTTCGCGGTGATTTCCCCACAGTTGACCACCGCCTCGGCGCTGCTGCGGAAAATGCCATAGAGCGAGTAATAGTCGCGGGCGGGGATGGGATCGAATTTGTGGTCGTGGCAGCGCGAGCAGGCCACCGTGAGCGCCTGCGTGCCGCGCATGGTGACATCGATGCGGTCATCGATAATGTCATGCGTCACCCCTAAAAAGCGCCGTCCCAGCGTGAGGAATCCCATGGCCGCCAAATCGGGTGAATCCGCGGGCGCCAGCTGGTCCGCCGCCAACTGGAGGAGCAGAAAGCGGTCATAAGGCATGTCCTCATTGAGCGAGCGCACCACCCAGTCGCGGTAGGGCGCGGCCTGCACCCAGCGCTTCTCCTCCCGGCCATAGACATAGCCTTTGGTGTCGGAATAGCGCACCACATCCAGCCAGTGCCGCGCCTGGTGCTCGCCGTAGCGGGGGGAGGCCAGCAGACGGTCCACCACCTTTTCAAAGGCATTCGGCGCGGTGTCTCCGGCAAAAGCCTCCACCTCCTCGAAGGAGGGTGGCAGCCCTGTCAAGGTGTAGACCGCACGCCGGATCAAGGTGCGCCGGTCTGCGGACACGTTCGGCTTCAGCCCCGCCTCCTTCAGTTTCGCCAGCACAAAGCGGTCCAGTGGCTGCCGGCTCCACTCATTCCCGCTGTCGTCAGGCAGTGCGGGATCCTGGACCGGTTGGAAAGCCCAGTGGCTGCGTCCCTCCTCGATGGTCATGGCGCGCTTCACCGATGCGGGCTCTTCCCGTGGATCCGGAGCGCCCCGGTTGATCCATTCCTCCAGAATGGCGATCTGCGTGGGCTCCAAGGTTTTCTTCGGCGGCATCCGCAGATCCGGGTCGTGACCCCGCACTGCTTTCATGAGCAGACTGCCTGCGGCGTTGCCGGACAGGATAGGCACGCCCGTCCCCCCGCCTTTTTGCCAACCGGCGCGGAAGTCCAGCCGAAGTCCGCCCTGCTGCTTTTTCGCACCATGGCACTCCTGACAATTCTCCGCCAGAATGGACCTCACGTGCGTTTCAAACCACTCCGTCTCCTCCGGCGGCAAAGAAGCCGCCGCGGAGCACAGCAGCGGCAGGGCGGCCACCACGACCGGAAGCCGCAGGGCGGCGCGGTGGAGGGTCCGGAGCCATGCGCCACGCGCCTTGGCCGCCGGTGCTGGAATGGATCGCTTCATTTACGGAGCAGGTGGGGCCGGGCTGCGCACGGTGAGCCAGAGGGATGCCGTTTCATTGATGAGGAGCTTCCGGTATCCCTGAGGAACTCCATTGTTTTCAGCGGTGGAAATCATGCGGTAAGTGACCGGCCAAGATGCTGAATTTGCCTTGTCCGTGAGCGTGAGTGTGAGCTGGAAAGGCTGTGAAACCGGCCCGACGGTCTTTTCCGCCTTCAAAACCAGTGTCACCTCACCTCCTTTTTCAGGAACCTGAACCTCAGCCGCGCTGATGCCTGCCGGGAGCTGGGACGCGCCAAGAGCCAAGGGGGCAGCAAATCCGTTTTCAAGGACCACGCTGATTTTGATATCCGTGGAGCCGCCGGACTCCAGCTTGAACGCGTGGCCCGTCACCGTGGCTTTGACTCCGGGGACCGGATTTGTAAGGCACAACCGGTAGTAATAGTCCGGCCCGCCCTGCTGGGTCACCTCGCTGACAGCGGCGGTGAAGGTGCCATCCTCCGGCGCGGTCCAGAGCAGATGCGGCTCCGTGGATCCATTGGCATCGTCATTGGCCGCCAGTTCCCCTCCCTGTTGATTGAGCACCCGGACCTTGGCATCCATTTCAGATCCGAGGTCCGGTCCGGATAGCGACAGGTCAATGGTTTCGCCCTTTTTGGCGGAAAACAAATACTGGTCCATCTCCCCACGGGCCGCAATGCGTCCGCTGACAGCGGACGGAATGGCAAGAGTCATGGGCGGGGCACTTTCCGTCACCTCCGACAGGGCGCTCACCGGTGCCGGGAAGAGGAATGGAGGCAGTTGCTCCTTCTCAAATTGATGACCAGCAAGATTCCAGCCCTCAACGGTGATGGGCCCTGTATGCTGTGCCGGCAGGGCCAGCGGCCAGGCGTGACGCGCCAGCGGACCGATGGTGAGATGCAGCCGGTAAACGCAGTCCTGTCCTCCCTGAAACCGGATGTCGGTCGCCGCCGGGTACTTATGGCCCATGGTCTGCACGACATACTTTCCATCCGCCGGGGCCGTGAAAATCAGCAGCGGGTCCATGCAGGAAGGGCCGTCGTGGTTGAACGCAAGGGTTACTCCGTTGGCATCCGTGATGCGTAGCATGGCATCAAATCCCGCGGCCAGCACATAGGCCTCCACCCAGGCCACCAGTGTCCGGCCTTTGGTCAGGTTCACGGCGAAAGAGTCCACATCATCGCTCTGGGCCAAGCAGCCGTTGACGGTGGCGGTGGTGCCCGTCTCCATCACCTGGGGGGCGTGGAAATCATCGTTTGCCTCGGCCTCCAGAATTTGAGGCTCCTGAGTGATCATAATAGCCACAGGAGTGGAGGCGCCCTCCGGATTCACCGCCCGCAGAAGATGCGGGCCCGGAGGCACTGCGGGATCAACCGTCAGATCAAAGGTGCCAGCCTCCTTCCGGGCCGTGAAGGAAAATCCGGGAACATCGGCGTGGACCTGGCAGGGCCATGGATCAAACTTCCCCACCAAAGTGACCATGGTGGAACTTCCCGCCTGCACGCCTGCGGGATGGACATGGGTCAGCACCGGCTCCGCCGCCGGCAGGCTGACCCTCGCCGTTCCCAGAATAAGGCCTGGGAGACACAGAAGGAACGCGCGCATCCGTCAGACAAACAGCTCTTTGATAAGACGGCCATCGTTCACCAGCTGCACTGGTCGACCGGCGGTGGTTTCCAGATGCTGGCGCGGATCGATGCCCATTTTGGTGTAGATGGAGGCCGCGAAGTCCTCAGGCCGGTAAACATTGTTGGAGGCGTAATAACCTTTCACATCGGTGGCCCCGACGATCTGGCCTCCGGGAATGCCGGCACCGGCCATGAGCACGGACATGGCGTTCGGCCAGTGGTCGCGTCCCCCCTTCTCGTTGATTTTGGGGGTGCGGCCGAATTCCCCCAGCAGCAGCACCAGGGTGGAGTCCAGCAGACCGCGCTCATCCAGATCCGTCAGCAGCGCGGAGACACCTTGGTCCAGCGTTTTGAGCGCGTCGCCTTTGTAGGCGGTGGCAATGTTCTCGTGGTGGTCCCAGCCGCCCCAGTTGACGGTCACCCATGAGACCCCGACCTCCACCAGGCGGCGGGCCAGAAGGAACCGCTGCCCCATATCATTGCGTCCGTAGCGCTCCCTCACCTTCGCGTCCTCGCGGCTGATATCAAAAGCCTCCTGCGCTCTCGCCGAGGACACCAAGTCGAAGCCCTGCTCGTAGAACCGGTCGAACTCCACCGCCGGATCCTCCATCATTTTGTCCGTGCCCCGCTTCATGCGGTCCAGCGCGGCCCTTAGATCACGGCGCGAGCTCACGCGTCCCTCCGCGATGCCCGCGGGGAGCACCACATCATTGACCCGGAAATGCTCGGAGTTGGGGCCGCCGGGGATGATGAAGGGGGCATGCTGGCCGCCAAGGAAATTCGGGCCGCCGGACCTGGTGTTGGACGGCATGGCCATGTAGGGCGGCAGGCCCCCCTGCACGCCCCGTGAATAAGAGACCATCGACCCCATGGAGGGATGGAAGGTCACAAAGGCCCCGCAGCCCACCGGCACCGGAGTGGGAGCTCCCGTCATCATGTAGTGGTTGCCGCCGCCATGGTTCGGGTCCCGGTGGCAGATGGACCGGACGACCGTGAACTTGTCGAAAACACCGGCCAGTTTGGTCACCGGCTCGCTGAAATGCACTCCGGGCACCTTGGTGGCCACGGTGGGGAAAGTGCCCCGGATATCCGACGGGGCATCCGGCTTGGGATCGAAGGTTTCGAAATGGGAGGGACCACCGTCCAGCCAGATCATGATGCAGTTCACCGGTTTTTTGCCAGTCTCCGCAGCCACAGCCCTGAGCCGTAGCAGGTCGCAGAGACCGAAGCCCACGAGGCCGCCCAGCCCCAGTTGCAGGAAATCCCGGCGCGATGATCCATCGCAGTTTAGATGCACAGCCATAATCGGGAGAGGTCAGTGGTTGAAGACAAATTCAGCGGAGTTGATCAGGGACCAGAGGATATCCTCGACTGCCTGACGGCGGCCTGCGGCATCCTTGGGATCCGCCGGAAACCGCCCGGCGGCCACCGCCAGCTCATCCGCCGCCGGAGGTCGGCCATAGCAGGCCAGATAAAGCTCAGCGACCACCTCCGGAGGAGCGGCGTTTTCCGCAGCCAGGCGCTGCACGCGGGCTTGGGGCTCAGTGCTGGCCAGTTTGGTCTGCAGCACGTCGGAATTCATCAGGTGCAGTGCCTGGCCGATCGCGGGGGCCAGATTGCGCTCGCAGGGGCAGTCGCTGCTGGAGTTGGGTCTGCCAAAGGCGTCCATGGTGCGCGAATCGACTTTATAAGTCCACGAGGTCATGGCGCGCGATCCCACCGGCATGCCCGGATACTTCGTCGGGACTTGGGTAATGTCCGCCACCGCATCGGCCATCACCTCGGCGGCCATGCGCCGGCGGTAGGAGCGGGAGAAATTCCGGGTGTCCGCGGTGTTGGTTTCATTCGGTTCGCTGCCCAATTGGTAAAGCCGCGACTGGAGAATGGTCCGGGCCAGCGCCTTGCCGTCGTAATTCAGCCGGATGAACTCCGCCGCCAGAGCGTCCATCAGCGCAGGATTGGAGGGCGGATTCGAGAGCCGGAAATCATCCACCGGGTCCACAATCCCCTTGCCGAAAAACTGCGCCCAGATGCGGTTGGCCATGGCGCGCGCGAAGAAGGGATTCTCCGGATCCAGCATCCAATCCGCCAGCGCCAGCCGGGGATCCTCCCCCTCTTTGATGGACGCCTGCGGGCCATCCGGCGGCTGCGGTTTCATCACCTCGCCTGTCACGGGATGTTTCAGGGATCCGACGGCGGACACAAAGAAAGTCTCATTCCCCCCGGAGATGGGGGCAGAAATGCCGCCGCCTTTGGGATGCAGAGGCGCGAAGTAGGCTGCAAGCCGGTAAAAATCCTCCTGACTCCACTTCTCGTTGGGGTGATGATGGCACTTGGCGCACTCCAGCCTCGTGCCCAGGAAGAGCTGGCTGAACATGGTGGTCAGCTCCGCCGGTTCGCGCCGGTCCCGGTAGACCACCGCCGGGCCGTAGCGGTGGGTGTTGCCCTGGGTGAGCAGAATCTCCCGCACAAACTGGTTCCAGGGTTTGTTCTCCCGAAAGCTTTCCCGCAGCCATTGATCCAGCAGATACACTCCCTTGACCCCCACACGGTCCGGGTTGGGCCGCAGCAGGTCCGCCCACTTAGTGGCCCAAAGGTCCGCCCACGCCGGATGCGCCAGCAAGCGCTCAATGGCCTTGACGCGTTTTTCCGGATCGGTGTCCGCCAGGAAGCTGCGGACCTCCTCAGGCTTTGGCAGCAGGCCTAGAGTGTCCAGCGAGGCGCGCCTCAGAAATTCCGCATCCGTGCAGGGCTCCGAAGGGAACAGGCCCAGTTGTTGGAAGCGGTTCCACGCCAGGGTGTCGATGAAATTGTTCGCCGGCAGTGACTGATACCTCTCCTCCGGCAGCGGGCGGTCCGCCGGCACCATCACTTTGGAATCCCCGACCATGCCCATGAACCGGGCCACAACCACCGCCTGGCCGCCGAGGTGGTCCACCGTGATTTTCCCGTCCTCGCTAACGGTGGCGATCTGCTTGTCGTTGGATTCGAATTTGGAAAGCGCGGTGACATCCCGCACGGAACCGTCCGCATACCGGGCATGCACCACCAGCCGCTGGGAGGCGCCTTTCCGGTAGCGACGTTCCTGCGGGAACACCGAGATGGCCGCCACCGCCGGTTCATCCTTGTTCTGATAGGCCATGCCGCCGCCGATCCATGCCGTCAGCGTGCGCCAGGCGTCGGAGCCGCGCTCAAAGCGCACGCCTCCCTCATGCGGCACGGTCTGCGTGGCTTTGAGAAGAAGAAGGCTCTCCTCCGGGTCGGAGGGGAAGATGCGGCGGCCCCGGGCTCCCTCGACAATATTTTGATAGTCGGACTTTGGATCAAAAGAGAAAACCGTCAGTCGGAATCCGTTCTGGCCGTCAGCCTTGGCATGGCAGGCACCGGCATTGCACCCCGCTTTTCCCAGAACCGGCAGCACATCGCGCACAAAGGAGACCGGTGCATCGGAGGGCGGGGCCGTGATTTGAACAGGCAGCTCCGTCTGGTGGTTTCCCAGCCGCACCGTCAGGGATGCGGTGCCCACGGCTATTCCGCGCACCACACCGGCACCGGCGGGATTGAGCTTGCCGGTGTCACTTGAGCCCACCGCGACACTGGCCGTGACATCGGTTTCAAATCCATCCAGCCGGCGGGCGGTGACCAAAAAGGACGCGGGATGCCCCGCCTCCACGGCCAGCACCGGCGGTTCAATAACCAAGGATCCAACGTCCTCCGTCACTGCCCTCTTTCCAGCGTCCGGTGCCGCCTCGCTGGCACGGACCTGCCAGACCGGCAAAGCGGCCAGGCCGGAAAGCAGCAGTGTCTGTATGGCGGATTTCATGGCGGCGGCGGGGTGATGGCGGTGGGCACTGAGACGGTGGCGGCACGGATGGGGTCCATCGGTTTTCCCTCCTTGTCCCAGCCGAAAATGGTTCCGTTGTGCGAACCCGCGAAAAAGCGCTCCCCGTCAGGGCTGACCGTGAGGCAGTAAAGGGCTGACTCCACCTTTCCCAGACGCCGCTCGTTTCCGGTCTCCGAGCTCTGGGCGCCGGTGTGGGCTTTGAAATTCGTGTATTTCATCACCGCCCCGTCGTTCATCACCGCGAAAACCGCAGCTCCTGAAGTGCTCCAGTCCAAGGCATTGAAGGCGCTGTCCCTGACCGGCAGGCTGATGAGATTCCCCCGCGTTCCCGCGTCCCAGACCTTCAACTGGCGGTCCGCCCCGCCGGTGATCAGCTGGGTGTCATCGGGGTTGAAGGCCACACTCAGCACCTGTGAGGAATGGGCTTCCAGACGGGCGGTCTCCGTGCCTGTGGCCGGGTCCCACAGCTTGACCAGTTTGTCGCCCCCCGCCGTGGCGAGATGCTTGCCGTCATGACTCAGCGCCATGGCGTAAATGGTGTCCGTGTGGGCCGTCCACGAACGCAGGACATGCCCTGAACCCGTGTCCAGGACCCTGACAACACCGCTCTCCGCCGTCAGCCCGTCCGCCAGCACTGCCTGGCCAGGCGCCTGTGGAAGCACCAGAATGGAGCTGATGCGGTCGGTGAGCCCGGATACTGTCTCCCGCAGCAAAGTCAGGTTCTCTGTATTCCAGACCACCACGCGCCGGAATGCGCCAGTAACCAAAATCTTGCCATCAGGCATCCATGCCATGGACTGGACCGTGTCGGGATGGGCCTGTGCCCGCGCCAGCAGCACCGGGCCCGCCGGGTCCATTTTGAAAAGCAGAACCTCATTCCCGCAACCTGCCGCCAGCCGGGAGCCGTCCGGCGACAGAGCCAGAGCCATGATCGGTTTGTAAGCGGAGGACATGGCCGCCAGCGACACCGGCCGCGGAGCCGATGCGGGGCCGGCAAGCGCCGCCGCATCCCAGGCAAACCCATCCCGCACCCAGTTCCTGAGCTGGGTGAGATCCACATCGCTGAGCTGCTTTTTGGGCGGCATATGGGGATCTGCATCCGCTGCCAGCGACTGGATCAGGGGACTGGCGTCCGGATTGCCTTCAATCACCGCAGCGCCGCTTTCGCCTCCTTTCAGCAAAGCCTCGCGGGAGGTCAAAGCCAGGCCGCCTTTGCGCTTCTCCTCATTGTGACAGGACAGGCAGTTGGCCTTCAGAACACGCATGGCCTCCGCCGGTTCCGGATCCGGTTTTCCCTCCGCCGCACCCAGCGGCATGCCCGCGGAAATGCACAACAGCGCCGCTGTGCTGCGGGATTGAAGGGTGAAATGGAAACGGCCCATGGGTTTTCTGACTATACGTCGGCTCCCTCCATGTATTTCGCCGGGTGCGGCCTGTTGCCATGAAGGCGGGGCGATCCGGGCCTGAAGTGAGCCCGGCCACCGCCTCACTTCCATTGTCCATAACCAACGAAAACTTCAGCGTATGGCTTGGCACTCTGCCGTCCAGTGATCGCCCCGCCATTGTCGAAGGCCTTGACAAGGCTCAAAAACTTGCCCTTGCCCTGAAGGCCAGCCTGCTGGCGAAGTTATAAGTGACGGCAGTCCCGGTGGCTCAGGCCATCCCGCCCAGCAGTCGAATATACCTTGATCGGTTTCGGCTCCAATGGGTCCCGGAGGAGGGGAGGAGAAAGGCCAGGATGTGGAGGGCCACCATCGGAATTTGAATTTACTTCCTTTTCCCTGACCAGGTCCGCATAATCGTCTGTCACGCCTCCGTCACGGAATGTGACCGCAGCACCTGACGGAAGCGTTTCCCTTCAGCCCGATTCCCCCCGCACCCCTTCTGTGAAATTATCAAGCTCCCCTCTGGCCGGCGTCCAACTGGCCGCCTTGGTCTCCGTCTGCCTGTGCGCCGCCCCAGCCCGGTCCGCGGACAGTGTGGTGGTTTTCAATGAGATCAATTACCACCCGGCCACGGCAGGCGGCACCGAATGGATCGAGCTGCGCAACCTGATGGGGGTGAACGTGGACATCTCCGGCTGGAGCCTGAGCGGTGGCACAGGCTACACATTTCCCAAAGGCACGGTCATTGCGGGGCATGGGTTTATGGTGGTGGCGGCGGACCCCGCGAATGCAGGACTGGCTGGGAAAGGGGCCATGGGGCCTTTAAAGGGCGCTTTGGACAACTCGGGCGACACCCTGCGTCTGGAGAACAACAGCAACCGCATCATGGATGAGGTGACCTACTCCGACGGCGGGGACTGGCCGGTGGGACCGGATGGCGGCGGGCCCACCCTGGCCAAGCGGGACCAAGGCAGCGCTGACAGCCGAGCCTCCAACTGGACTGCCAGCCCCGCGCTGGGCGGCACGCCCGGAGCTGCGAATTTTCCCATTGAGGGACAGGGGGTGGTGGAAACCACCCTCGCGGCTTTGGATGATGTGTGGAAATACCGCGCGGAGGCTGCAGCTCCTGACGCGGAATGGAGCACCACCGGCTACAATGACACCGCCTGGCCCTCCGCGCAGGCCGCGCTGTATTCCGGAAACGCCGCTGTTTCCGGAGCGGGTGAAGGTCTGCTGGCGTGGTGGCCGCTGAATGAAACCTCCGGCACGGTGGCCGCCAATGCAGTCACCGGCGGGCAGGCGGGCACTTTGGTGAACGGGCCCTCGTGGGCAGCCGATCCTGTGCGCGGCCGGGTGCTCAGCCTGCAGGGTGCTTCGGATTATGTCTCCACAGGCAGTGCGCTCATCCCGGTGATGACCCTGACCAACAGTTTCACCTGGGCTTTTTGGGCAAATTCCAATGAGGGAGGCGGCACCTCGGTGGTGCTGGGAAACCGCTACAGTCCCTCAGGTTCGGAATGGAATCCGCGGGAATTCCTCAAATTCACCCCGAGCTCGTTTGAATACCACAGCGGGGCCGCCGGCCAGAATGCGGACTACTCCGACTTCCCCACCGGCAGCTGGGTGCACCACGCCATTGTGAAATCCGGTCCCACCCTGACCTATTACCGGAACGGAACGGCCTCCGGCGGCGGCACCATCACGCAGGGAACCGAAAACCCGCAGCCCTTCTATTTCGGAGGAGACCAGACCAGTGAAAACTGGTCGGGCAGCTTGGACGATGTGGCTCTGTGGACCCGCGCCCTGCCTGTCTCCTCCGTGGCCGGACTGGCCTCCGGCACCTTCACGCCGCTCACCGCCCCCACGGATCCCAACGGCGGCGGTTCCCTGAAAACACAGATCACGGGCGGCGTCCCGGCCCACTATTTCCGCAAAACCTTCTCCTTCAGCGGTGTCCCCTCCCTGACAACGCTGACCCTGCGGCACCTGACAGACGACGGAGCGGTGTTTTACCTGAACGGCACGGAAATTTCCCGATTCAACATGCCGGACGGGGCGATGGAGTATAACACGACGGCCTCCGCGGAAGTGGGGAACGCCTCGCTTTCCGCAGCCATCGCCGTGCCCGGCACCCTGCTGCGCTCCGGAGCCAATGTCCTTGCGGTGGAGGTGCATCAGAACCCGCCCTCCAGCCCGGACATGGTTTTTGCGGCCTCTTTGGAGGCTGTGGAGCAGCCTCCCTCCGCCAACACTGCGCTGACCTCGGTGGTGATCAATGAAATCAGCCCCGCCACTGATCCTGACTTCCGCGTGGAGCTGACCAATATTTCGTCCGCTCCGGTGGACATCACGGGCTGGGTGCTGAAAAGCTCCGCGGGTCCGGCTTACACCTTCCCCTCCGCCGCCGCTGTCGCGCCCGGCGGATTTGTGACAGTCAATGCGGCCACTCTGGGCTTCGCTCCGGTCTCCGGGAACAAGCTCTTCCTGTTCACGGCCGGAGGCGGGGCCTTCGGCGATGCCCGCGCCGTCACCAACAGCCTGCGCGGACGTCTGGACGCGCGCTGGCTGCATCCGAGCGCGCCCACTTTTGGCGCGGCGAACACTTTTTCCCTCAACGGGGACATTGTGATCAATGAGCTCATGTATAACCCGCGCCCGTTGGAGGAGCAGGCAAATCCGCCGCTCCCCTTCCGGAACTCCGACGAGCAGTGGATCGAGCTCCACAACCGCGGCACGGCGGCGGTGAATTTAAGTGGCTGGGCCTTCACAAGGGGAGTGGATTTTGTGTTTCCCGCAGGCTCATCCCTGCCGCCCGGCGGATACCTGATCGTGGCCCGCAACGCCGCGTCGATGGCCACCAAACATCCGGGACTGTCCATCGTTGGCGAGTTCAGTGGCTCGCTGTCACGCTCCGGGGAGCTGGTGCGTCTGGAGGACGCTGTGGGGAATCCCGTGGATGAGGTGAACTACTCCGACGGCGGCCGCTGGCCCGGCATTCCGGACGGCGGCGGCTCCAGTCTGGAGCTGCGTGATCCCCGTTCCGATAACAACTCCCCCGGCTCCTGGGCGGCCAGCAATGAGACCGCCCGCCGGGTATGGGGCGCCTACACCTATACTGCCCGCGCCACCAATGGTCAGAACGACCCCACTCAGTATAACGAATTCATTTTCGGTCTGCTGGATTCGGGGGAAATTCTGCTGGACGACATCAGCGTGATTGAGGATCCCGCCGGCACCGCCCGCGAACTCATTCAGAATGGCGGCTTCAATAACGGGTCCATGGCGGCATGGCGTTTTCTGGGCACCCACCGGCATGTGGAGGTCATTGATGATCCGGACAGCCCCGGCAATAAGGTGCTCCATCTGCAGGCCAGCGGAGCCTCCGAGCACATGCACAATCACGCCGAGACCACGCTCAAAAGTGGGGCTTCGTTCGTTACGATCAACAGCTCCAAAGATTATAAAATCTCCTTCCGCGCCAAGTGGCTCAGCGGCTCCAACGCCCTGAACACCCGCCTTTATTTCAACCGCGCCGCCGCCGTGACCAAACTCACGGCCCAGCCGGATGGCGGCACTCCTGGCGCGGCAAACTCCACCCTTACCGCCAATGCCGGGCCGGAGCTGAACGGGCTCACCCATTTCCCCGTCGTGCCCGCCGCCGGCGCACCCGCCACCGTGTCCGTGAACGCCACGGATCCGGACGGCATCACTGGCCTGACGCTTTTTTACTCGGTCAACGGCGTTGATTTCTCCTCCACGCCGATGACTTCAAACGGCAGCGGCAAATTCTTCGGCACCGTGCCCGCGCAGGCCAAGGGAGCGAAGGTCCAGTTTTATGTCTCCGCCCAGGACAATGCCGGCGCGGTTTCCCTGGAGCCCGCCGCGGGGCTGGATTCCCGGGCCATGATTCCCTGGGAGGATGGGCAGGCCAAGCTGGATTACGGTCCGGTGCAGCCAAACAATTTCCGCATCGTCATGACCGCGGCGGATGTCAGCTTTATGCACACCAACACCCAGGTCATGAGCAATGACCCGCTGGGCTGCACGGTGATTTACAACGAGAGCAGCATTTATTACGACTGCGGCGTCCGTCTCAAAGGCAGCGAACGCGGGAGACCGAAGGATGTCCGGGTAGGCTTCAATGTCAGCTTTCCGGACGACCATCTGTTCCTCGGCGCGCACGGCACCATCTCCATCGACCGTTCCGGATCGGGTGATGAGTTCAGCCAGAAGGAGATCATGGTGAAACACGCCGCCGCCAGCGCCGGCGGGATTCCCTCCATGAATGATGATCTCATCCGCGTCATCGCTCCCAAATCCGCGCACACCGGCTCCGCCATGCTGCTGAAGTCCCGGTTTGACAATGAGTGGCTGGACAACCAATTCGAAAACGGAGGGGATGGCCGCATGTTCGAGTTCGAGCTGATTTATTATCCCACCACCACCACGGGGGGAGTGGAGGGCCTGAAACGGCCTGATCCCGATGATGTCAGAGGAGTGGATGCCCGCACCCTCGGCGGCTTGGAGAAGGAGCGCTACCGCTGGCACTGGCTCATCGACACCAACCGGGATGCGGACGATTATTCCGGCCTGATCAGCCTGCTGCAGACCTTCAGCAAAAGCGGAGCCGCCTACAATGCCGAACTGCCGCAGAAGGTTGATGTCGATGAGTGGCTGCGCGCCTTCGCCATCCAGACCCTTTTCGGCGTGGGGGATAGCTACAGCTCCGGCTCGCAGCACAATCTTCTGGTGTACTTCCGCCCGGACGATGGCAAAGCCATGTATTTTCCGTGGGACATGGATTTCACCTTCAATCTGAGCACCTCCTCCAGTGTGGTGAACAATGGCGATCTGACGAAGATGCTCAACGCCTCGCCAGCAAATTTCCGCAGTTATTACGGTCAGCTGGAGGAACTGTGCAGCACCGTTTTCAATTCCGCCTACATGACTCCCTGGGCGCAGCACTATGGCCAGTTCCTACCTTCGCAAAATCTCACACAGTATATCTCCTATATCAGTTCGCGGCGGACCTTCGTGCTCAGCGCGGTGAACGCCGCCGTGCCACCGGTGGCCTTCGCCATCATCACGCCTGATGGCGGCAGCACTGCGGAGAGCACCGCTGTGATCAAAGGCACAGGCTGGGTGAACGTGGCGGAAATCCGCCTCACCTCCACCGGACAGCCTCTGGCCATCACTTGGACCGCCAAAAACGCCTGGAGTGTGACCGTTCCTGTAAAGCCCGGAGCCAACACGGTCAGCCTGTCAGCCTATGACCGCAGTGGAGTGCTGATCGGCAGTGCTACCGTGGCCATCACGGGAACCGGCACCAGCGTCCCGGCCTCCGCCGAAAATCTGGCGGTCAGCGAAGTCATGTATCATCCCGCCGCCTCGTCCGCCGCTGAAGCCGCAGCCGGATATGCCGACGAGGAGCAGTTTGAATTTGTGGAACTGGTGAACACCTCCCCCACGCTGACTGTGGACCTTACCGGAGCCGCCTTCACCGACGGTATTGCCATGACCCTGCCGCCCACCCTGCTGACTCCCGGCGGACGCATCGTGATTTCCCGCAATCCGGAAGCCTTTGCGGTCCGCTACGGCGCAGGCATCGCCGCCCCGTCCGGCTTCGGTGCCTCCACCTCCCCGGCGTTGTCCAACAGCGGCGAAACCCTGCAGTTGAAAGCCGCGGACGGTGGAATCATTGCGGAGTTCGTCTATTCGGACACTGCACCCTGGCCGGTGGATGCGGATGGGGCCGGGTATTCGCTGACCGCTGTCCGCCCCGGCGCAACCAATGCCGCTGACCCCGCCTCTTGGCGCACCAGTGCGGCGGTGGGTGGCACTCCGGGGGTGGATGACCGCATTTCCCTCTCTGCCTGGCTGGCCGCATTCGGAGTCACGGACGCCAACTCCGACAGCGACGGCGACGGTCTGCCGGCGCCGATGGAATATGCCGCCGGGTATTCACCGACAGCGGCCAGCCCCGGCGCTCCGGTCAGTGTCCGGACCGCTGAGGATAACGGTGTGGCTTTCCCATGGATCTCGTTTGTCCAGAAAATTGGCACCGACGACGTCATCATGGCCGCCGAAGTGTCATCCGCGCTGAGCGCCTGGTCCGCCACCCAGCCGGATGCCATCAAGTATGCCGGCCGTAAAAACAACGGTGACGGCACCGAAACCGTTCAATACCAGTCCGCCACTCCTCTCAGCCCTGCTGTTCCCCGCCAGTTCCTGCGCTTCCGCGTGACTGTGGCCCCATGATCTTTTCAGGCGGAAACCTGTCGGGAAATTGGCCGTCCCGGCAGGCTGCGCCATATCGATTTTGAAGCTGAAGGCTTCCAGAGCGCAGGGAATCCCAAGGAGGCTTTATCATTTCTGACGGGCCGTGAATTCGGAAACACGCTGGTCCACGGACTGAATGGCCTGATGGAGCTTTTGTTCCAGAAGCTTCCTTGGCGGAAGAGCCGTAAGGTATTCAGCCACGCGGATGCCGCGCGTGGCGAGTTCAAAAACCTCAATCCGTTCGTCGGATTTTTCGGCGCACAGGATGAGGCCGAGCGGGGCCTTCTCGCCGGACCGCAGTTCGTGCTTTTTGAGCCATCGGAGGTAGAATTCCATCTGTCCGACATCGGCGGGGGCGAATTTGCCAAGCTTCAGATCAATGATGACAAGACGACGGAGGCGGCGGTGATAGAAGAGCAGGTTGAGGTGAAAATCCTCCCCATCCACTGTGATGCGCTTTTGCCGTGCGACGAAGGCGAAGTCACTGCCGAACTCCATGAGAAAGGACTCCAGTTCCCGCAGGATGGCGGACTCAAGGTCCTTTTCGGAATAGGTATCCTTGCGCCCAAGGAAATCGAGCAGGTAGGGGTCACGGAAGACCAGGTCAGGCGTAAGACGGTCCTTTTTCCGGAGGCCTTGAAGCTCCACCGCGATGAGCTGATCGGGCTTTTTGGAAAGCGCGGTGCGCTCGTAGAGCATGCCGCTGATTTTTTCGCAGAGGGCCCGGACGCTCCACCGCTCAACTCGGCACATCTCGGCGTAAAAATCACGCTGCAGAGGCTTTTTCAGCGGGATGAGTTCAACAAAATGGGACCAACCCAACTGAGCCGACAGTGCTGCGACAATCTGCTGGTCCGGAAAAACTTCGGAAAAGAGATCATGCGTGCCAGATTGCGCTCACTGAATCCCGAGCCAAAATCAGGCACCAATTTTGCCGACAGTGTCGGCAAAATCCCTTCCCCATAGGCCGCGCGCTTCTCCTTGAGCACGTCGCGGCGGATGCGTTCCCCGATTTTTCCAGTAAAGCGCCACCAAAGCGGTGTTGACTCCACGGGCGACGGTTTCCCGGGCGGTCAAAATGAGTTCCCTAACATCGACCAGCACGTTTGAGGAAAGAGCCACTGTGACGGAATGATGGGCAGCCTCGGGACGGAGTGATTTTTTGGCAGGCATGAGAACGCAAACAGGCGGGTATTGAAGACATACACGCCAAGGACATAGCCGGACACCAGGAACTGAACTCCCAATGGTGATCTGTATGTCACCACCATAAGGCGGCTTTGCTGTCTGGTGCCCCCAACCCGATCCAACTTCGCTGTGGTGCCACGGATCATCAAAAGTTGCGACGTCGCAACTTTTCCTGCAGGTCATGCTGGGTGGTTAAGGGGCGCGCAGCGCTTTGGCATCCCACGTCCTGTTCATCCAAATGGCCATGATGGAGCAGTGTCGACTTACGGACGGGGCACCGGTAATCCACACGCTTTCAGTCTCGAGTCACCTCCACTGCATCATTGCAGGGCACCAAAAGTTGCGACGTCGCAACTTTTCCCCAAGTGGCTGAGCCGGTGGATTGGGGATGCGAAGCGTTTTGCAACCCTACCCCCCCATTCCGGCGACCGCTGACGGTCCACGCACTTCCGATCCGCCCGTCTCCGCTCCGGCGTCGCAACCCACCAAAAGTTGCGACGTCGCAACTTTTTCCTTACTCCTGCGGTGCCGCTTTGAGCGCCTCCAAGGCCTCTTCAAGAGCCTGAATTTTCTGAGCATCGGTGAATTTTTCCTTTCCCGGAGCCTTGATCATCACGGCGGATCCGTGAGCGGTGATGAAAAGGTGCCGGATGTGGGCTGCGGAGAGATTGGCCGGATTTTCGGCTCCATCGCTTTTGGCGGCTTTGATCTGCTGCCGGACCTGCTGCACAGAAGCTCCGGAAAGCAGGAAATCAATAAGGCGGCTCTGCTGCCGGGGATCCTCAATTCGGGCTACTTCCGCCACGGCGTCGTAACTCACCAAAAGCTGCGACGTCGCAACTTTTTCTTGGATGGTGGCCGGCAGACTGAGAATGCGCAGCATTTTGGAAACCCATGTTTTGTCCTTTCCGATCAGCTCCGCGAGAGCGCTCTGCGTGGACACCTCATTGTCATCCACGAGAGACTGCAGGGCGTTCGCCATTTCGATGGGATTCACATCCTCCCGCTGCACATTGGAGATGATGGACTTGGTCCGGAGAGTTTTTCCCTCCTCGTTTTTCCGTATGAGCACCTCAATTTTTTTCATTCCGGCCATCCCGGCGGCGCGGAACCGGCGATGGCCGGTCATGATCTGATACCGGCCATCCGGCTTCTCAAATACGGTGGGCGGTTCCAGAATTCCGAAAGTTTTCACCGAGGCCGCGAGCCCCTCAAGGTTCCTAAAAGTCCGACGCTCGTTCTGGGGGTCCTCATCAATGGAGGCGAGGGGCACGATTTTGCGTCCCTCCGCCGCCAGTCCAAAGGAGCCGCCGGACGCCGCCATCTGTCTGACCATGTCCAGCCGGTTGACGGCGGGTTTCTGATTGTTGTCCATCTCCACGGATTGATGCGGTTTGCTCATTTTGCAGGACGTTCGCTTGCTTTGGGTGCCTTTTTGACCGGCTGAAAAAAGGACAGAACCTCATCCGTGAGCGCGGCCATATCCTCCGCGCCATGGGAGTGAGGACGGTAGCGGAAGATGGATCCGCCATGCTCGTCCACGCGGGCCAGCCATCCGCAGGAGCGCACTTCAGTGCGTGCGGGCCAGATTCCGTGGGAGTTCATGACCTGCAGCACCTCCGTGCGGAGGCCTGGCTGGCGGGACAAATTGGAGAGAACATGCAGGGTCACGTGATCCTCCTCCGGTCGGAGTTTCAGGACCAGTTTGAAAAAGTTGGCGTAGGAGCGGACGGATTTGGTGCTTTCGAAGGGCACCACAAAAAGATCAGTGGCAAAGACGGCGTTCTCCATGATCGGGCTGATCTGATTGGGGGAATCGATGACTGCAAAGTCAAACGTGGGAGTTCCGGGATCCAAGAGCAGCCGGGCAAACAGGGTGGCATAGTCCGAATCCTCCGTCACCCGGCGGCCAAATTCCTCAAGCGCATCCGTGCTGGCAACGAATGAGACACCGGGAAGAGCGGTTTTCTGAATGACCTCCCGCAAAGTTTGCCGTCCTAGGAAAGCTGAAAGCAGTGATCCGGGAATGCTCAGTCCGTCCCCGGCATTCAGCCAGAGAGTGATCTGAGCCTGAGGGTCCATATCGACCAGAAGGACTTTCCGCCCCCGGAGTCCCAGTCCGGCGGCCAGACTCATAGCGATGGTGCTTTTTCCACAGCCTCCTTTGGCGTTGATGACGGAGATGATTCTCATTTTTAGACTTTGCAGGTGCTGCTGCTATCCCCCACATCCCCCAAGGATAAAAGGCAAGAAGTAATTCCAAACGTCCCAGCCCTTTTCATTCCCCCCTGCTCTTTTCGCAGGGTGCCTCAATGCCGGCTTTTTCAGGAAGTTCCTCCGAAGGACAGGCCAGCTCGTCGCTGCCGGCAAAGCCAAAAGTCCTGCCGGCTTCATGCGCCGGGTTTTGGAGGAGAATTATCTTTCCCCTCAGAAGATAAAGGAAACTTGAAAAAAGTGTCTGCCCACAAAACCGCCGCGCCTGACCTCCGCAGTGTGGACCTGCAGCTCAAACCCGCTGCAGAACGCACCCGCCTGCAGGAGGAGCGCCTCGCCGACGTAGCCACCAACCGTTTTCATACTCTGTCAGCCCCGGATCAGCAGTTTGTCATCCATGGGCTCACTGCTACAAACCCCTTCTTTCGCGCCCACTGCGCCCGGCGGACTGAGAGAATCTTAAAGGAGCACTTTCCGTCTGGTGCTGGTGCATTGGCTGGAGGAGAGGAAGGCACTTCCCCGTTGAAACACAATAATATTCAATTTTCTCGAGAAAATTCAAATCCGAAACAATAAGATCTATTATTGGGTTGACCCCGGAGCCCGGAGCGGCACCCAGAAAAGGCGGTTCTTTGCCGCCCCGCGCTGCCAGCCCACACAAAATCTCCAGAACCCATGAGTTGCGCGCCGAATGTTCCCCGCCGCGCGTCGTGCAACCAGCGCATCGCCCAGGTTGTTGGAGCAATTTGTTTCCTCATGTGTTTATGGTTCACCGTCCTTTGCTTTCTAAGCCGGGAGCCTTTCCCTCTTTGGATTCCTTCAGTTTTCGTGGACTTTGCATTGGCGGGCGCATACCTGTTCCTGTATTCCGGAACAGTCAGCGTTGATGCTCTAGGAGTGATACAGCGCTCCATGCTCGGCGCATTCTTCATGCCATGGTCCTCCATTGAGAATGTTTGGACGGGATCCGGCCAACTGGTTCTTGCGGGCCGGGGACGCCGGCTTGCCTTGCCGGGGCCGGATGCATGGCTGGGTAGCGGGCGTGGCGATGTGATTGCCGCCTTGCTGACTCACTGTGAGAATACGGGCACTATACCCAAGGAGCGCCTCATCGCAGCTTTCATGATTTCCAAGGGAACGAAAATTGTACGGCATTCCCAAATCCTATGAGCTGGTCGTCAGTTTCCCAAACCAGTATGAGTCTTGTCGATTCATTGCCGTTAAATTATTATCACGGCTCTTGCTCCCCAGATTGATGAAATTCCCCCCTTCCTCCTTGTTGCTCCCGGCCCTGACGGCTGTGCTTTTCACTCTCCCGCCGTATACGCGGGCAGGCCAGACAGATATTAAGGCACCGGAGGAAAGCGGCGAATTCGGCTCCACAGTGACGATTCTGCCCAACGGCAACATCGTGGTGACCGATCCGTTCCTCTATGCGCCCGGTTTCATGTACGATGTCGGGGCAGTGTATCTTTACTCCCCCGCCGGGGTGCTGATCAGCACACTGACCGGTTCCCACAGGGGCGATCACGTGGGTATGGGGGGAGTGAAGGTGCTGGCCAATGGAAACTACGTGGTGCTCAGTCACCTGTGGAACCGGGGGACCGGAGCGGTCACCTGGGGAAACCGGGACACGGGGGTGAGCGGCGTGGTCTCCGCGGAAAACTCCCTGACGGGCGCGGGTTTCGGGGACATGGAGGCGGGCGGATCGGCGGGTGTGACGGCGCTGAGCAACGGCAACTATGTGGTCTCGGCCCGGTACTGGAGCAACGGCGGCAATGCCGGAGCCGGAGCGGTGACCTGGGGCAACGGAGCGGTCGGAACCGCAGGCGTGATCTCCTCCGCCAATTCCCTGGTCGGATCCATAATCAACGATCAGGTCGGCACGGTGACGGGGCTCAAAAACGGGGATTATGTGGTCACCTGCCCGCAGTGGAGCAACGGAGGGGCGCGGAATGCGGGGGCCGTGGTCTGGTGCGATGGCGGGACCGGACGCCGCGGCCCTGTCTCCACGGAGAACGCCCTGTTCGGCACGGCAGCTCAAAGCCGGGTCGGGGGCGGGGATCTCAGCCTTGGCGGCCCGGTGGTCGAACTGGCAAACGGAAACTTTGTCGTTGTCAGTCCCCAATGGAGCGACGGAACAGTGCCGGGCGCGGGGGCGGTGACATGGTGCCCGGCCGGAGGCGGGCTGATCGGGCCGGTGAGCGGGGCTAATTCACTCATTGGATCGTCGCCGGGAGACCTTGCGGGCGGCGGCGGGATGGATACGGGCACAACCGCACGGCCAAAAGGGGATGTTATCCCCCTCAGTGACGGCAATTACGCGGTGGCCAGTCCGCTTTGGGATAAGCCCGGTGCGGAGAACTCCGGGGCGGTGATGTGGTGTGACGGGAGCGCCGGCATGGCAGGGAGGATAAGCGCCGCCGGTTCCCTGACAGGTGCAACCGCGGGTGACTGCATTGGCGGCGGCGGGATGGCCGCTCTGGCCAACGGGCACTATGCGGTCTGCAGCCCCCTGTGGAACCGGACTTCGGAATTCGGCTCCGGAGCGGTGACGCATGTGATCGGAGGCGGCCCCCTCAGCGGCACGGTTTCAGCGGAAAATTCATTGGTTGGAACCGGGCCGGAGTCTTACCTCACGGTCTTGGCAAACGGCAATTACGTGGTTTGCAGCCCCCAGTGGCATAACAGGCCGGCGGCCTTCCGCGCCGGGGCGGTGACGTGGTGCGATGGAGGCGCTGGTCTTATTGACGTGGTCTCCGCGGCCAATTCCCTCGTGGGAACCTCCTTGGATGATCACGTGGGCGCTGACACCATGGAGGGCTCAAGAAGGCATCCCGGTGTGGTGGCGCTCGGAAACGGGAACTATGTCGTGAGGAGCGTCCTCTGGGACAAGGGTGATATTCCTGACGCCGGGGCGGTCACGTGGTGCGGCGGGACAAGAGGCCGGACCGGGCCCGTGGGCGCCGCCAATTCCCTGACGGGTTCCACAGCGGAGGACCGTATTGGTGAGGTCACCGCGCTCAGTGACGGCAATTATGTGGCCGGCAGTCCGTATTGGGACGCGGGCGGTGCCGCCGACGCCGGAGCGGTGGCCTGGTGTGATGGAACGGCGGGAAGGACCGGGGAGATAAGCACCGCCAACTCCATCGCCGGTTCCAAAAAGGACGACCTGGTTGGCCGGGACGGGGTGGAGGCTTTGAACGGAGGCTATTATGTGTTCAGCAGCCGTTACTGGAAAGGCACGGGAGCGAAGGACTCCGGAGCAGTGACTCTGGGGAAAAGCGGCGGCGGCACGGCGGGTTTGATTGATTTGACCAACAGCATTCTGGGCACCGGCTTTCCCTATGTGGCGGCTCCATACTACGGGGCCTCATTCTCAGGAAACCTCATCGCCGCCGGCCGTCCGAGGTCAAACTCGGTGGGCGTTTTTTCCTACACCGCTCAAAGCGGGCCCGCTCCCTTCGGTGAAAACGGTGGCGAACCACAGGCGGAGCGGCTGGCGGATGGCAGGATGCGCATCACTTTCAAAGCTCTTCCGGGAGCGGAGTATCTGCTGCAGCGTTCAACGGATTTGGAGGCTTGGACGCCCGGGCTGCCCTTCACCGCAGGGCCGGATGGGACAATTCTCTGGTTGGATGAGGCACCGTCCCCCGGAAGGGCTTATTACCGGCTGAAAGCACCGTGACCGCGTTTCTCCGTGGATGGAAAGCCGGATTTACGGGGATTGAATTCCCGCCGGCATCGTGCCGGTGCATGGCTTCCGCCGCCATGCACCATGCCTAAGCTGTCAAAGCTGATCCGGGGGAGGTTTATTTCGAACCAATAAAATACATTATTGTGTTGGGTGGACGAAAAAAGCAGGGAAGGGGAAATTCCATCTTCCGCACTCGTCATCCTGTGCAAAATGGTCCGCGGGACGGGCTCACGGGTGAATGCTGCGGGGCAAGCAGTTCCTGGCTGCCCCAGGGCACAATGGTCATTCTGACGCGCGCAAAGCGTGTGGCATTGGTGGTGACCGTGGTCAGATTCTCCACCGTCATCCTCTCCCAGCCACCGCTCACGGGTTCCACGGTTTCCGTGCCGGAGAGAATGGTCCAGCCTTGTTCTCCCCACCGCCCCTGTTCGGGGCGGCGAGGAACTCCGGCGCATAAGCCAGCCTTGGAAGCATGGCATCCCTCACCTAATTATGCATTGCGGAAAACTGCTCCGGGCGGCGGGCCACACCCGTTGAATCCACGCTTGCCCCGTCCAAAGTATTTGCTGAGCTTAAGACCATTAGCCGTCGAAAGGATTTCAGGACGCAGTAAAAAGCCGGCGCCGGAGCACTGCGGTTTTTGAATTCATCCCCCGCCATGCAAAGACTGATCTCTGCCATCGCCGCCGCCTGTATCCTCACAACAGGCTGCAGCAAGCAGAAAGCGCCCGCGCTCCCGGCTAAATCCCCGCCTTCACTGGAGGGAACCTTCGTAACCGTGGCGCTCAGCCGCTCGGCGCTTGGAGTCTCCAGTCTCAAGCCGATTTCGCGGCAGACCGGCACCTATGACGGAGTGGAGGTTTCCGTTTCCGGATACGTGGTGGCGGAGACGCAGCGGTTTCTCGTGTTGAGCGGCGTGCCGGGAGCCGGGCATGAACCGCACCGCGGCCTTCACTGGTTTCCCCTCACTTCGATCCTTTCCATTCGTCAGTCGGGAATAGCCGGGCCTGCGGGACCCCAGGCCGAAGCGCCTCCGGAACCATGGCGTCTTGAGGCTCTGCAGAACCTGATGGGCATGGTCGCCTTTCCGCTCAGGGATCTGCCGCAGGGCGAGCTGGAGCTGTGGTTTGAGAAGGATGGAAAAAAGGATTATCTTGATATTGTGGACACAATGCCTGGTTTCGACCGGTGGGTCCAAATCGGCATTGATCCGGTTAGTCACACTTCGGTGATCTTATCCGTAGTTTCCGAGGAGGACAGAGGCTTCAGCCAAGTCTCTCTTCCTACCGGTCCCCTGACTCCGCTGCGCAAAACCATCAAACCCGGCCACGACTGGCTCGAATCCGCTGCCATCGCCGTGGAGGGATCCGGTGAGGGCAGGGTTTATGCACGGCTCAAGCCGAAGGGTTGAGAAGGGAAGGGAAAAGCCGGTTTCAATGGGGATTTTCAGCGTCTTCGAAGGCCTGCGTCAAGACTGGCTGACGGTCGCTAAGTGCACTAACGGTTCTGTCGCTGCTCCAACCCCGGTGCCGGCTTGCGCCTTGGGCCTGGTGAATTTGGGTATTTCGAATCCACGCACGGAAAAAGGCTTTCCCCATTATTGAATTCCCCGCAGCCTGAATGCTGCCTCATCGTCTCCGTCGCGAAGCCGCACAAGGGGTGTTTGCGGCGGCCCCCTGACACCTGTGGTTGACTCCATCCAGTCATTCCGTTTACGGTTTATTTATTATGACTCCCGTTTTGCTTTTCCAGCTCGCGGCGGCGGCGCTTCCTCCTGTCACACCCCCATCCGCTCCCTCCCCGTCCCAAAATGCAACTCCCAAAAAGGACGAGGTGACACAGGCTCTGGATGATGCCCGGGAATTTGCAGGGAATGGAGAATACGCCAAAGCTTTGGAACGGTATGAGTGGTTTCATGAGAACGCCCTGCGTCTCCGCCCGTCCATGGCCGGAGTGAGGCTTTCCTACGCTTTGTCCGAGTGGGTGGAACTGGGATTGAAATACCCGCCCGCCCGCCAATCTTTGGAAAAGAGAAGGGAGGAGAAAAACCGCGCCATTGAAGGAGGGGGGCCAGAACAGTGATCTGGTGGGCGATATTGTGGCCATCAACAGGTATCTGGAGGACGAATCCCGCTCCCTCGCACTCTTCAAAGAGCTGGATCAGAGGAGGCCGGAGTTTGCCAAACAATGTTTTACCTATTTGAAGCACCAGTTACTGGAGGCAGGGGAATTTGATCTCTATTTCAAATACATCGGTAATGTCAAAAAATACCTCGCGCGGGAGATCGCCCAAAATGAGGAGATCAGAAATCAATTGAAGGGGTGGAGCCCGAGCATGCGGCAAACCATGCAGCACTTTGACGAAAGGCTTGTTGAAACCATGCTGACACTTTCAAAACTGATGGCGGATAAAAGCGACGCGGCCCTGGCTTCGGAACTTAAGGCGATGACGGCCAAGGTCATCCCTAATCCCCGTCTCGCACCGGAGAAATGAGATGTCATCAAACGTGTAAAAGCATTGGGAAGGCACCCGAAAGCCTGATCCTCCGCTCCGGGTGGCGGGTTTTGCGCTTTTGAAAGTATCCGGCAGGGTCATTTTCCACCCATGACGCCCCCGGATTCCTTCAAGGACAGGAAAAGAATCGCGGGATTTGATGTGGCCCGCGCCCTCGCGGTGCTGGGGATGACGGTGGTGCATTTCAATCTGGTGATGACCGCCGCAGGGACGCCCCGGAAGTGGAGCGCCGTCATGATGTCCCTTCTGGACGGCCGTCCGGCGGCGGTCTTTGTGATGCTGGCAGGAATGGGTGTGTCCCTGCTGGCGGCAAGGACGGACGCGGCGGGCGGTCCGGCCGGGACGGACGCCATGCTCCGGCAGCGCGGCCTGCTGCTTCTGGTTCTGGGATTTCTCAACCTCATGATCTGGGAAGGCGACATTCTCCGGGTGTACGGCGTCTCCCTGCTGCTGGCCCCATGGCTCATCAGGCGCGGCGGGCGGACGCTGCTGACCGTTGCGGGCTGCTTCGCGGCCCTGTTCTGCCTGCTGTTTTTCCTCCTCGACTACAGCCGCAACTGGGACTGGAGCGCCATGAAATACCATGGCCTCTGGACGCCGTCCGGAGCGGTCCGCAATCTTTTCTTTGACGGCTTCCGTTCTGTTTTTCCATGGACCGGGCTTCTTATTTCCGGTCTGTGGCTGGGACGCCTGGACTGGTCGTGTCCCAGGGTGGCCCGCACCGCCGTTTGGGCCGGTCTGGGGACGGTGGCCGTCACGGCGCTGGCGTCCGGCCTCCTTCTGGGGTGGACGGAGCGCTGGCCGCAGCCGGGCCTGGACCGTGAAAGCGCCGTGGCTCTCTTTGGCCTGCTGTCCATGCCCCCGCTGCCGCTTTTTCTTCTCAATGCCGGAGGCTGCGCCTTGGCCGTGACCGGAGCCTGTGTCCTGGCGGCGGAGCGCTGGCGGGAAAGTTTGCCCGTGAGGGCGCTGGCGGCCACGGGGAGGATGGCCTTCACATGGTACATCGCCCACATTGTCATCGGGCTGGGGGGCGTTGCGGCACTGGGCTGGACGGAGTCCACACCCGGAAAGGCGCTGGCGGCGGCGTCTGCCTTTTTCCTGGCCGCCATGGCGGTCTCCCTCCGGTGGACGGGGCGCTTTGCGCACGGCCCTCTGGAGTATCTTCTGCGGGCCGCCGGAAGAGGGCGGTGACGGAGGATGGCCGACCGGGAGTTCCGGGCATGGTCCGGAATTCAATAATACCCCATTATTGGGTTGACCGGTTTGCCCGGTGGAGCCCTTGGAAAAGGCGCTTTTCGCCCTTAGTTGTCCTTTCCGACGTCCATGCGCCTCATGATGGGGTTCGATTAGGGCTTGTCGACATTGCCTCCGGTTGCAATTTTGAACAGATGCAGGCTTGAAATTGCAATGTTGAGACTGATTTTTGCGGTCTGACTTATGACTGACTTTCACAGTTTCATGCCGGAGACGCTGCGCGGGCTCATGAAAAAGCTGATCGGGGAGTTCCGTGAGGCCAACCATGGATCCCCCCTCGGCGGCGGCCGGACAGCCGCCGTTGACGGGCACCTCAACGCCCTCTGGTATCTCCTGCGCAATGGCTGCGCCTGGCGGGCTTTGCCATCGGAGTTCGGCCCCTGGTGCGCCATCCATCAGTACTTCAACCGGCTCTCCACGGCGGGCTTTTTCGAATTCCTCCAGGACCGCATGATCATCGGGGACACGTCCGAGGCCGTGTTCATGAACAGCACCCACTGCAAGGTTCACCAGCACGCCAATGGCCGCGGAAGCGCGAAGGACAAGGCCATCGGCAAATCGCGCGGCGGCCTCAACACCAAAATCCACATCGTGGTGGACGCCCTGGGAAAGCTGGCCGCCCCCATGGAGCTGACAGCTGGAAACGTGAGTGACGTGACCGTCGCCCCGAAGCTTTTGGAAAACCTGGAGGACACCGCCGTGGTCGGTGATAAAGGCCAGGACAGCCGGCCGCTGCGGGACAAAATCCGTGCGCAGGACTGCGAGCCCTGCATTCCGGCCCGCAAAAACGTCAAGGATCCCGGGCCTTACGACGCCGCGCTTTACCGCACACGGCATGCCGTGGAGAACGTGTTCCAGCGCCTCAAAGTGTTCCGGAGGCTGGCGAGCCGCTTTGAAAAAACCAAACGCATGTTTTTCGCCTTCATCTGTTGTGCTCTGGCCGCCATTTACACCGCTGACAACCTCTGGTGATCAATGTCGACAGGCCCTAGCCACTGAACCGTTAGTACGCTTTAGAGGCAGCCCATGGGGGAAAACGCTGGCCGATCATCTGTTTTTCCCACTCATTTCCCAACGAGCTGGTCTCCAGCAGACAGGTTTAAGTTCGCCATTGGATTTGGAGAGCAATCGGTGCTCGAAACATGGATTTTACCCGATAAACCCGGTTTTTTTGGAGATTTTCGACGCTTCCAAGGTCCCGTCCCGGACTTTCCCGCGGCCGCTGAGTTCA
>JAQGPJ010000071.1 GCA_028293125.1 Verrucomicrobiales bacterium | reverse complement strand
TGGGGCAACGGCCAGCGCCGCCTGAGCAAGGATTATGAAAAGAGCACCCTCTGTTCGGAAGCCATGATCCACATCTCCGCCATTGCCCGCAACCTTAGGGCTCTCGCCGCTTAACCAAACAGCTTCTTAGTCTCACCGCGCCGGCAAAGAACCGCTATGAGGTCCGCCTCGATGGAAATGACAACGCCTGGATTGATGCAGGGAACCAGCGCATGGCCTATTACCACGACCTCGCGCCGGGGCATTATCTTTTCCGTGTCCGGGCTTCCAACAATGACGGCATATGGAACGAAATCGGAGCTTCGCTGGCATTCGCCGTGCAGCCGTACTATTGGCAGACGACGTGGTTCCTGCTGCTCGTGGTGACAGTGGCCGGCGGGCTGCTCTCCAGCGGGGTTTGGCTGGGGATGCGCAGCCGCCTGCGGCATCAGCAGGAGCGGCTCCTTCACGAGCGCGAACTCCAGAGCACCCGCGGGGAACTGGCCCATCTCACCCGTGTGGCCATGCTGAGTGAACTCTCCGGTTCCATCGCCCATGAACTCAATCAGCCCCTCACCGCCATGCTCAACAATGCCCAGGCCGGCCTGCGTTTTCTGCGCAAGAGCGCGCCGGACCCTGCGGAAATGCAGGCGATCCTTGAAGACATCGCCGACGATGCCAAGCGCGGCGGCGGGATCATCCACGGCATGCGGGCTATGTTCAAAAAGGATGTCCGCGAAGAGCCGCAGCCAGTCGATATCAATGAAATCGCCGGCCAGGTGATGCAGTTGCTGCACAGTGAGAGCGTCGGCCGCCACGCCGAACTGGTGTTCACTCGCGGACCGGACCTGCCGTCGGTGCTCGCCGGCAAGGTGGAGTTGACCCAGGTGCTGCTTAATCTCGTGCTCAACAGTCTCGACGCCGTGAAAGACATGCCAGGGTTGCGAACGGTGCAGATCACCACGGCGCTGAGCGACGGGAGACTCTGCATCCGCGTGCGGGATTCCGGCCCGGGGATTTCTCCGGAAATCCGGGATCGCCTCTTTCAACCCTTCGTCTCCAACAAGGCCGCGGGCCTCGGTCTCGGCCTCGCGATCTGCCGCACCATCATCGACCGCTTCGGCGGCCAACTGCTGGCGGATAACCTCAAAGGAGGCGGAGCCGAATTCCGCATCCTGCTGCCTGTCACCGGCGGCGCAGCGAATGCCTGATTGCGAGGATCACACGATACCGCATTCTCACCAACCAGCATCCTCCCTGCATGAGCCAATCCCCGGACACTGTCTACATCGTGGACGACGACCCGTCCGTCCGCCGCAGCTTTTCCCGGCTGATGCGTTCGGCGGATTTGGCGGTGCAGGCGTTTGCCTCCGCGGAGGAGTTCCTCGCCACATTCACCGCCCCGGACCACCCAGCCTGCGCTGTGCTGGACCTCATCATGCCCGGGATCGACGGTCTGGAACTGCAGCGCCGCATGGCTCGTCATGGCACCCAGCTTCCCATCGTCTTCCTCAGCGCCAACGGAGACATCCCCTCCACCGTCAAGGCCATGCAGCAGGGCGCCCTCACCTTCCTCACCAAGCCGGTGAATGATGAGGAACTCCTCCGCGCCATCCGGCAGGGACTGGCAAGGCACCGCTACCAACTTGCGGCCTCCACCCGGGTACAGGGCATCCGCGATCACATCGCCGTTCTCAGCGAACGCGAGCGCGAGATCATGTCCTTCATGATCACCGGTGCCCCAAACAAACAGATCGCTGCCTGTCTGGGCATCATGGAGCAGACCGTCAAGGTCCACCGCTCGCGCGTCTTTGAAAAAATGGAGACCCATAACGTCGCGGAACTTGTGCGCCTGTGCACCGCCGCCGGATTCTCCGCCGCACGTCTGCCGGACTAGCTTCCGCAGTTCAACCAAGGTAGAATTGCAGCAGCGCCGGTTCCCCCGTTCGGTGGAGCGATGCCCGCAACCCAGCACACCGTTTTTATCATCGACGACGACGCCAGCGTCCGCCGGTCGCTCGGGCGCGTGTTCACTTCCGCGGAGTTGCGGTGGCATGCCTTCGCCAGTGCGGAGGAATTCCTCGCATCTCCCTTGCCTGTCCCGGGTGACTGCATCGTGGCCGACATGACGATGCCCCGCATGAGCGGGCTGGAACTCCAGCAGCATCTCCGCGCCAGCGGCCGCTGGGAGTTTGCCATGATTCTCCTCACGGCCAATGACACTGAGGAAATGCGTCTCGCCGCACGCGAGGCCAGCGCCGCCGCCTTTTTTCGCAAGCCCGTGGATTCCCAGGCCCTCCTTGATGCCATCGCATGGGCCACGCAGACGCGACAACCCGCAGGGAGCAGCTCTCCCCCGCCATCAACCCTGAATCCGTGAAGACACCAACTCTCAGGCGCAAAGCCCGCTCACGCACCGCAATGACCGTTCCGGTTTCCTACGTCCCCTGGCTGTTTCCGCTCAGCGTCTTCCTCGGCCCACCGCTACAGCGTGCGGAGTACCGGCTGCCCATCGCCAGGCGCAGGCAGGAAACGGGCGCGGAATCGCAATAATGGCGCAGCACCTAACGGGACGGACTTCCATGCTTCGCGAACTGACAATCTCTCCCATTTGGTATACGCCGGCGAAGTGGGCGAATCCACTTCTCCCGCCTCCCGGCTTCACACACCCACCACTATGAAATTAAAATTCCATCTCATCCGTCGGGGCCTCGCGCTCGGGGCGATATTTGTCGCATCAGCGGCCGCGCAGGACAAAATCGACCGCAGCGCGCTTCCCATCCCGGAGCCGAAGTCGGACTCCATCACCACGCTCGACGCGCGTGATGCGAAGGCGCCGGCGCGCTTCGAAGTAGCGGCTCCGCAGGGTGCGCCGAACGTGGTGGTCGTGCTCATCGACGACATCGGCTTCGGCGCGGGGAGCGCGTTTGGAGGGCCGATCCGGATGCCGGCGCTCGATAAGATGGCGGCGAACGGGTTGCGGTTTAATCGCTTTCATACCACCGCGCTTTGCAGCCCGACGCGCGTGTCACTGCTCACCGGCCACAACCATCATGCGAACAACGCGGGCGCGATCATGGAGTTGGCGACAGCCTTTCCCGGCAACACCGGCAACCGTCCGCAGGAGATCACCACGCTGGCGCAAATTCTTCGCTCCAACGGCTTCAGCACCGCCGCCTTCGGCAAATATCACGAGACGCCCCCGTGGGAGGTGTCAGTGTCGGGGCCTTACGATCGCTGGCCGACCGGCTCAGGCTTCGACAAGTTTTACGGCTTCATCGGTGGCGAGACGAACCAGTGGGCACCCGCGATCTACGACGGCGTGGTGCGCGTGGAGCACAAGCAGTCGCCGGATTATCACTTCACCACGGATATGACGGATCAGGCGATCAACTGGGTGAGCGCGCAAAAGTCGCTCACGCCGGACAAGCCGTTTTACCTGTATTTCGCCACCGGCGCCACGCACGCGCCGCATCACGCGCCGAAGGAGTGGATCGCGAAATACAAAGGCCAGTTCAGCGGCGGCTGGGATAAGCTGCGGGAGCAGACCTTCGAGCGGCAGAAGAAGATGGGCATCATTCCCGCGAACACGAAGCTGACGCCGCGCCCGAAGGAAATCCCGGCCTGGGACGGCATGAGCGCGCCGCAGAAGCAGCTTTTCGAGCGGCAGATGGAGACGTTCGCCGGTTTCGCCGAGCACACGGATCACGAAATCGGACGCCTCATCGCGCAACTCGAAGCGATCGGTGCGCTGGATAACACGCTGCTCTTTTACATCGTGGGTGACAACGGATCAAGCGCCGAGGGCGGCCCCGAGGGCACCTACAACGAAATGATGGCCCTCAACGGCGTCATTGGCAAAACGGAGCAGATGACGGAGCACTTGGAGGCCTGGGGCGACCCCACGACCTATCCGCACTTTGCCATCGGCTGGGCGTGGGCGACGAATTCGCCGTTCCAGTGGGCGAAGCAGGTGGCCTCACACTTCGGTGGCACGCGCAACGGGATGGTTATGCACTGGCCCAAGGGCATCAAGACGAAGGGCGAAATCCGCAGTCAGTTTCATCACGTCGTGGATGTCGCGCCGACTGCGCTGGAGGCCGCGAAGATTCCGCAGCCGAAGACCGTGAACGGCATCAGGCAGCGTCCGATGGACGGCGTCTCGATGCTCTATGCTGCGGAGAACGCGAAGGCTGCCGGCCAGCGCACGACGCAGTATTTCGAGATGTTCGGCAACCGCGCGATCTATCACAATGGCTGGGTCGCCTGCACCCGGCACTCCATCCCGTGGCTCATGGTGCCGCTCCCGCCGCTCAAGGACGACGTCTGGGAGCTTTACCACGTGGACGAAGACTTCAGCCAGGCGAACGACCTCGCCGCGAAGAACCCCGCGAAGCTCAAGGAACTGCAGGCCGTCTTCGACAAGGAAGCCGTGCGCAACCACGTCTTCCCCATCGATGACCGCCGTGTGGAGCGCTTCAACCCCGCCCTTGCCGGCCGGCCTGACATCATGGGCGGGCGCAAAACGCTCACGGTCTATCCCGGCATGACCGGCATGACCGAGAACGCCTTTATCAACATCAAGAGCGTGGCCCACACCGTCACCGCCGAGGTCGAAGTGCCCGACGACAAGACCAGCGGCGTCATCCTCGCGCAGGCCGGCTACTTCGGCGGCTGGACGCTCTACATGAAGGAAGGCAAGCCCCACCACGAATACAACTTCCTTGCCCTTGAGCGCACCAATATTGGTGCCGATGCCCCGCTCGCCCCCGGCAAGCACACTATCTCCTACGAGTTTATCCCCGATGCGAAAAAACCCGGCACCGGCGGCAAATCCATCCTCAGCGTGGACGGCAAGAAAGTCGCCGAAGGCCACATCCCTAAAACGCAGGCCTTCGTCTTCTCCGCCGATGAAGGCGCGGACGTAGGCATGGACGGAGAGACCAACGTGTCACCCGACTACAAGCCGGGGCCGGCCAGCGGGTTCACCGGAAAGATCATCAAGGTGACGGTGGAACAGAAGTAGGGCCGGACCATGTGTGTTACTGGCTCCAAAACAAAGTGAACTGATGAAGAACCCGCTGCGCGAGCCGCTCCTTCACTTCCTGCTGCTCGGCGCGGTGATTTTCGCCGTTCATGCCTGGCGGCAGCGTGGGGAGCTAGGCGGGGAAAATAAGGACGCTCAGCGTATTGAAGTGAATGCGGCGGTGATCTCGCGGCTGCGCGAGGGCTGGACGCGGCAGTTTCACCGCACGCCGAATGCTGACGATATGCTCGGGCTGGTAGAGGCGCACATCCGCGAGGAGGTGCTCTGCCGCGAGGCTCTGGCCATGAGGCTGGATCGCGAGGACACCATCGTGCGCCGCCGCATGGCGCAAAAGATGGAGTTCCTCACTCAGGATATTTCCACCGCCGTCGCGCCGGATGAGGCGACGCTGGCGAAATATTTCGCTGACCATGAGGCCCGTTATGCGCAGCCGGCGCAGGTGAGTTTTCGCCATGTCTATTTCAGCCGCGAGAAACGCGGCGCGACACTGGACGCTGTGGCCCGGGAGGCGCTCGCAGCACTGGCACAGCCCGGCGCGCCGGAGGAGTCGTTCGGCGATCCCTTTCTGCCTGGATTCGAGTTTTCCATGCAGACTGAACCCGATGTCGTGAGCGTCTTCGGCGCGGCGTTTGCCGTGGAGGTGATGAAAGCCGCGGCAAACACCTGGAGCGGTCCGGTGGTGTCGAGCTACGGAGTCCATTTGGTTCGGGTGACCGCCCGGGTCGAACCGCGCCCGGCGGAGCTGGCCGCGGTGCGTGAGGTGGTGCTGCGCGATTTTCAGGACGAGCGCCGGCGCGCGGCCAACGATGAGGTCGTCACGCGACTGAAGCAGAATTACCAAATCATCATCGATGACGTGGCGCTCAAAGCCGGTGTGGTGCCTGATGCCGCCACAAATTCCCGCCCATGAATCGCGCGCTCACCACCCTGCTGGCTCTGCTGTTCCTGTCCGTCGGATGGGCGCGGGCGCATGAGGTGCGGCCGGCCTTTCTGGAATTGAAGGAACGGGCCAAAGGGGAGTTCGACGTGCTCTGGAAAGTACCGGCTCCCGGAGGGATGCCACTCTCCGGTGAAGACATTCCTCATGAGCAGCCCGCACCGCCCGCCATGGATCCGAATGCGCCACAGACGATGCCGTGCGGCTGCCCCGTGCCCACGGCGGAACAACTCGCCCGCGGCATGCTGCCCATCCACCCGGTGCTGCCGAAGGGGGCGGAAATCATCGGCTTCCCGCGCACCGAGCGGCTCTTCGGCGCGGAGATCAAACGATGGACGATCCGCACCACGTCGCGCGGACTCAATGGCTGGGAGGTCGCCATTCACGGCCTGCCGGCGACAATGGTGGATGTGCTGTTGCGCATCGAACTCCTCGATGGCCGCGTCGTTTCAAGGATGCTCCGGCCGGATTCTCCGTCGTTTGTCTTTAGCGACAAGGAATCGGGTCCGGCGGCGAGCGCTTATTTTACGCTCGGTGTTGAACACATTTTGTTGGGCATTGACCACTTGCTCTTCGTGCTCGCGCTGATTTTGATCGTGAAGGGTGCAGGGCGCTTGGTGAAAACGATCACGGCCTTCACCGTGGCGCACAGCATCACCCTGGCACTGGCCACGCTCGGCCATGTGAACATGCCATCGGCACCCGTCGAGGCCGTCATCGCGCTGAGCATTGTTTTCGTGGCGGCGGAAATCGTCCGCAGCCGGCGTGGTCAGCCCGGCCTCACGGAACGGGCCCCGTGGATCGCAGCCTTCACTTTCGGACTGTTGCACGGCTTCGGCTTCGCCGGCGCACTCAGTGAAGTCGGCCTCCCGCAGAATGACATCCCGCTGGCGCTGTTCCTGTTCAATGCCGGCGTCGAAGCCGGGCAGTTGGCGTTCGTGGCCGTCGTGATGGTCCTCATTGCGCCCGTGCGGAGGAGTCCGGCACCCCTGCCGCGATGGATCACGCTTGTCCCGCCTTATGCCATTGGCAGTCTCGCCATGTTCTGGGTACTTCAGCGTGTCACCGCTTTATAAATCAGTCAGATTTAAATTATTCAAACCTAATCATGAATATATCCTCACATCTCGCCACGGCACTGATCACTCTGGGGCTGCCGTTCACTGCACTCATCGCCCAGGACGCCGCGCCTGGCGGCGACGCGGGATCACTAACTAAAGATGCCGCCGACGCAATGCATAAAAAGCGGCCGTATTCGCCGTATGCGGATCGCAAGTTCCCCACGCGTCCGTTCTTCGGGGACACCCACCTGCACACCGGTTTTTCGTTCGATGCCGGGGCCTTTGGCTGCCGGCTCACGCCGCGCGATGCCTATCGCTTCGCGCGCGGCGAGCAGGTGATGGCCTCCAGCGGCCAGCCCGCCAAGCTTTCCCGCCCGCTCGATTTCCTCGTCGTCGCTGACCACTCGGATAACATGGGCTTTTTCACCGACCTCCTCGCGGGCAAGCCCGAGCTGCTCGCCGACCCGCAGGGCCGCAAGTGGTATGACATGGTGAAGGGCGGCCAGGGTGGCCAAGCGGCGATCGAAATCATCACCATGTTTTCGCAGGGTGCCTTTCCGAAAGCGCTCGTGTATGCCCCTGGCACGCGCGCCTATCGCGGCGCGTGGCAGGAGACGATCGCCGCCGCGGAGGCGTTCAACGAGCCGGGTCGCTTCACCTCTTTCATCGGCTACGAATGGACCTCGCTCGACAAGGGCAACAACCTCCATCGCAACGTCATCTTTCGCGACAACGGCGACCGCGCCAGCCAGGTCGAGCCGTTCACCTGCATGCCGCCGCTCGGCAGCCTCAACCCCGTCGACCTCTGGAAATGGATGGACGCCTACGAAAAGAAAACCGGCGGCAGCGTCCTCGCCATCGCGCACAACGGCAACCTGAGCAACGGCACCATGTTTCCCATCGTCGAGGCGTTCGGAAAAGCGATCGACCGCGAGTATGCCGAGACGCGTGCGAAGTGGGAGCGGCTCTACGAGGCTACGCAGACGAAGGGTGACGGCGAGACACATGCCTTCCTCTCGCCGAACGACGAGTTCGCCGACTTCGAGAAGTGGGACAAAGGCAATCTCGACGGCAGCGCGGTGAAGAAAAAGGAGATGCTCGAATTCGAGTATGCCCGCGCGGCGCTCAAAAACGGCCTCAAGCTCGAAGCGAAGCTGGGCGTGAATCCCTACAAGTTCGGCATGGTCGCCGGCACCGACGCGCACACCGGCCTCGCCAGCATCGAGGAGGACAACTTCTTCGGCAAAGTCACGCCCGGCGAACCCGGGCCGCACCGCATCACGGCCACTTTCCTGGACGAGAAGAAGAGCGGCGTGAAGATCATGGACTGGGAAGTCTGCTCCGCCGGTTATGCCGCCGTGTGGGCCGAGGAAAACACGCGGGCCTCCATCTGGGACGCCATGCAGCGCAAGGAAACCTACGCCACCACCGGTTCACGCCTCGTGGTCCGGATGTTTGGCGGCTGGGAGTTTGAGAATGCCGATGCCGGCACCCGCAGCCCCGCTGTCACCGGTTATGCCAAAGGCGTCCCCATGGGCGGCGATCTGCACGCGGCACCCGATGGCAAGTCGCCGTCCTTCCTTGTTGCCGCCATGAAGGACCCCCTCGGGGCTAACATTGACCGCATCCAGATCATCAAAGGCTGGATGGACGCGAAGGGCGACCTGCAAGAGAAAGTCTATGACGTGGTGTGGAGCGGTGACCGCAAACCCGACGAAAAAGGCAAGCTGCCATCCGTCGGCAGCACCGTTGACCTTGATAACGCGACGTGGACTAACACCATCGGCGCGCCGGAACTCATCACCGTCTGGAAGGATTCTGACTTCGACGCCAAACTCCGCGCCTTCTACTATGTTCGCGTTCTCGAAATTCCCACCCCGCGCTGGACCGCGTATGACGCGAAACGCTTCGGCACGAAACCGCTCCCCGGAACGCGCATGACCATCACCGAGCGCGCCTACACTTCGCCGATCTGGTACACGCCCGCAAAGTAAAATTCACAAACCCAACTCACCACCTGTCATGAAAAAATCATCCACTGCCCGCCGGATGGTCTCAGGACTCCTTCCCGTGCTCGTTGCCGCAATCTTTAACCCGGGGGCGGCGCAAGCCGAAATTGAACCCGCCGCCCGGGAACTTGCGAAGGCCGTGGCCGATAAAGTCGGCAGCGCGCAGACCATTCGGCTGACCGCCCGGCATCATTTGGATCCCGCGCTGGGCGTGGGTGTCAAGATTGAGAACGGCCCGCTCGAGATCACCGTCAAGCGACCGAATCAGTTCTATACGATTCAGCCGGCGGGGGCGGAAACCCGGGAACTTGCGTTCGATGGAAAAACGCTCTGCCTGATGCATCCGCAGCTCAAACACCATGCGCTGGAGCCGCTCAAGGCCGGCTCCATTGACCAATTCGCTGATCGCGTGGACGAGCGCTTTGGTTTTCGCCCGCCCATCGCCGAACTGCTCTCCAAAGACGTCGCGGCGCAGCTTTTCCTCTATGTGACCTCCGCACGTGTAACGGGAAAGGAATCAGTCGGCTGGACCCGCTGTGAGCGCCTGCACTTCGAACAGCCCGGCATGACGGGCGATTTGTGGGTCGGAGTGAAAGACAAGCTGCCGCGCCGATATCTACTGACCTTCACGGACATCGCCGGCATGCCGACATGGGACATCCGGCTAACAAAATGGGAGCTGAACGTGCCCGTGGACGAACGCCTGTTTGCCAAACGGCCTGCCGCCGACTCGCAAAAGATCAGGATGCTCAAAAGCCGCTGACCTCCACTGCCCTTAAACGTCCAAAACCAACCAACTTTCGAGGCTAACCAGTCATGAAACGGATCCATTCACGCACTTTACTCTTTTCTCTCCTCGCCGCGGCGACCACTGCGACCATAGTTCCTCAGAGCGTGGCGGCACCGCGCCAGCGCCCCGCCAATCCCAAGGGAGCGGCTGACCCCCGAGGGGCTGCGGACCCGCGTGGTAAAGCCGATCCGCGGGGCGCCGCTGACCCGCGTGGTAAAGCCGATCCTCGTGGGAAAGCCGACCCGCGCGGCAAAGCTGATCCGCGGGGTGCCGCCGACCCGCGCGGCAAAGCCGATCCCCGTGGTGTGGCCGATCCCCGCGGTGTGGCCGATCCCCGCGGTGTAGCGGACCCAAGAGGCATTTACGATCCGCGCGGAGCTTTTGATCCCCGTGGTCCCTTTGATCCGCGCAATCCCGCGGGTTACATATACGCCTTGCCCCCGGACTGCGTCGTGCGCGTGTATGGAGCGGCCAGCTTCTATTTTATCAGCGGAGTTTATTACTACACTTACTACATCAATGGCAAGACTGTCTATGTCCTTGCGCCTGTTGCAAAAGGTGTGCCGACCATCCCCCCGTGTCCTTACTGATCGTGCCGCTCCCTTTCCGGTCGAAAGCCTGACCTAACGTAAAATTAAGGTTTTTAACTCTCGAAGAAGAAACCTCGTCATGAAACTCTTCATCCGGCTATCAATAGCCCTCTCTGTGACCGGGCCGCTTTTCGCCGGGAACCAAGCGACACCAGACCAGGCCTCTCCCGCCGGCGGCGTTGCCGCCCCGGCGAACGACGCTGCGGAACTGGCGAAGAAACTCAGCAATCCGGTGGCCTCACTGATCAGTGTGCCGTTCCAGTTCAACTGGGACGATGGCATTGGGCCCAACGGTGCCGGGAAGTTCACTCTGAATATTCAGCCGGTCATTCCGTTGTCGCTCAATGAGGACTGGAATCTCATCGTGCGCACCATCCTGCCGGTCATTGATGCGGAGTCGCCGGCTCCCGGGATTGACGATGCCAGCGGGCTCGGAGACACCGTCCAGAGTTTCTTTTTCTCGCCAAAGAAGCCGACCGCAGGCGGCTGGATCTGGGCGGTGGGACCGGTGTTCCTCTGGCCCAGCGCGACGGATGATTTGCTGGGTGGCGAAAAATGGGGCGCGGGTCCGACTGCGCTGTTGCTCAAGCAGGAGCACGGCTGGACTTACGGCGTCCTCGCCAATCATCTCTGGTCCTATGCGGGCAATGACGACCGTGGCGAGGTGAATGCCACGTTCCTCCAGCCTTTCCTTTCCTACACAACACCGAAGCTGACGACCTTTACGCTGAATTCCGAGTCCACCTACAACTGGACCGCTGATCAGTGGACGCTTCCCCTCAATTTCATCGTCGCGCAGATTGTTAAGATCGGCGGGCATCCTGTGCAGCTCTTCGCCGGAGCCCGCTATTATGCGGAAGCTCCCCAAGGCAGTCCGGAATGGGGCCTGCGCGGCGGCATTACACTTCTGTTCCCAAAATGAAATCCGGGCTCCAGTAAGAATGGGGAAGCAGCGAAACCAAAAGTTCCCTCTGTTGCCGCCATTTTAAAACCACCACTGCAAACACAATCCCACCGTCATGAACCGCCAGCCATCTCCGTTGTGAATCCCAGCGCCTTCGCCGCCGGCACCACCGTTTGTCACACCGCCGGAGCAGCCAGCGGCGCGTAGTTCTCCGGGCCCGGTGCCATTTGGTATCCGGTCCCGGGGCACGCGTCCTATTGACACTCATCTCCAACAACTCACCAACCACCATGAAATCCACACTGATCCTCCCGTCCCTCGTTCTCACTGCACTTCCCGCACTGGCCGGCCCTCCTCCTCCGGCTCCTCTGCCGCCGGTGCCGGAGGAGTCCGGCTGGCAGTTTTCGGTCGGGAGCTACCTCTGGGCGCAAGGACTGGAGGGAACCACCGGCGTGCACGGACTGACCGCGGATCTCGACGTGCCTTTCAGCGACATCTTCGACGTGCTGGACTTCGGCTTCATGGGAGTCTTTGAGGCGCGCAAGGGGCGCTGGAGTCTCCTGACCGACATCAATTATGCGGAACTCAGTCCCTCGGCGCCCACCCGGGGTGTGCTCTTCTCCAGCGTGGATCTAAAAATGAAGCAGTTTCTCGGCAATGTCACGCTAAACTATCAGATAGTTTCCAGTGAGCAGACGAGCATCATGCTTTATGGCGGCGCGCGCATCAACGGGCTCGACATGGCCATCTCCCTCGACGGTGTGCGGGTGGACGACGTCAAACGGTCGGGGGACGATTATTGGGTGGACGGCATTGTGGGAGTGCGGCTTCAGCAGAACCTGGGCGGCCCGTGGTTCCTCAGGCTGACCGGAGACGTCGGGGCCGGTGATTCCGATTCCACATGGCAGGCTGTCGGGCTCATCGGATACCGTGTGAAGGAGAACATCAACGTGGGCCTCGGTTACCGCTGGCTCGATACTGACTATCAAAATGGAGGTTTCACCTACGATATTACCGCCTCGGGCCTGATCCTCGGAGCGGAGCTGCACTGGTAAGGGCATCTCTCATTTTACTTTGCTATATAAAAGTCACAAATTATTAAACGTAAACGTAAACGAGTTACGATTTTTATGAACTGCTTATGGTAATTAAATTAAATAATAGATTATCTATGAACTAACTTTAAAATTCACCTAACAATTTGCAATCGGTGCGGAACTTGGTAAAGCCGCTGACAACACGCCGCAGCCAGCGGGCGAACAGCTATCTTGGCTGTGACGCCGGGCATTCTGCCCGGTGCCGTGCCCGGGCAGTTTTCAGGAGCCCAAAGCAGCCCCTATTCTTTGGAAGAGGCCGCTGGAAAGACCGATTCTTCCGACACCGGGCAGGACGCCCGACGTCACAGCCGGGACGGCTGTTCTACCCAGGCCGCTGAAATCCGCGCCCAAAATCCTGCTGACGAATTTCCCGAAAAACATATTTCCAGCCGTCTTGCGGCGGCAATGAAATTTACCAAATGGCCACCGGAAATAGTATTAGGCAGTGGGAAATATCAGGGATATCCGGTTAGGCAGGCCCGGCCGGAAATCCTGGCCTGCCGCTTATCCTATCCTTCCACATTCCCCGCCTCCTGCGCCGGCGCAGGGAGGTAAACCCGGTGCACCCTCGGCCCCAAGCCGGTCAGGATGTCCCAGGAGATGGTGCCGCTCCAGGCGGCCAGCTCGTCCACCGTGATCTCCCCTTCCCCCTGGCATCCGAAGAGCACCGCCTCCGTGCCCGGCACTGTGGAATCCACCGGCAGCGCGGACACATCCACCATCAGCTGGTCCATGGTCACCCGTCCCAGCACCGGGCAGCGCCGGCCACCGATGAGCACCTGCGCCCCCTGCCCGGAAAGCTGGCGGGGATAGCCGTCCGCATAACCCACCGCCAAGGTGCCCACGCGGGTGGGCCCGGACGTGACATAGGTGCGCCCATAGCTCACCCCCCAGCCCGGCGGCAGGGTGCGCACCTGGGTGATCCGGGTGAACCAGGAGGCCACCGGCGACAGCAGTTTCCGGCATTCCTCCACCGGGGACACGCCGTAAAGGATCAGCCCCGCCCGCGCCAGCTCCGGACCGCCGCGCCGGGTGTAGGCGGTTAGGCCCGCGCTGTTGGCGATCTGGGTGCGCTCCAGCGGCAGCCCCGCCTCCTGCAGGGACTGGATCAGATGCCGGAATCCCTGCTCCTGCTCCACGGTGAAATGCCGGTCGGTGTCCGCCGACGGAAAATGCGAGGCCACGGAGTCCAGCTCCAGCCAGCGGCTGGCGGCCACTTCCCACACCACCTCCGCCGCCATGGCCGGCAGCGCGCCCATGCGTCCCATGCCCGTGTCCACCACCACATGCACCGACAGTTTCCGGCCCGCCGCCTCCGCCGTCCGGGCATACGCCCGCGCCTCCGCCACGTCCGAGACCGACGGACAGAAGCCTGCGCCCTCCACCAGCGCCGTCCTTTCCCAAGGCAGGGCCGGCCCCAGCACATAGACGGGACTGGTGATGCCGCCCTCGCGCAGCGCCATGGCCTCGCTCACATTCGCCACCGCAAACGCCCGCACCACGTCCTGCACCGCCCGCGCCACCGGCACCATGCCCAGACCGTAGCCGTCCGCCTTCACCACGGCCACGATGCCTGGCTGATCCGTGTGCAGACACTGCTGCGCGGCCCGTGCATTTTTCCGCACTGCCCCCAGATCCACCTCCACCCATGTCCTCCAGTTCCTCCTGATTGCCGGTTTTCCTGTCATAAATAAAAAGTCGGCCATCCTGCCCGTCCCTCAGTCTGCCCGCAAGCGATGGCACATCCGCCGCGTATTCACAGGGCCTTCACGTTCCGGCCCGCCCGCATTCCGGCGGCCATGCTCTGGATGCCGCGTCCCCTTCCCCTGCCTCCTTCCAGTCTCCAGTCCCGTTCTCTTATTCAACCACCAGCCAATCCTTGCTCCATTTATCCATCCATCCGTCAGTCCAACCACCCACCTGTCCACTGCCATGAAAACATCCGCATCCATCCGCTCCGCCGCCATCGCCTCCCTCCTGCTGGGACTTCTTTCCGCCCTGCCCGCCCGTGCCGGGGAGCAGGAGCGCAGCCTGTTTGACGGCGGCAGCCTCACCGGCTGGAAAGCCCCCGCCGGCAGCACTTGGCAGGCCGTGAAGGCCGTGACCCTCAATCCGGCCAATGCCCGCGCCTTCACCCCCAACCCGGGCACCGGCGTGCTGCTCAACACCCCGGAGAAGCCCACCACCGACCTGCTGACGGAGGGGGAATTCGGCGACTGCACCCTGCATGTGGAGTTCTGCGTGCCTCAGGGATCGAACTCCGGCATCTACATGCAGGGCCGCTACGAGGTCCAGATTTTCGACAGCTTCGGCAAAAAGGACATCGCCTTCAGCGACTGCGGCGGCCTTTACGAGCGCCCGGAGAAAGGTGTCGGCTTCCAAGGCAAGGCCCCCGCTCTGAACGCCAGCAAAGCCCCCGGCGAATGGCAGACCTTTGACATCGAATTCCGCGCCCCGCGCTTCGACAGCGCCGGTAAAAAAACGGAGAACGCTAAATTCCTCAAAGTCACCCTCAACGGCAAGGTCATTCACGAGAACGTGGAGGTGGACGGCCCCACCCGCTCCGCCCACTTCAACGATGAGAAACCCCTCGGCCCCCTCATGCTCCAAGGGGACCACGGTCCGGTGGCCTTCCGGAACCTCAAAATCAAAACCGCCGGCTGAGGGCTGATGAAAAGGTTAAAGGGTTCAGAGTTCAGATAAAATGTTAGTTAATGGTTATTAGTTATTGGATGCCAGCTTATGGGTTCATGAAATTGAACGTCTGAAGCAGCGGTTTCCCGTCCCGGCAGTTTCCATTCAGTCCATTCCCTGAACCCTTTAACCTCTTCCCCCCTTTACAAATCGTATTTTACCGTTACGATCATCACCGTCATGACCCGCATCACCGCCTTCGCCCATGCTTTGGCCGACACCAGCCGCTGGAGAATCCTGCAGCTGGTGGCGGACGGGCCGGTGTGTGTCTGCGAACTGGCGGATATTCTTCAAATGCCGCAGTCCTCGGTCTCCAGCCATCTGCAGGTCATCAAAAAGGCCGGCATGCTGGACAGCGAGCGCTGCGAAAAGTGGATCTACTACCGCCTGTCGCCGGCCTACCGCCAGCTGCTGCTGACCATCGGCGGATTTTTTGAGGTCCCGCCGGCTGATGCCGCCATCCTGAAGGCGGACGCGGCGCGCGCGGCGGAGCGGCTGGCGGCGCGGGCTGAAAGCTGCTGTCCCCTGCCGCAGGAACTGGCAGCGGTTAAGTCCCCGGCCCCAAGAACGGCGGACGGCTCTCCATCCCCCCTCCTGCCCGGCATTCAAGTCAAAGCCCGGTCCAAATCCAAACTCAAAACCAAAACCTCAACCCTATCGAAAGCATGACACTCCGTGAACTTAAACTCATTCTGTCCAACGCGGGATCCCGCCACTTCCGACTGGAGCTTCCGGACGGCCCGCCGGTGCCGGTGTCCTTTCATGTGACGGAGGTGGGATTGGTGCGGAAAACCTTCATCGACTGCGGCGGCACCCTGAGGGAATCCACCGCCTGCCAGCTTCAGGTCTGGGTCGGGGAGGATGTGGACCACCGGCTGGAGGCCCGGAAGGCTGCTCAGATCCTGGATAAGGCCAGGTCCTTCCTGACGGATGAATCCATACCGGTGGAAATCGAATATGAGGACCGGGTCATTTCCCAGTACACGGTGGAGGGCCGCCGCGTGGATTCCGAATCCGTGGTGCTGAAACTGGCGCACAAGCACACAGAGTGCCTGGCTCCGGAGCTGTGCGGTCTGCCGGCCGGACCGGCCAAGGCGGGCAGCGCCACGGCACCTTCATCCTGCTGCGGGACCACGGGCTGCTGCTGATAATGATGATGATGAAGACGATGGATATGAGAAAGCTCATGGCTGAACTGCTGGGCACCTTTGCGCTCGTTCTCATGGGCACCGGGGCCATCATCGTGAATCAGGAAAGCGGCGGCGTCATCGGCCATGCGGGGATTGCCGTGGTCTTCGGCCTTGTGGTGCTGGCGATGATCCACACCTTCGGGGATGTCAGCGGGGCTCACCTCAATCCGGCGGTCTCCCTGGCCCTTGCCGCCGCAGGGCGCTTTCCCCTGAGCGCGGTGCCGGGCTATGCGGCGGCGCAGACCGCCGGCGCCTTCGCCGCCAGTGGACTGCTGCGCCTGCTGTTTCCCGGCAATGCGGGACTGGGAGCCACCCTGCCGGCGGGGGCACCTGGCCAAAGCTTCATTCTGGAGACGGTGCTGACAGCGGTGCTGATGCTGACCATCCTCAGCGTGACCACCGGCGCGAAGGAAAAGGGCATGACCGCCGCCACCGCCGTGGGCGCGGTGATCGCTTTGGAGGCCATGTTTGCCGGGCCGGTCAGCGGGGCCTCCATGAACCCCGTCCGCTCCCTGGCGCCCGCCGTGATGGGCGGGCATTGGGAGCACCTTTGGATCTACTTGACCGCCCCGGTTCTGGGCGCGCTGCTGGCGGTGCCACTGTGCGCCCTGGTCCGCACCCGGGAATGCTGCGCCGGACCATGCCGGCACCCCCTGCCGCGCCAGCACCCACTGACCAATAACCAATAACCAGCAACCGGACCGCCAACCGGCGGAACTCCACCCCCGCCATGACCGGCACCCCACCCCTTATCCTCATCCTCTGCACCGGCAACAGCTGCCGGTCCCACCTCGCGGAAGGCATCGTGCGCGCCGCCATCGGCAATGGCTTCCGTATCGCCAGCGCCGGCTCCAAGCCCGCCGGGTATGTGCATCCCCTAGCCATCAAAGTCATGGCCGAGATCGGCATCGATATCTCCGGGCACCACTCCAAGCACCTTCAGGAGTTTCTGACGGAGCCGGTGGAGACGGTCATCACCGTCTGCGGCAACGCCGATCAGGCCTGCCCCGTGTTTCCCGGCCAGGTGAACCGCCACCACTTTCCCTTCGACGACCCCGCGCACGCCACCGGAACGGAGGAGGAGCAGCTGGCGGTCTTCCGCCGGGTGCGGGATGAAATCCGCGCGGTTTTTGGAGCCTATGCGGCGGGCCGGCTGGATGGGAGGGGAGCCGGCGGCTGATGGCGTGATGCTTCACCGCGGACTGGAACCTTCCAAGCCGGCGGCAGGGAATACGGCAGACGGGAGAAAATCCAAAGGGGCCGCATCAGGGTCGGGATTTCAGCACAAACCGCTCATTCTCCCATTGAAGAACGTGAGTGGCCTTTCCAAAACCATACCAAACGGGACCGCCGTTCACCCGGCCTCCCCCAGTGTAGGGTCCGCAAGGCACGCTCTCCGCAGGATCGTTGAAAAGAAAATACCAGGAGCGGGCCTCCCCCGGCGGCAGCGCTTCGTCCGAAATATCCTGCCATCCGCCTTTCTCCAGCCGGAAAACCATGGTGTTCCGGGCCGAAGGCGGATTGCCGTTCCGGGGCCGGGCGCTGTGGGAGGCGGCGATGGTGCGGCCTTGGGCATCCTCGAACAGCCGCAGATAAAACATGGAGTCGGAGTCCACTCCAATATAGGGATTGTCATGATAGCAGTGCAGCCGCCTTCCCGCCTCATCGAAATCACCCGGCAGCCGCTGAAGGTAGGCCGTGCGTCCGCTTTTCGACAGACCGGACAGCGCGGCTTCCGGCAGGGTCCGGACGGCTGTTCTGAGATCCACCGGCGATGAAGGCCGCGGAGCCGTTGTCGAACAGGAAATCAATCCCAAGGCGGAAAACACCGGCAGCAGCGGGATCAGGCGTTTCATGTTCATGCTGTTTTTTTAGCATGTTGACGGGTGGAGTCAAACGTGGATTTATGAGGGCGGCGGGAAGCTGCTGCCGCCATTCCGGCAGCGCCGGATTCAAAGCCCGCTGCAGAAAACGGCGGGGTGCCTACAAATCCCCCTATGCAGGCACCGTCAGCGCAGTTCAATCCGCAGCCATGGCCATGAATCTGTCAATCCCATCCGGGACACCCCGCTTTTACACACTCAGTCTTTGGACACACATGAGCTGTCAGTCATCCGGGCACCGTGAGCGGGAAACCACTGACGCCAGCCTGCCCTCCTGCACGGATGGTGTGTTGAAAGTGCGGTGCAGCGGAAGCTCATGGTCCCCGGTGATGAACAATTGTGTGGGAGCCCTGATCTGCACCGCCACCCTGGCGGACGAGCTCTCCTCCTCCGGGCTGAGGCTGGGAGGATGCAGCCCGGTGGCGATTCTGGATGCGGATGACGGCATCAGACGGAAAGCCTCGCCGGAGTATGTTTACATCCGCAGCCGCCGGGGGCTGGAGATGGACGCGCTGCCGGTTAAAAGAAAAAGCGCTGATCTTCCGGAGCGCCTGATTCCGCGTCTTGAAACATGGAATGGCGACGATTTGTTCGGCGCCGCAGGAGTGCTTTGGAATTCACTTTATGTGTCCCGGCGGTTTGTGCTCACCGCTTGGGAAAAGGGATGGGACTGCTTTGTGTTCAACGCTCTGGACCTGCCGCAGTCCCGTCATTATGATGCTCTGATCCGCGCCTCCAAGGGAACGTGGCCGCCGGTCTGGTATCCAGGGGGAACGGAGCCGCATCCTGACAATACAGGCCCCATGCCGGAGGTCCCTCAGGATCAGCCGGCCTTGGAGAAATCAGTGAAAATCCCGGAAGGCTGTCGGGCATGGGAGCCACCCGTGATTGACGATGCGGAAGCGGGAGAGCCGACAGGCTTCACGCTTCTTGGGGAATCCGTCCGATGGGGGTTTTCAAGCATGGGGCTGGAGCCGGACATGGCCTCTGCCGTGGACGAGGTGAAGCGCTTCATCCTCCAGTGTCTGGAGACCGCCCTAAAAGCGGCGGAGGCCTACATAATTACGGAAGCTCAGGAGTCGGCGGGGAATGAGGAGGATGCCGAGCGGGAGGAGCTTGAGGTTTATGGAGCACGGATTGAGATAAGCGGCCAGACACCCGATGACGGTTCAGCCTTTCTCTGGGAAATTCATATTGAGGTCTCCGGCGCAGGCCCCTGCCCTTCTCATTTTCTTGTCTTCCAAGACAGCGATCTGGTGGACGCGACGGCGGCAGACTGAATGGGCAGCGGGCATCACCATGTGCAAAAGACCTGGCCTTTCGGAGATGATAAGGCAGGACCGAAAATCCCATGCCGCAACTCATGATCACGGCCTCATACTGATTCTTCTTCTCCTGGCCGGTGAAATCTGCTAACAGCCTTGATCATGACTTTCCCCTTCGCTCCTCTCCGCTCCATGATTCTCACTCTGGCGGCGGTGCCGGCAGCCTCCAGCCGGAGCCAGCATATACCGCCCATGGATACCACTTCCCCCCTCACCCTCCATCCTGACCGCGGAACCGGTTGCCGGTGATGGCGGCGGTCCGTCCACCCATGCCGGTCGGAGGCGCGGGTGGACGGCCCCGATCCTTGCCATTACCGCACTGCTGGCGATATCCGCGGCTGTCCACCTGACCCGTGACCGAGACCCCACAGGGGGAAAAACTACACAATCCCACGTGCTGGGTGCCGGCATCGCCCGTGCCATCCATCAATTTTATTCCGACTACAGCCGGCTGCCCCTGATGACCGATTTTGTCATCGGTGAGGATCAGGATACGGACACCAGTGCCGCCGCCGGCCTCATCCTTGTTTTGTCAGGCAGGGAACCCCCCGGCACCGCCCGGCAAAACACCCGGAACATCAACTATCTGGAGAGCATGCCCGCCGCCAGTCGTTCCGCCCCTGGACACTGGACCGGCGGTGTGGTGGTGGAGGGAGGGGATGTCTCACTCGTGGATTCTTGGGGTCATGCCTTCCGGGTCCGGCTGGATGCCAATTACAACGGCGAAATAGACAATCCCTGTCCGGAGGAAGTCCGGAACAATGGTCCATTTCTCTATGGACGGTGCCTGGTTTGGTCTGCTGGAAAGGACGGCTGGGAATGGACCTGGCGGAACAACACCAAAAGCTGGCCATAAGATACCGCTGTCAAATTGCCAGCCGTAATTGCCATGGTGAGCCAGCCGGCCATCAGCCCCACGTCACTGACTGGGCAGGCCGCAGGATGCCAACAATCTCCGGCTCCCAGGTCCTCAGGCTGCCGGGCGCGTCCTCCGGCTGGTTTATCTCCGCGCCGTTTTCCAGACCAGGGTGCGCGGCGGGACCATGCGGCGGCCCGGCGTTCAGCCAGGACAGCGCCCATGCAGTGAAATAAAAACCGGCGGTGAGGAGAAGCAGGATCCTTTTCATCGGGTGGCTGGGTTTGGTGATGAATGCAGCCATGGTGGCTGACAGTGGATCACCGCCACGCGTTGAAGCGTTACAGAATATTTTTCCCGTGCTCCGAAATTTGAAATTTGAAATTTGGAATCTGAAATCCCGAAATCTGAAATCCGGACGTCAGGCACCAAGCTGCGTCACCCGTCAGCCTGCGGCTTGACTCCTGATTACCGGGACTCCTCAGCCGCCTCCTCCCGCTGCCGGCGGCGTTCCTTGTCCTCCTCCTCATCGTCCGGATCCCCGCCGCCGTAGCCCAGCACCTCCACGGTGTAGATGGACGGCAGTGTCTGCGCGGGGACCGCTTCCGGACGGGCTCCCGCCTGGGCGGCGGCCGCGGCCGCGGCGGCGGCAGTGCCGGCGGCGGCGGTGTTGCCGGCGGAGCTGAGGCCGCTGACATTGGGAACGCTGACGGCGGTGGTGGGCGTGCCGGCGCTGGAGCCGGTGACGGCGATGTTGCCGGCGTTCAGCACCTGGGTGGCGGCGATGGTCAGGTTGCCGGAGGAGCGGATGCCCGCATCCCCGGCATCAACAACACCCGCCGGAGCGATGAGGTCCACATTCCCCGGCGCCACTCCGGCCACGGTGGCCAGCACGCCGATGCCGCCGCCGGTCGCGAGGCCCGCGAGGTCGGTCTGCACCGCGCCGCTCTGGGGATCGATCAGCACCCGCGTGGGAGGCGCGCTTCTCACGGTTTTGGAGGCGCTGCCCGCCGCGATATCGCCCTCCGAGGACCAGATGATCTGGCTGCCCCCGCGCAGGGTGAAGATACGGCCGATACCCACACTGACATCGTCCCGGGTGAAGATGGAGATGCCGCCGCCGCTTTCGGTAACAATGCCGGGAGGGGCCAGGGGATTGCCGATGGCGGTGTTCGCCAGCTGCAGTCCACCGCCGGGTGCCAGCAGGCTGATGCCGCCGCCATTCCGGGTGCGGATATCCCGCCCCCGCGTCAGGATGCTGCCCGTGCCCGGATCCCTGAAGAGGGTATCGATAGCGGCAAAGCCGTCGGCATAGCCATTGCCGGTGATAGTGCCGCCGCTGCTGCGCCCGGCATCGCGCAGCACCAGATAGAAGACCTCCAGCGCGATGCGCTTCTGTTCCTGTCCGCTGAGCTGGTCAAAGGTTTTGCCACCCATCCCCTCCTTGAGTTCGGCCAGCCAAGCCGATCCCTGCGCGGATTTGACATAGGTGTCGATGAAACCGTTAAAACCCAGTGATTCACTGTCCAGTCCGGCGGATGACCCCAGCCCGGCGGCGGCGATGATGGCCGCGCCATTGAAGCCCAGGGCGGGATTCCGCGCATTGCCGATGCTGGTCAGGCCGGTGCCCGTGCCGTCGGCATTGGCCTCCACGGTGCCCAGATCCAGCGTTCGCCCCGCCAGCACCTGCAGGGTGCCGGGCCCGCTGATTTGGATATCCCCGGCCACCGGACCGGCGTCGAGATTGGGCACATTGCCGGCGCGGTTGGCGATGCCGCGCAGGGCGGAGGCGGCATTGGCGGGAATGATGTCCCGTCCGCCGGTGACGATGCTGACATCGTCCGCGCCGGTGTTCTGAAGATACAGGGAGACATCCGACAGATCCTGACCGGCGAAAATCCGCGCCGCCTTGGGCGAGAACAGCGTGAGTCCGGAAATATCGCCCGTGCCGGCATACAGTCTCAGCGGCTGCGTGTCCTGGCGGTGCAGCGGTCCGGCGGCATGCAGCGCCTGCTTCGTCTGGAGCACCCCGGACGTGGAGCCGGTCTCGGCAAACAGAGCATCCACCCCGGCAAGGAACAGCGGCAGCCTCGATCCCGCCTGAGCCTGGGCCGTGGTGTAGCCCAGCGGATTCAGCACGTCCGGCAGCGTCGACGGGCTGGCGTCGGACACATTGACCGTGGATGTGCCCCACGAGGTCCGCAGACCGTTCACATTCACGATCCCGTTGGGCTGCAGGCCATTGACCGCCCCCGCCGCCAGCAGCGAGAGCGTGCCGGTGGCGGAGGGCGACAGCGTGATGCCGCCCGCCAGATTGATGTCCCCGCTCAGGGCGCTGACCGACAGGGAGCCCGGCATCAGCGAAAGGATCGTTTTATATCGGATGATATTGTCGATGCCCGCCTCGTTCAGCCGCAGCCAGGGCTTGGCGCGCGAGGCGGTGTCATTGCCCAGCAGCAGTTTATTGCCCGCCCACAGATACAGCAACGGATCGGAGGCGCCGGCGCTCTGGACAAAGGAGGTGGCCTCCGTGCGCAGAGTCACACTCCCGCCCAGGGACGACACGCTGACGGAGGTGTCCGGTCCGTAGGTGGACATCCAGGAGCGGTACCACACGGAGTTCCCCAGGCCTTGCGGCATCAGCATCGCGCTGGCCACCGGGCCCAGCAGCACATCGCCGCGCGCCGAGATATCAAGCGCGGCCCGCCCCGCGAACAGGGTGGTGGGCAGCTGCGTGTAAACCGTCCCCTGCCCGGCGGCGATGCTGCTGGGGGACAGCACGGAGCGGGTGGCATTGGTCACGATGGCGCCGCCGGCATTCAGAATGCCCGTGCCGCGCTCCACATAATAAACTCCGCCATCGATGTCGCCGCCGGCTCTGACTGTCACATCGCCGCCGCCCAGCTCCACCCCCGTCTGGTTCCACGCCAGGGGATTGGCCTCCGTGGCTTTGGTGACCCGCATATTCGTCGGGGCCACCGCGTCCACATTGCGGATATCATCCGCCGCCGTCAGGCTGACATTGCCGCCGCCCAGCGCGCCGACGCCTTGGAAGAAATTGCTGAAGTCCACCCACCAGCTGGTGGAGAGCACATCGTTGGCCACGCGGCCCTCGGCGAATTTGCCGGTCAGGGGATCGACCGCGCCGCGCCGGTAGAGCCAGTTGGACGGCATCTGCAGCTGGGAATCGGCCACCAGCTCGCCGGCAGCATTGCGGGTCAGATGCGCGATGTCGCCGCCGGCCTGCAGCACCACATTGCCCCCGCCCATGCTGTACTGCGCCGGGTAGAGCGGCGAATTCTGGGCGGCTCCCAGTCCGCCTGTCCCCGCTGGCGGAGCACCGGGCCGGGGAACGTCGAAGTTTCCTGACAGAGTGGGATCCGGCACGGCGGTTCCCGCGGAGTAGATGGTGGCGAACTGATTGAGCAGGTGGATATTTCCCGCCGCCGACAGCGTGATATCCCCGCTGCCCGTGCGGATGACCTGCCAGCGCTGGGGAATCACCGAGCGTGTCAGGGCACTGTCCCCGCCGCTCACGGTGTTGTTCTGCTCGTCGGTGGAGGTGCCGGCCTTGCCCACCAGGATCGAGCCCGCGGTGGTGGCAGAGGCGCCGCCCGCCGCCGACGACGAGGCCGCGCTGAAATCGGCCCCGGCCGTCAGGCGGTAGGACCACGACTGGGCGTTGGCCGGCAGCAGCGGATTGTAAGCCATCAGCCTTCCCAACCAGAGCTGGAGATTCTCCGCCGGCGGATTGTTGGCCGGCGTGTAGGGCGTGAAGCCGTCGCTCAGCGTGTTGTTGAAAACCAGATCCCCGGAGGCCCGCATGGTCAGGATGCCGGCGGCGCTTTTCTCCCCGAAGCGGAAAGTGGAGAGATCCCAGTCATTCAGCGTCGTGGTGCCGGCATTGCCCAGCGTCAGGTTGCCGCCGGTGTTGAGGATCTCGGCTCCGGGAGCCAGCACAAAGACGGAGGACAGCCCCTCATTCCCCGCCAGCAGGCGGTCCATCATGGCCGTGTGGTTGGCGCTGGCCGTTCCCGCCGCGCCCAGGAAGGCGGTGGCGTCGCTCTTGATTTTATCCCGCAGGGCGGTGGTGATAGAGCCGTCGGTGCCGGTCAGATCATAGATTTTGTAGCCCTCCATCACGATGCTGGAGGCATCGATCACCGTGCCGCCGATGGCGGCGGAGAGAATATCGGTTCCCGCCGCGTTCCGCGGAGCGCGCAGATGCAGCTTGCCGCTGAACTGTCCCAGCGACGCGCTGGCCGCTGTTTTGGCGGCCACGGACAGATCCAGGGTGGAGCCGGCCTGGAGATCCAGCAGGCCGGTGCCCGCCGTGCCATGGCGCTGCGCGCCGGCCTCCAAGGTGATTTCACCGCCCTTGCCGGCATTGTCGAAAGTTTCGCCCGCCACCGTCAGCACCGAGCCGGACGCCAGGGTCAGAGCGCCATTCCCCACCAGACGGATGGAGCCCCCGGTGCGTCCCGAGGCGTCGATACGGCCCAGGACCGTGATGCTGCCCTGATCCGCCGCCAGAGAGAAGACGCCGGCGCGGGCAGTGCCCTCCACCGTCACATCCCCGCTGCGGACCCGGATGCCCTGGCTGCCGGTGAATCCGGCCTGCGTCAGGGCCTCTGTCAGACCACCGGTGGATGGCAGAGCCAGAGTGTCCAGCGTGAAGCGTCCCTGGATTCCACCGGCGCCACCGGTGGCCACGATGCGGCCCGCCGCAGCCAGGGTGCCCTGAGGCACGGAGACATTCAGTTCCCCGGCAACGCCCCCGCCGGCCTGGGCGGACAGATCCAGCACGGAGCCGGCTCCCAGCAGCACATCGCCGGAGGCGGATTTGAGATGGATGGCGCCGGCATCCGTGAAGGCGGTCACATCATAAAAAGCGCGAGCCTGACCGGACACATCCAGCCTCCCATTGATCCGCAGCGGTCCGTCGGTGGAGGCCAGGGACAACGATCCGCCGGGCAGCAGAATGGAGTTGTCCACTGTGGTCTCCCGGCCGGTGAGCGACAAGGCCGCGCCCAGTCCGGGCGTGAGGAGTCCGCCCCCGCCGCCGGGAATGGCGGAGACCGTCAGGGTCCCCCCCGCGGTCAGGGATCGCTCCGAGCCCGCGGCCCCGGTCAGCAGAGGAGTGGCCAGCGCCAGATGGCCCGGAGTCTCCAAGCCTCCTCTGCCTTCTCCGGTCACACCGCGCGAGGCATTCAGACTGACCTGGCCGAACTGGCGGAAGGCCAAGTTTCCGGCTGTCAGACGGATCACGCCGGCATTGAAGGCCACCTGATTGCCGCCGGCATCCCCGGAGGCCGGCGGCGCGGAGGCGGCGGCCCCGGCGGAATTGCCCAGCAGGATTTCGTCCGCGGTGAAAGTCACCGTGCCGCCGGCTCCCGCCGCCTGGCCCATGCCGCGGATTTCCCCGGCGTTCAGCGCCAGCCGGCCAATGCCTGCCCCCGCCTCTCCACTGCCATAAAGATCGATGCGGCTGTAGCTGCGCAGCGAAAGCGATCCGCCCGCGCCTGCGCCCGCCTGCGCCAGGGTGTCCCGCGTCAGCACCAGCCCCGGCTGGGCCGGCAGGGTGCCGGCATGGTCCAGCACCAGGCTGATCAGGCCGCTGCCCAGCGTGCGGGTGGAGGCGGAAAGCCGCGCCAGGGGGTCCAGGGTGATGGTGCTGGTGGAATCAAGGATGAGGCTGCCCCCGGTCAGGGAGGCTCCGGACCCCACGGTCAGCGAGGCGCTGGAGGACGCGGGGGAGACCCCGGTCCTGACCATCTCCGCCGAGGGGTCGCCGGACACCCGCACCAGCACGCCGTTGCCACTGATCCGGTAGTCATCCGCCCTGCCCTGCCCGGTGGAGGCCAGCTGCGCGCCCGGTGCCAGCACGATGCTGCCCGTCGCCAGCAGGGTCAGATCCGCCGCGCTGAGCGGCGTGCCGGCGTTGTCCACGGTGATGTTCCCGCTGACGGCGGTGAGGACGGTGTTGCCCGCGGCGTCGGTGCCGCGTCCCCCGCCGATCACCAGGCTCTCCGCTCCCCAGTTCCGGAGAATGCTGGCGCTCAGGGTGATCCTGCCAGTCCCGGCCCCGCCGCCATCGCGGTTGATCACGAAATCAAGCGCGGAGCTGATATCGATGCCGCTGCCCCGCCCGCCCGCGATGGAGGGCGACAGCACGCTGCCCAGCAGATTCATGGACTGCGTGGCCTGCAGCGTCAGCCCGCCGGAATTCTGCGGCAGCAGCGGGGTGGACAGATTCAGCCGGGTGGCGGCTCCGCTCAGGAAGCTGCCGGCCAGGTAAGTCTCATACTCCGCGCGCTGGCGCACCACGGAGCCCGAGGCCAGTTCAAAGGCGGTGGAGGTCACCGGCACCGTGCGTCCGGTGTTCAGGCTGTTGAACTGATAGCCGGCCACCACGCTGGAGCCGTCCGCCAGCTCCACGGTCCCCGCCGATGTCCCGTGCCGGGGAGTGACCAGCACCCCGCCCGGCAGCAGAGCGTAACGCGCCGGCAGCAGCGTGTAGTAGCCCGCCTTCAGTGTTTGGCTGCCCTGCAGATACACGCGGTCGCCAAACCGCAGCCTGTCGTTCACATAACCGGGACCGGAGGCCGCGATGAGGTTGTCCTCATTGTTCGAATTGTTCCATGGGGCGAACGGCGCGCCCGCTGCCTCATAATCCGGCAGGATGGCATAACTGTTTGGGGAGGCCAGGATATCCTCCGCTCCGCCATTGCCCTCCACCCAGCGCCAGGCAAAAAGATCCCCACCTCCGCGCAGGTCGATGGCGGCCCCGGACTGCATGTCCAGCTGCTGGCCGGCGATGGTGACGCTTTTCACGGGCAGTCCGCCCGCCGTGATGTCCACGCCGCGGGGATCGATCCAGGTCAGGCCGTCGGGACTGGCCCCATACGGAATGAGAATGCCTTTGCCGGTCCGGGGATCCACTCCGGACACGGAGGTGACACTGCCGCCGGCCAGGGTGACCTGGCGTGTCACCGGAGCGGCCACAGTGGTGCTCGTCAGCAGATTCACCGGCGCGGCGCCGGTGCCGTCCCAGCCCAGCGCGATGCTGCCGAAAGGCGCGCGCAGCACGCCCTCCTGCACGATCCGTCCGGCATAGATACCCAATGACCCGCCTGCGGACAAAGGCAGCGCCCGCGATCCCGACGATTGAATGGTCACCGACCCGCTGACGGTGCCGCCGCCCGCCCCGGCGTGGTCATAGGCGAAGATTTCAAAGGGCGAGGCCGTGACAGGATAAATCCGCGCCGCCCGCAGCGTGAGATCCCCCGCGATATTCAGAATGCCGCTGCCACGGATGTCCCCGCCGCGCGCCGTCAGCTCTGCGGCTCCCACATTCTGGAGGGACAGGGTGCCGGCATCGATATTATTTGCCGTCACCGTCAGCCGGCCGGACCCGTAAACCGGAGCCACCGGAGTGCTGAATGGACTGCGGCGGTCCTCCGGCAGGCCGGGGGTTTCAAAGCTGCGGCCCATGACCACATAGGGCGCGGTGAGGCTGACGGTATGATCCGCAAACAGCACCCCGGAATCCGCCACCCGCAGCGAGCCGCGCGCCTGCACCTCCACCGGCCCTTGGAAGCCGACGACGCCATTGAGGGACAGGGAGTCAAAGCCGCCCTTCCGGAACCGATCCGCCGCAAAATATCCCCGCGCCTCAAGGCCCGGAACCGCCTGACCGACAGCAGTGCCGTCCCTGCCGAAGCCGGCGGGAATCAGACTTCCCTGCTGGAGGACCGTCAGATTGACATCCGTGGCCGGGATGACCGTGGTGCCCGGCGGATAGAATCGTCCGGAGGAGACATTCAGCGTGCCTCCCAGCGCGGTGGAGCCGCCGGCCCAGCCCCGCAGCGCGGCGTCCGGCAGCAGGAATTCCCCGCCCCTGAGATTCACCGTGCCGCCGGCGCTGTCCATGCGCACGGGGACGGAGGCCAGTCCGTAAAGCGGAGTGGTCAGACCGCTGGAGGCGGGCACCGCCGCCGTGGCCAGGGGGCTGGCCGCCGCAGGGGACAAATCCAGCGTGCCATGCGTCCCTGACACATCCAGCACGGAGCCGGAAAGCGCCAGCAGATTGCCGGATACCGTGATCTCCCCGCCGGGCAGAACGGATCCGGTGCGCCGGCCATAGGCATCCGGCAGCAGCCGCACCGCACCGGCGGTGGAGAGCATGCTGCGAGGTCCGATGAGAAGAGTGGTCAGCGCCTGTTGCGTGCCGGGATACGCCTCCGACGATCTGGCGGCGGTGAGGGTGATGGCACCGCCGGGAGCGGAGACGGAGCCCAGCATCTCCACGGTTCTGCCCGAAAAAGTGACTCTGCCCAGCGGATCGACCGCTATTTTGGAGTCCGCGCCCATGACCAGCATCCCCCGGATCAGCGGGGCATCCAGAATGCCGTCGCGCACTCCCGGCGCGAGGAAACTCAGGCTGGCGGGCGTCCGCAGGCCTGCCGGTTTCTCCACAGGGATCAGTTCCGTACGCGCCGTGCCATCCCCATCCATCCGGGAAACGGCGATCAGACTTGAAACCACGGGCTTGATGCGGGTGCCGGGAGCGATGACCACCGCCGGCAGTGTCCTCCGCTGGGCATTCACCCGGCCCAGACCGGACAGGCTGAAAGTGCCGAATCCGCCCTGACTGAAAAATCCGGCGGTCAGGGAAATCGCGTCCAGTTCCGCAGCCCGGCCGCCCACCTGCACCAGCGGAGCCTGCAGGGCCAGCAACCCACCCTTGGCTCCGGAATACCCGCGCAGTCCGGAGTCCAGCCTCAAATGGCCGCCCACCACACCGTTCAACAGCGGGTCCTGGCCCGCCAGCACGGTCAGGCTGCCTCCGTCGCCATAAGTGACGCCGCCCTCCGGACCGATGAGCGCGCCGCCGGAAACATCCAGCACGCCCCCCTTTTCCAAATCCACGCTCCAGGCCTTCACCGTGATGCTGCCGCCGGCGGTCAGGACGGGCTGTGTCATCAGGTCCGGCGCGTTCAGCCGGTCATCCACCAGCAGACCGGCGGTGCTGAGTCGGCCCTTGTCCCCAAGCGTGAAAATACCGCGCCCCTCATTGGCCGGAGGCAGCCGGCGCTCAGCTTCCGGAAGTCCCCGGATCACCGCCGTGTCATAGGGCGTCAGATTCAGCGCCTGGAAGTCCAAGGTGCCCCCCGGAGCCTGAACGCTGCCCAGGATCCGGATATTCGACGCAGTGAAGCTCAGCGACCCGCCGGCCTGAGCCTGCAGACTGACCTTCTCGGGCACCGTGATGGAGCCGGCCTCGTTGTGCAGCGTGATGCTGCCCCAACCGCTTTCGGTCAGAAGCTCCGGGGACAGGTAAAGCGTGTCCGCCACTCCCGCAGCCGTCTCCACCGCCACCGGCAGCCCGTCCGCATCCAAGGCCAGGGAGGGCACCGCGTTGCGGCGGTCCTTGTCAAAAACGATGTCAGGAGCGGTGGGATAGCGGGTGACCGCCGCATTGTTCAGCACCGTCTGATCACTAAAGGACAGCGACAGGCTGCCGCTGTCGGGCATGATGCCGCCGGTGCCGGAGGAGGCCCGCAGCTGACGCGGCCCCGCTGAAGCCAGCCCGGTCAGGGTTCCGTCCAGGGCCATGCCCGGCGCGCGAAGGGAAAGGCTGCCGGCATTGCCTCCATGGAAATAGCCGGACTCGTAATGCCGCCCTGTGGGAACCAGCGGCAGGGTGAAGGTGCGGGTCACACCCCAGCGCTCATGGATCTCGTCGGAGGTGCCGGTGAACACCCCGTCGTAAACGCGGTCCGGGGTGGCATCCTTGATATCGATGAGATGCCCGTCAATCCAAAGCCGGCTGGTCCGCACCGTGCCGCCGGTGTATTCGATGGATCCGCCGCTGACATTGATGCTGGAGTTCGGTCCCATGACCACCCGACTGCCGGCGGAAATATCCACGGTGCCACCCTCCACCGTGAGTTCGCCCACCGTGCGCTCGATCAGTCCCACGTAACCGGTCAGGTCCGCCAGCGGTGTGCCCGCCCACTCCCGGCCATTGTAAACTCCGGTGTTCCGCAGATCCACGGTCAGCGTGGGGCCGCGCAGGGTGCCGTTCCGCTGAAGCGGAGAGGGGGCCAGCTCCCCGCCGCGCAGCACCAGCGACAGAATCATGCGGGAAACCGGAGCCGTGACCCCGGCGGAGCCCGAAACATCAATGCCCGCGCCCCCGTCAAAATAAACCTCCCCGCCGGATGCCAGAAACACCGAGGTCGGGGGAGTGACATTGGCATTGTAGGACCAGCTGCCGGCCCTGACGGAGGCCAGGGCGTTGGGAGCCAGGATTTTGGAATCCCGTCCCAGCAGCACGGTTTTTCCCTGAAGATTGATCCGGGAGCGCAGCGCCAGTTCCGTCCCAATGGTGGTGGCCGGGCTGGCGGTCTCCGGCAGGATGCGGGTCACGCTTCCCTCCCCCAGGGTCACCGTGCCGCTGGACTGGTAAAGCCACGGCGTTCCCGTGCTGGGCAGCGCGGGATCATACCCGGTGTTGGGCACGGCGTCGTAATTGGCCAGCAGGTCGATCCGGCCATTGAGGGCGACGGAAGTGCTGCTCTCAATGGCGGCGTTCTGCCGGACCATGCGGCCTGAGAGGGAGGCGCTGCCGCGCGGGATTTCGATCAGCCCGTTATTGACAGCACTGCCGCTGTGGGTGCCCGTGCTGCCCACATACACATCCAGCCCGCGCAGGCTGGCGTCGGAGCTGAGGTGCGCATCCAGCCCCACCTGCAGGCCGGCGGCCAGAATGACTTGGCCATTGGGGGCCAGCAGGGAGCCGCTGTTGGTCACATTCGGTCCCGCGAGGAGAATGCGCCCGCCGTTGCCATCGGCACTGACAGGGGCGGAGATCACCGCTCCCGGCTCCACGGTCACATCGCCGTGGCGGTTGTCAGGAAGATTGGATGCCGGCGGCATGAAGGCCGGCGTGCCCTTGGCTCCGGCGGCGATGGGCAGGGCGCTGAACAGAAACTGGGAATCGGGATTGTTCAGCAGGCCGCGGGTGATCAGGTTTTCATTGATGGGCAGCGACGACGCCACCAGTGCCCCGGTGTTCACCTGACTGCCGCCGCCGAAGATGATGCCGTTCTGATTGATGACATACACCTGCCCCTGGGCGCTGATCCGTCCCAGAATCTGCGAGGGCCGGCCCGAGGGGTCGGTCACGCGGTTGAAGGCGATCCACTGCGCGGCGTTGGCCCCGCCGGCGCTCTGGTCAAACTCCAACGAAGTGTCCCGGCCCACATTGAAGGTCTCCCAGTCCAGCAGGGCCTGCTGCTCATTTTGTTTGACGGTCACATGGGTCAGACCGCCGCTGACGCTCTGCACGGGAGTCAGTGCCCCGACAGGCGCTGACCGCAGCTGGAGCCCTCCAAGGCCCAGCCCATTGGAGACCACCGGCAGGCGCAGGCCCGGATGATTGGGATCCAGTCCGGTCAGCCCATTGCGGTTTTTCAGCGCCAGCGCCCTCGCCTGTGCCTGAAACGCGCGCACAGCCTCCAGGGATTTCGCCGTTTGGGCCAAGGCGTCCGCCTGTCCGGCTTTGAGCTGCTGCTGGACGGCGGAGGCGGCCCCCGCCGAGGCATCCGTCTGCCGGCCGCCGGCCGCCGCGCCGCTCCGCAGAATATCCCCACTGTGCGCGAAAGAGCCGGCGGACAGCCACGCGCCAAAGCCCGCCATGACCGGCCACGCCGGAGGGCGGAGAATACTGAAACGGTTGGACGGCGGCGTGGACATTCCGTGATTTCTGACTCGGATAGGGGGCTGGCCTTGCAAAGCTACTTGCCGGCTCCGGACCCTGTTGCGGGGGTGGTTGCGGGCGCGCTTCCGCCCGCAAGCTGCGGCAGAGCCAGTTCGTTGACGGAAAGCGGATTGGCCCTCAGCAGCTCCGCCAGATAGGCCTGGCTGTTGGCGCGGGTCTTCTCGGCGCGCAACTGAGCGGTCAGCTGGTTGCGGATCTGGTCCAGCGTGGGGGTGTAGGCCTCGCGGGTGTCCAGCACTTTCACAATATGCCAGCCGTCCTCCAGCTTCACCGGCTCGGAGATGGAGTCCACCTTCAGGCTGCCCAGCTTTTCGCGGATGCCCGGCTGGATCTGCGTGCCGGCCAGCCAGCCGATCTCGCCGCCGCGGCCGGCGCTGGCCTGTTCCTCGCTGTGGGTGGAGGCCAGTTTGGAAAAGTCCGCGCCGGGAGCTTTGAGGGCTTTCTGCACGGTGTCCAGTTTGGCTTGGGCCTTGTCCGCCGCAGCCTTTTCGTCCGCCGGGGCGGCGGAGATGAAGATCTGCGCCAGCCGCCAGGATTTGGGCACGCCGATGGAGGGTTTGGCGATCTCGTATGCCGCCTTCAATTCAGTCTCGCCCGGCCAGGAATCGGGAGGGGTGGACACGGTCTGGAGATAGCTTTCCGTCAGGGCGATCTCACGGGCCTTGGCCAGTTTGGCGGCCACCTCCGGTTTTTTGTCGTGGCCTTTGGACTCGGCTTCACCCAGCAAAGCCTTCTGCACCAGCAGCGACCGCACGACTTGGTTCAGCAGCGCGGGATCGCTTTTGATGGCCTCGCTCTCCTGACCGCTCAGCGCGGCGATGGAGGCTTTGACCTCGGCGGCGCTGACCTGAATGGAGCCGATGCGTCCGATCACGCTGTCATTGGCCGGCGCGGCGGATGCCGGATCTGCCGCCGCCGGGGCAGGTGTGGCGGGTGCCGCCAGAACAACAGCAGCCGTGGAGGAAAGAAGAACGAGGGAGAGAAGGGGAAATGATTTCATGGTTTTTGCGGAGGGGCTGAGGCTTTGAAGTTGGAGGGCGCCGGCGCGGCGGCCTTGGCGGGGGGAGCCTCCGGCCCGGGTTTGGCAGCGGGCTTTCCGTCGGAGGGCTCGGGCTTGAGTTTGTGGTCCTCCAGCTGGTCGGCGTAGTCCTGCACCTGCTCCTCGATCCGCGCCTTGGCAATGCCGGTGAACGGCTCGCGGGCCGCAATGGCGCGGCCCAGGCTGAAGTCGCTGTAGCGCTGGAGAATTTCGCGGGCCGTTTTGTAAAGCTCCAGATTCTGGCGCCCGCGCTCCTCCACTTTGCGCTCCAGCAGGATATTGGCGTCGGCCAGTTTCACGCGGGCGGCCTCCGTGGTCCGGACCAGGGCGGCGGCGTGATTCCACGAGGCTTTCCATTTCTCCAGCACGCCCCGCAGCCTGACAATCTCCAGCCCGGCTTTGGTTTCAGAGGCTTTCAGCTCGGTGATGGATTTCTCCGCCTGCGCCCGGTCATCCACCGCCTGCTGGGTGATGGTTTTGAGACGGGCCTCCAGATCGGCGATTTTCTGATCCCGCTCCGTCTGCCCCGCCTGCAGCGTGGCCTTGGCGCTCTCGGAGTCGCGGAGCTGCTGGGTGGTGGTCCGCAGAGTGTCCCGCAGCCGCTGCTCGTTGGCTTTGGCCTGGGCCGCCTGGGCGGCCTCGTTCTCTTGGGCCCGGACCGTCAGCGGAATCAAGGCGGTCAGGCACACATAAGCAAAAACAGTTCTCATAAGGGATCAGAAGCGGGCGTTAAGATCAAACATGAAGATGTCGCTTTTGAAGGCCGGACCGGCGATTTCATCGGCGCTGTACCAGCGCGCGCCAAAACTGATCCTCTCGGAGAGAGCGTAATTGGCCCCCAGAGTAAAGCCTTTCATGTTAGTGCCGCCCCCGCCGAAGTTCTGATCGTTGAATCCGTCCACCACGGCGTCGGAACCGATGTAGCGGTAGCCGGCATAGGCGTTCCAACGCCCGCGGCGGTCCAGGGTGGCGTCCCCGATCATGAGGTTCACATACCACGCCGTGTCATCGCCCTCGAACACCCCCAGCGATCCGTCCCCACGGTTCGGTCCCCGGTTGTTGACAGCGATGGAATTGATATCCCCCTGCTCGAAGGCAAGATTCTTCGAATACTCGCCCACCAGGGAGAGGCGCACCGGCTCCCATCCATCGTAGTCCAGCCTTCCGGTGGCTGCCAACACCTGGAAGGGCGTGGCCAAGCCGAAATACTGATACTGTTTGCTGGTGCCGTAGTCGTTGAGCGGTCCCGGCGTGATGTTGCGCAGCGGGCGGTAGGTGTTCCCTTTTTGGGCAAAAGCCGGGCGCGTGCCGTCGGTGTTGCCGGCGTCGTTGTCGTCCAGCGGCGTGTAGGGATCCGACAGCTGGCCCTCGATGCCCTCGAAGTCAAAGAACCCGATGGCCACCCTGGTTTTGAGATCCTTGGTCAGCTGGATATCCGCCCCCGCCTGCACGGCGTAGAGCCACTTGTCGGTGCTCTCGAATTTCGCGGGCTGGTTGCTGGCGAAGTTCAGGTCAGTGTTGAACACCGGGAAGATGCCTCCGGTCACGAAAGGACGGAAGCGGTCATTGATCCGGGGATGCAGGGTCAGCGCCAAGCCGTCGAAACCGATGTCCTCGGACCAGATGTTGGTGGTGGTGAAGAAAGGATTGTCAAACCGGCCCACGCTGACCTTGAAGGAGTCGTTGGGCTCCCATGCCAGAAAGGCCCGGTCCAGCCACAGGGCGTATTTGCTGAAGTTCCCGCCCTGCCCGTCGCCGGCATACCCCAGGGTCTGGTTGCTGGAGACCGGGGAATTGTCCTGCCCCGTGCCCACGCGGAAACCGAGCGTGAATTTGTCAGCCAGATCCATCTCCGCGCCCAGACGGAACCGCAGCCGCGCCCGCTGGCGTTCCTGGTCCACATTGTACTGCGGGGAAAACTCCGTGCCCGCCACATCAAAGGGGGAACCGGTGTTGATGGCGTTGAAGTTGGGGAAGGCGCCGGTGTTGTCGTTTCCTTCGGGGAAATCGATCACCTCATAGCGGATGCGGATATCGGCGAAGGGCTCCACCCGGCTGAACCAGCCAGTGCCGGGTTTTTCACCCAGCCAGCCCTCGGCTTTGGCCTCGCTGCGCAGCTGGTCACGCACCTCGTCGCGGATGCGGTTGCGGACGGTTTCGGGCACGTAGGTCACGCGGACCTCATCGGGCTTCGGGGCCGGAGCCGCCGCGGGGGACGGCACAGGGACAGGTGCGGGGACCGGGGCCGCCGCAGCCGTCACATCGGCGTCGGCCAGCTGCACCAGTTCCTCCGCGTCTTTCTGGGTCAGGGCCCCGCGCTCGACCAGGCGCTTGAGCAGATTGATGGAGAAATTGCGTGACGGTCCGCCCGCGGACGGGGCGGGGGCGGGGGTTGCCGGCGATGCCACCGCACCGGGCGCGGGCAACAGTCCCGGGTCCTCCGGGGGCAGGTCGGTCGAGGCGGCGGCGTCCGAAGCGGACGGTGCTTCGGCCACAGGAACGGATCCAGCCTCAACCGACGGAGAGGGGGCAGGTTCCGCACCTCTCAGTGGCAGGGCGGCTGCAAAGAGCAGCGCCGTGCTCCGGGTGAAGGAAGGTTTAGGGTATTTCATGAACAAAAGACAAAAATCGGTATTCGGACCAGCCGCCGGGATCAGGGCCGGCGGGCCGCCAGGCGCAGCAGGATGGGGGAGGGCATGTCCGCCGGCGGCGGCTCCGGCAGCTGCACGCCGGTGAGAGCCTCTGTGACCGCCGCGTCCAAGGCGGGATCGCCGGTGCCGGTGGCCAGTTTGGCCCGGCGGATGCGGCCGGTGGCGTCCGGCCAGACGCGGACTTTCTGGCTGAGCACGGCATCACGGGTTTTGGGATTCCGGCGCAGGGCGTCGCCGATGGACGTCTGCATTTTGGCCGCATACCAGCCCCAGCGGCTGCCACCACCGCCACTGCCGCCCAGTCCCTTGCCGGTCCCGCTCCCGCCGCGGCCGGATGCGGTGGCCCCAAAATTGTCCGGCGGACCATCCCCCTTGATATTGCTGACAATGTCGGACGGCGGGTCATCCGCGGGTTTCGGCTCCTCCGGCTTGGGCTCATCCTCATGGACCGGGGCCTGCTCGACCATCTTCGGCTCCTGGGGCTGCTGGATTTTCGGCGGCGGGGGCGGCGGCGGGGGCGGTGGTGGCGGAGCGGGAGGCGTGATCTGGACCACCACCGGTTTGGCCGGAGCGGGCTTGGCCACGGACGGGCCGGCGCTTTTTCCGGAAACCCAGACCCCTGCGGCCACGACGGCGGCGGCACCCAGTCCGGCCAAAGGCCAGCGCAGACGGTGCATCAGTCCCGGACGGGGTTCATCCGCCAAATCCCCCCACGCGGAGGCTCCGCCGGAAAAACCCGGACGCGGGGCTTCATTTCCGGAAGGACGGGCCTGCGGCTGCGGATGCGGTCTGGAGGGCTGGGAACGCCGTGCCGGCGCTTCCTTTTCAACGGGGGGAGGATTGGCCATGGGGGGTGGTTTGGCTTGGATTATTTGGCAGGCTGGGTGGCCAGTCCGATCTGCGTGACGCCCACGCGGCCCAGCACGTCCAACACCTGCATGATGCCCTCGTACTGCGTGCGGTTGTCCCCGCGGACCACCACGGGGAACTCCGGCGTTGTGGCCTTCAGCGCCGCCAGCCGGGACTCCAGCTCCGCCAAGGTGACGGGGACTGTGTTCAGGAAGACCTTGTTCTCGGTGTTCACCGTGATGGCTTGGCTTTTCGGACCCTCGATTTTGGGGGCTTTGCTGGCTTTGGGCAGGTTCACCTTGACTCCCTGCACGCCTGCGGTGGTCATGATGATGAAGATCAGCAGCAGCACCAGGTAGAGGTCCACCATGGGCGTCACATTGATGTCGTCGACTTTGGCTCCGGCTTTCATGGTTTTGCTACTCCCTGACAGGATAGGCTTCCGCGATGCGGGTGATGAATTCGTCGATGAAGCGGCGGATGCCGTTCAGGGACGTGGTGATGCGCGAGCTCAGATAGCTGTAGGAGAACAGCGCGGGAATGGCCACCGCCAGACCGGCCACCGTGGCCAGCAGCGCGCCCGCGATCCCCGGCGCGATGGAGTTCACCTCCACCTCGCCGGATTTGGCGATGACCGCGAAAGTGATCATCACCCCGATCACCGTTCCCAGCAGGCCAAGATACGGACCGCCGGCGATGCCCAGGGTCAGGAAGACCAGACGGCTGTTGAGCTTCTCCTCCTCATCCACCAGGCCGCCGTCCAGCCGGGCCTTGATGGCCTCGATGCTGCGGGCGGAAAGGCCGGCGAAGGCCTCGCCGTCCCCGTCGATGCGCTTCCGGATTTCGCGGGCCCCAAGGTGGTAGATGTGGAACAGCGGTGACTGGCGCACCAGCCTGAGCTCGTCACTGGACACATGACCGCCCAGCCGCTTCAGGTCCTCCTCGTCCGCACGGTCCAGCGCCGTGATGTCGCCGGAAAGCGCGTCCCAACGGCGGATGAAAAGCTGCGAGGCTTTGGTGATGCGGTTCAGATAGAGAAGCTTGGTCAGGGCCACCAAGCCGCCGATCAGCGCCAGCACGGAGCACAGAATGATCACCGCCCAGCCGTCCACCGTCAGAGATTTCGAGATGTCCCCGAAAATCCCGAAGTGCTCCTTGAAGAAATTGGGCTTTTCCGTGACCGCCCGGCTGGCCTCCGCGTTTTCAACCGCCAGCAGTTTGGCGGCGTTCGGCGACGCGCCCTGGTTGATGGCGGCAAATTTGAGCCAGGCTTCGGATCGGGCGATTTTCGAGATCTGCAGCTCATCCACCTCGCCGTTGAATCCATTGGGGTAAACCGCGCCCGCATCCCCCTCGCGGCCCAGAATGGACGGCCCGTTCAGAGCGGGCAGCCCGGCATTCAGCGTGCCGTAGCGCTCCCCGTCCAGCCACAAGGTGGTGGTGCCGCCGCTGACCGTCACCGCTAAATGACGCCAGACCTCCGGGGCCAGCGGAGCCCCTGCGGGAGTGCGCTGGGCGGCTCCTCCGCTGGTGATCTCCACAAAGGGCACCCCATTGTTCTCGCCGATCACAAAAGCGCCCTCCGCCCCCCGGCGGCTGAAGAGCACCGCATCCTGACGGAAGCCGGAGGGACGGATCCATGCGGACCACGTGAGTGGTGCCCCTGCGGCCCATGCCAGGGCCGGGGAGGCGGGGATGGTGACCGGATTCTGTCCCGTGAGCCGGGTGCCGCCGGCGATCAGAGCTCCGGACACCGGCAGCCCCGCGGTGGTGGCGTTGGCCGCGCTGGCGGTGGAGTCCGCAGGTGGTCCGGAGGCTTCGGACAAGTGATACACCAAGACGGTGTCCGCATCATACGTGGCCTTGGATCCGGCGGGGTCCGGCCCGGCGGCGGGATTGCCGCTGTAGAGGAAAAAACGGGTGGTGCCGCCGGCTTGGATCTCCGGAGCCTGCACCCACACCAGCGCCTCGTTCAGCGCCCGGTCGTAGCGCTCGATGTGGTGCGGCAGCACGGTTTTGCCGTCAGCGGCCACAAAGCGGATATCCGCGCCGTTGTCCTGGGCGGTGTCGAAAGTAAAGTTGGCGTCGAAGAGGCGCACCAGCACCGCGGTTTTGCCCACCGGGCCGGCAATGGCCGCCCCGTCCCCGCCGGTGTTGATCACGACGGGTTTCCTGACGGTCCAGGCATTGTCCCACCAAGTGTCCGCCAGCGCCGCCGGAGCGGCCGCCGCGCCCAGCAGCAGGGAGGTCAGGAGAATTCGTCCAGTTGTCTTAAACTTGATCATGGTTCGGTAAAATCAGAATTCACCCCACACGCGGAAGCTGAGCTGCCAGTCGCCGCGCTCGGTGCCGTTCAGGCTTTTCAATGGGAATCCCAGATCCAGGGTTCCGTTATAGTGCTCCGCCACCTTCAAACGGGTGCCGATGCCGGCGCTCATCAGCTCCATGACATCCTGCTGCTCCGGCAGGGCGTCGTTGAGGGACAGCCGTCCCCCCTCCACAAAGGCGTGAAGCCGCCACTCGTTTCCCTTCGCCGCGCCCGGTTTGATCAGCGATGGACTGCGGAGCTCCAGCGTGCCCAGCACCGCATTGTCGCCAACGGCGGTGGACTCCAGGTAGCCGCGCACCGTGCCGAGGCCGCCGGCACTGAACTGCTCGCTGTTGATCAGATTGTCGGGTGACAGCTGGCCCTGCACCCGCGCATACAGCTGCATGCCTTTGGGCATCTCCTGGGTGCGGGAAAGATCGCCGCGCAGGTAAATATAGGCACCCGTGGCATTGTAGCGCTTGGCGTCAAATTCCCGGACATCGCTGCCCGCCCCCCGGAAGCCGAAGTTCAATCCGGCGTTGAGCTCCGTGGTCCCGCTCTTCCCGGTCCGGACAGCGGCGTAATTGACCGTCAGGGGGAAATATTCGATGGGCGTGGAGCTGCGCCGGCCGCCAATCAGCACGTCCTCATCGAAATTCTTCCAGTCCACTCCAGCGCTCAGGGTGTGGAACAGTTTTTCCGATCCCGGCAGCGACGCCATCAGGCGGAAGCCCAACACGGAGCCCCGGCCCGCCACGGCCACGCCGCCCAGGGTGGAGACATCGCTGTTTTGTTTGGTGCCCTGCAGCAGGAGCGTCAGCCAGTCGACCTCCCGGAACCGGGCCAGATAGTAGGCGGAGTAAACCGTGGCGTCCGAAGGTTTTTCCGGTGCCACTTGGAAATTAAAACCGGCGGCATGCCCGGCCTGCCACAGGTTTTCGTAACTGATGGAGCCATTCAGCCGCAGTTTGACGGTGTCCGGGCTGTAGCGGTTGTTGAGTTCGATGCTGCCGTGCAGCGGCAGAGAGTCCTGCACCTTCAAATCAATATCCAGTGTGCCCGGCTGCGCGCCGGGCTTGAGTTCCGGGGCCACGCGGAGATCGCGCAGACGGTTAAGCCGCATCACGGCTTTGTTGACTCCGGTGAAATCCAGCAATTTCCCCTCCGCCAGTTCCGGCGCGTGGGCCTTGATGGCGGACGGGGTGAAATACCGGGTGCCCCGCACCCGGAGCCGGCCCACCGGATTTTCATTCACACGCAGAAACACCACGCCCTCCGCCACGTCCTGCGGCGGGATCTCCACGCTCACTGCCTGGTAGCCGGCCTGATGATAGGCCTTTTCCAACGCTGCCCGGGCCTTCTCCACATCCGCCTCCGTGCGGCCTCTTCCGAGATAGGGATAAACCGCTTCCTCCACCGCCAGCGGAGGAATGGTTTTCGAGCCCTGCACACGGTATTCCTGAATATAATAGACAGACCCGGCGGCAGGGACCTCCGGCGTGGCGGCAGTGGCTGCTGTTGTTTCCGCTTCCGCCCTCTGCCCTCCGACACTGTGGCTCTCCGCAGCGGCGGAGGCGGAAACGGCGTGGGCATGAAGCGTCCAGGCACTCAGCAGTGCCAAAGGGAGAAACCCGAACGGGTGGATTGTCATCATCATCCGGTGGTGGCGGCCGGTCTGGCGTTTATGACAGGGGGCGGAGCAGAGCCGGCAACTCACTTGGGAATGACCAGACCGCCGTCGGTGAAGCGGCGGACTTTGAAGGAGTCGTTGTCGAACAGGCCGCCGCCGGAGGGGGCGTCCACGTTTTTGATCTGGTCGCGCAGGGCATCCGCGAAGGTCAGCTTGAAGCCCGTCAGACCGCTCTGCGGCTTGAGGATGCGGTTGTAGACCCACGCGGTGTAGCGGCCGCTGCGCACATTGTCGTCGGTCAGCTCCACCCCGTTGTATTTGAGCGCGACGCCCCGGTTGGCCGCCGGCACCACCCCGTTGCCGCCCAGCACGCGGTTGACGGCGTCGCCGGGGGTGACGTAGCCGATGTAGTAGCCCGCGGTGGCGTCGGGATACAGGAAGGCGAAGTCCTGCAGCTCGTCGTCGAAGTATTTGCCTTTGTAGGCGTCGGGGCCCAGGGTCACCGTCAGGTTCTGTGCCAGCAGCGCGCCCGAGCTGTAGCCGCCGCTGCCCAGAGGCACGGTGAAGGTGCCCGGCTGCTGGCTGACCGGCCACAGCTCATGGGAGCCGGCGACCCCGCCGTAGGTGATGCCGCTGGCGGTGGTGGTGCCGGTGACGGCGGGATACCACACCAGCACGTTCTTGGTGGTGCCCAGGCCGATCTCGGTGTGGGCTCCGAAGCGCTGGCCGGCGTCGGTGTTGCGGCCCAGGCCATAGACGATTTTGTTGGCGTCATTGGCGAAGTCGCCCGTGAACTGCGCGAGGGTCACCGAACCCGAGGTGTAGAGCAGCTGGGCCAGCTGGGTGGTGATGTTGGCCCCGGCGGCCGGGAAGCCGGGACTGGCGTAGAACCCCAGGGGCGAGACGCCCACCACCTCCTCGACCACCGGGCTGTAGGTCACGCCTTGGAAGACCCCGTTGAAGGGGGAGGTGGACTGGAAGTTGGTCGAGAAGCCGAAGTCCGCCTTGCCGGTTTCGAAGGTGCCGGTGGTCAGTGGATTGACCACTGCACCGTCATTGGCGCCGTTGGAGGGCACGAAGCGCTGGTCGGTGTTGCCGGCCACCGCCGCGATACCCGCGAGGGCTCCGGAGAAGGAGACCTTGATGACCACCGGGGTGCCCGCCCAGGTGCCGTTCCAAGCCCCGAAGTTGGCCCCGGTGGCCGTGGCCAGGGTGCCGCCCGAGCTGGTGAAGCCGTTGATGCCGTTGAAGGTCCAGCCGGCGGCCAGCAGCTTGGAGATGGCGGTCTGGGTAGCGGTGCGGTCGCCGTTGGAGGCCACGATGCGGATGACAGTCTGCGCCCGGCCGGCGGCGGTGAGGGCCAGCAGCAGGGCGGCGATGGCGGAGGAAGGTTTCAGTTTCATGACAGGAATGATTTAGGGGAGTTCCGGGAAGAGTTCGGGGATGCGGGTTGTGGAATGGGCGGGTGAGCTCAGGAGGAGAAGCGGACGCGGTAGAATCCGCGGGCTTTGGCGCGGCGTCCGGCATCGGTGTCCACAAAGTCCACCGGGGCAGCAGTGGCACCGGTGGCGTGGGTGCCGACGGAGATCCAGCTGTTGGCAGGCTCCAAGGTTTCGGAATACTCGATGGTGTAGGTCCGGTTGACCGCCGCAGTGGCGGTTTGAATGCGCGGACCCTCCGCGGTCACACTGACCTGGGACCGGGGATAGTCCGCGGCACTGGCGGAATTGGTGCCGGCCAAGGTTTCGATGGCATCGGAGAAACCGTCGCCGTCGGTGTCGGCATTGGGCTCCGCCGTCACCACATTGGTGAAGGTGATCACTCCGGCGGCGCTGATGGTGAAAGTGCCCACAAAGGTGCTGCCCGTGCTGGAGATGCGGAACAGGTCGAGAGCCGCGCCGGCGGGGCCGCCTCCAAAGCCGGCCTCGATGCCGGTCCACTGGCTCAGCGAGCCGAAATCCGTGGTGCCGGGAGTGCCGACCTGTTTGAAGTAGCTGCTGTCCTCAGCGGTGTTGTTCTGAAGGGTGGCCACGGGGCTGTTGGCGGTGGCTTCGCTGCCCTGGTAACCGCCGATACTGGACAGAACGTCCACAATGCTCTGCGCCGTGGCGTTGCGGCTGATCTGCGGCAATGCCGGCCAGGGCTCCGCGGGCGTTTCCGGAGTGGTGCGGGGCCGGGAAGCGTAGACCACCGAACTGGCGGAGACGCGGGAGGCGAAAATCCCCCAGTAAAGGTCCGACCGCGTGGACCAGGAGTTGCCGTAGGTGGCTGTCAGATCAGTGCCTGGACTGCCAAGGCCCGTCACCTCAAGAGTGGTGCCCGGTGCTGCATTGCGGAATAAAGTGTCGGCTCCCAGCTTGATCAGGCAGCTTGTCGAGGAACCCTCCCCGCTCGAAGTCCGGAATCCCACAAATACTTCCCCCACCGCGGGGACCGGCACCGGAGCCGCCAAAACCATGGCGGAGGAAGGCAAAAATAACGCCGCCGCCAGAACCGCGGCACGCTGAAGGGGATATGGGGAGTTCATTCGCTGGAAACAAAGGTGGTGGTGGTGAAACACAGCCGCGGCGCGGACGGGTTTGAAATGCCCGCAGGAAACGCCCGGTGTCCGGGTGGCTGCCTGCATAGTTTTTCTGACTCGCCGGGGTCGCCATGCGGCTCCCGGCAATATCCTCGCAGACTCCCATGGTGAGGGTCGTCTGCTGCTTCCACTAAATCCACCTGTGAAAACTCAAGTAATTCAGTAGGAATTATAGCTCCGTAATTAGAAACACCGGCAGGGTCAAGCCGGAATTGAATTTTTTCTCAATTTTTCCCGAAATCCCCCGTTTCTGCGGCAATTAACCGACAATCCAGTGCTTTGCCCGAGAGGTTGCACCGGGAGCAAATCCTGCATTTCAGACTTCATGAGTCTGAAATACCATCCGAACGGCTTTTTGAGTCAGGGATGAAAAGCAAAGCCTGAGCGCTGATGCCGGATCCCGGCACCACGCCCTGTCACTGGCGCTTTTTCGTCACACGTCGCAGAGACGCACAGCGTCGCTCAGAGCCGCCAGCTTGTCAGCCGCGCGGGGAATGAACTCCTGGCCGATAAAACCTTTGTAGCCGCTTTCCGCGATGGCGCGCATGATGGGCGGGTAGTTGATCTCCTGCTGGTCATCCAGCTCCCCGCGGCCCGGATTGCCGGCGGTGTGGATGTGGCCCACAAACTCCTGGCATTGCCGGTAACGCCGGATGACATCGCCCTGCATAATCTGCACGTGATAAATGTCGAAGAGGATCTTCATCCGCTCCGATCCGATCGCCTGACAGATTTCAACGGCGGGCTCCACGCGGTCCAGCCAGTAGTCGGGATGCCCCTTCATGCTTTCGTTGACCCGGGAATTCAGCACCTCCACACAGAGGGTGACCTTGTTTTTCTCAGCATGGGGCAGGATCTTTTTCAGTCCCTCGATCATGTTCCGGCGGGCGGTTTCATCATCCAGGCCGCGGCGGAATCCGGAAAAGGTGATGACGCCCGGCACGCCATGGGCGGTGCAGGCGTCGATGCTTTTGGTCAGGGCCTCCACGCAGCCGGCGTGCTCCTCCTGATGGGCAAAGCCGGTGGAAAAACCGTGGCTGGGAGCGATGGCGCAGGTGAGTCCCAGACTTTTCAGCAGGGGCCAGTGCTCCGGCCCGACCAGCTCCACGGAGGACATGCCCATGGCCGCTGCGCCTTTGGCCAGCTCCTCCACCGTCAGCGGATTCATGTTCCAGTGCACCACGGACTGCCGCAGCCGGCCTTTTTGAATGCGGTAGTAAGGGGATGCCCCACCGGCCCCGCCTTCATTCCCCTGTCCCCGTGCGGTGGCGGCGGTGCGGCCGCCGGCAAGGGCGGCACCCAGCACGCCGGCGGTGGTGGCGGTGGTGGCGGTGCCCAGAAACTGACGTCGGCTGGTGGTCATGGCGGTGCGGCGCGGATGGATTTTGAAATCACTGCTAACGTTTTTCGACAGCGATGAGGGTGATGTCGTCGCTCTGCGGGGAGTTGCCGGCGAATTCCGACACGGCTTTGCGGAAAGCCTCCAGAATGGCGTTGGCTCCGTTTGGGGCGGCCTGGCGGAACACCTCATGCAGGCGTTCCATGCCGAACTCCTCGCCACTGGTGTTCACAGCCTCGTTCACGCCGTCCGTATAGAGCAGCAGGCAGTCGCCGGGCTCCATATCGAACGTGAAATCCCTGGTCACGCGCTCGAACACACGGCCTCCGTCGATTCCCAGCGCCAGACCAGGAGGCTTCAGAGGAGTCACTGCGCCCGTGCGGCGCGCGAAATGCAGCGGGGCATCGTGGCCGGCGCGGGAGATGGTGATTTTGGGCTCGTTCCGGTCCAGGACACAGTAAGCCAGGCTGATGAACATATCCTCACGGATATCCCCGAACAGCATGCGGTTCACTTTGGAAAGGGCTTTCGTGGGCGACAGTTCACCGGCGGCCTGCCCACGCAGCAGTGCCCGGCAAGTGGCCATGACCAGCGAGGCCGGAAAACCCTTGCCGGAGACATCGGCGATGACGATGCCCATGTGGTCCTGATCCAGCGGGATAAAGTCATAATAGTCCCCGCTCATCACCTTTGCCGGCAGATTGGAGGCAGCAATGATGTAGTCCCCCAGCTCCGGGGCCTGCTTGGGCAGCAGAATGCGCTGCACCTCGCTGGCGGAGCGCAGCTCCTCATCCATGCGCCGCTTGTCCATTGCCTCCTGCTGGATGATGGCGTTGGCCAGAGCGAAGGTGCTCTGCTCCGAGGCTGAGCGGAACACCTCAAAGGCATGCCCGCTGAAGGGGCCACGCGAGGTGGACCGCCCCACGGCCAGCACCCCCATACGGCGCTGGCCGATCTGCAGCGGGGCCGCCATGATATACTGGCCCGCTTGGTCGGGCAGCAGCCGGGTGAAAAGCTGGCTCCACTGCTTCAGCGCTCCAAAATGAATAGGCCCATGGGCTTCAAAGGCTTTGCCAAGCAGCCCGCCGGCGGCGGGCACCGACTTCATCTGCAGAAAACTTTGCAGAGCCTTGCGCGACTGTTGGTTGGCCACATCCTCCGGAATGTCGATCAGCGCCGGCCCTTTCTCCGTCAGGCTGGCAGGCACGAGGTGGGTGCCCTGTTTGGTGTCCAGCAGATAAAGCGCCGCGCCGTCGGCATCGACGACGCGGGTCAGCCCCTTGACAATCTCCTCGTGCAGCGCCCGCTGGCTCTGGTCATAACTCAGCGTTTCTCCAATTTCATGAAGAAAAGTGAAGATGCGGTTCTCCTCGCCCAGCAGTTCCGCCCGCTCCCGCAGAAGCCGCCGGATCAGCTTCATGCCACGCACCCGGAATACCGAGGCCACCAAAGTGGCGGTCAGAAATCCTCCGAGAAAAATGAGCAGGCTAGTCCACATGCAGGATCGGGACCTCAACACCGTCAGTCAGCGCCGCCAAAGTTGTGCTGGGGATAAGCGGCATGAGGCAGTCCCGTTAAAAACGGAGGGGGAAGCAATTTTCAGCGGACAGCCGCCGGATGGACCTCACGGCGCATGAGGCTGATGACATCACGAAACTTGTTGGCATTCGCCGGGTCAAGATCCGCCAGAGCCACATGAGCATCCAGGCACACCTCACGCTGCTCGATTTTTGAGCAATCTTTGCGGGGAACATCCCAGCAGGTGATGTATTCCGCCGTCGCGCCGTGCGTTTCCCGCTGCGCCTGCTCCATTCCATCCTCCACCAGGAAAACCTGATCCAGTCCCAGCCCTCTCAGCAACTCCCCGTTGCGCCCCACCGCATTGGCCACATGCAGCCACCCCTCGGCATCCTCCAGCATACCTGACACACAGGAGAGTGTGCCCATAAAAGTGCTGTCCAGGCCCTGACATCGCTGCAGGTCGAGGATGAAGCGGTTGCGTCCCTGCCGGACCCCTCTTTTCACAAAGTCCTTCAAATCGGGGCTGTTCTGAAAACTGCCGCGACCGTCCAGATTCATCCAGACGACGCCATCAAGAAGTACTGCCGAAATGCCGGACGAGGTGTTCACGGGGGTGGACAGAGGGGGGATTTTCCTCCGGTTATGGATAAAAAATAAACCCAGGTGGTGGTTTGGTCAACGATGGGTGACAGAATTGTTTCCCCTCCGTTCCCCTGTATATTTTTACTCCAGTCCACGCTCGTAATCCATGATGCGTCCCAAAGCCTCAATGAGCTCCGGGAGCACCTCCAGCGGCACCATGATGGTGTCGCGGCGGCCTCCGACCTTCTCTGTGATTTTCAGCACCCGCCCGCGGCTGTTCTCCTTCAGGTCGAGGAAGAACTCCTTGCGGTCATGGAAGATTTTCTCCGTCATCAGCGGCGGCGTATTCTGCCGGTAGTCATTGCCACCGCCACCACCGCCCTGATAGGAATCCCGCTGTGGTGCGCCGTAGCTGCCCTCTGATTCCGGGCGGTATGAGTCCTGGTAATAATCCATAATTAAATAGATGGCTTGTCCTTGTTGGTCCTCGGTTGGCACGATGATCCCAGGCCTCCGCCTTGGGCATCCCAATCAGGCACCGTAGCGTGCTCCCGCCGGTTGTCCATGGTGGAATTTAACCCGTCCGCCGGGTTTTTTTTGTCAGAACCGCGGGAAACCGTTCTGTTTTCAGCGGATTATATCCTGTTGTTTCCGCTTTCTAACCGTTTTTAAAGCAACCCGGAAAATACGGCCCGGCCCGGGTGGCGGGCCGCGCCGGCAAGGATGGGCCTTCATCCCCGCCGGGGACTGGAACACAACCATACGCCGCCGCCGGTGGATTTCATGCCAGGATGCCGCCTTGCGCGGTTTGGGCCGCCGGTCATAGTCCGCAGCCTATGAGTTCACTTTCCTTACTGGTCACCGGTGCCCGCGGGCGCATGGGTGAAGCCGTGGCGCGCTGCGCCGCGCAGGACGCGGAGACCACGGTCGGTGCCGGCATCGACGCCGGCGACGATCTGATCGCCAGCCTCGGCAAATGTGATGCCGTCGTTGATTTCAGCCATCACAGTTTTACCCGCGAACTGGTCACCGCATGCCGCGATGCGGGGAAAAAACTGGTGATCGGCACCACAGGTCTGAGCGCGGATACGGAGTCCTTTATCCGCGAAACCTCGAAAGTGCTGCCCATTGTTTTCGCCCCCAACTATTCCGTGGGCGTGAACACCCTTTTCTGGCTGACACGCCGGGCAACGGAGATCCTGGGGACGGATTTCGATCTGGAAGTGGTGGAGATGCATCACAACAAAAAAATCGACTCCCCCAGCGGCACCGCCCGGAGGCTGGCGGAGATCCTCTGTGAGGTGCGAGGGCTTTCCTATGAAAAGGACCTGCGCCATGGCCGCTTCGGCAATGTGGGAGCCCGCACCGGCGGGGAGATCGGGATGCACGCCGTGCGCGGCGGCAGTGTGGTGGGCGACCACACTGTCATCTACGCCGCCGAAGGGGAGCGCGTGGAGCTGACTCACAAGGCTGCCAGCCGCGACACCTTCGCCATGGGGGCCATCCGCGCCGCCAAATGGCTGCGGGACCAGCCTGCCGGGCTTTACGATATGCAGGACGTGCTGGGGCTGAAGTGAATCCCGCCATGACTGCCTACGGAATCGCGCTGGGGTCGAATCTCGGAGACCGGCTCAGCCATCTGCATGCCGCGCTCGGCGGACTGGCGCAGCTGGGCACGGTCACTGCGGTGTCGCCTGTTTACCAAACAGCACCGGTGGACTGCGCGGAGGATGCCCCGCTCTTTCTCAATGCCGTGCTGGAATTGTCCAGCCCGCTGCCGCCGGAGGCAGTGATGGAGAAGCTGCGGGAACTGGAGCGCGGCCTGGGCCGCCCGGAGCGCCGCCCCTGGAACAGTCCGCGCCCTATTGATCTGGATATTCTTTATGCGGGGGACACGGTGCTGGAGACAGGGGGCCTCACTCTGCCCCACCCCCGTCTGCATCAACGGCGGTTCGTGCTCCAGCCTCTGGCGGATATCCGCCCTCGGCTGGTGCTGCCCGGATTTACAGTCCCCGTGCGCCGGCTGTTGGATGATCTGGACAGCAACGAGCCCCCGCTGACCCGTTTTGCCAAGCTGGAGCCCACGGCGGGACTTGTGGGGCGGGATGACCGCCTGGCCACATTCGCCGCTATGAAGTCCGCCGGCCGGCCCATCGTATGCCTCACCGCCGGAGATTATCCCACCGCCCGCCTGCTGGATGAAAATGGCGTGGACCTGATCCTGGTAGGAGACAGCCTGGGCATGGTGGTGCTGGGTTATCCCGACACTGTGGAGGTGACGCTCGCCGAGATGGCCCACCACACCCGCGCGGTGCGCCGCGGGGTTAGCCGGGCCCTGATGGTTGCGGATCTCCCTTTCGAAACTTATCTGACCCCCGCTCAGGCGCTGTCCTCCGCGCAAATCCTCATGCAGGCCGGGGCCGACGCTGTGAAGCTGGAGGGAGGCGTGAATAAGGTGCCCCAGGTGCGGGCCCTCCGCGAGGCCGGTATTCCGGTGGTCGGCCACATCGGCATGCTGCCCCAGCAGGTGCGTGACGAGGGAGGATACAAAAAGAAGGGTAAAACCCCGGACGCCGCCGCGGCTCTGATCGCCGACGCCGCCGCTCTGGACGACGCCGGAGCCATCGCCATCGTCCTTGAGGGCATGGTGGCGCAGGTGGCCGCTGAAGTCACCAAGGCTGTGAAGTGCCCCACCATCGGCATCGGAGCGGGCCCGGACTGCGACGGCCAGATCCTCGTCACCGCGGACCTTGTGGGGGCCTTCCCCTGGTTCCGCCCCCCCTTCGCCCAGGCACGAGGGGATGTCGCGGGACAAATCCGCCAAGCGGTGCACGCCTTTTCAGAGGAGGTAAAAGGGTTCAGGGTTCAGGGTTCAGGAAATGGCTGACGGGATCGGGATACACCATTCCAGGATGGGCCCACACAGGGCGTTTCGTGGCCGGACGCTGCCCGGGGCCACTAAAATTTTCGTCTCTTCGCCACGGAAGTAAAAAGGTTCAGGGTTCAGGAAATGGCCGCTGGATTCAGCACTCCACACCGGGCCCGAACGCGGCGTGCCTGAACGGGAAAGAGCCGCCCCAAGCTTCTGAACCCTGAACCCTTTTACCTTTCCTACAATTCCGGCTCCTCCGAGGAGAACTGGAAACCCTGCGACTCCATTTTCTGGTACATGGCCGTCATGTCCTCGACGCTGTCCCAGACTTCTCGGGTGATGTAAACCGGGGCTTTGGCCTGCACGGCCAGCGCGAGGCTGTCGCTGGGACGGGCGTCCAGTTCCAGGATCTTGCGGGCATGCAGCTCATTCTCCGCCTCCAGGATCAGCCGGGCGTAATACACACCGTCCTTGAAGTGGTTGATCACCACCCGCTGCACCTTGGCACCCAGACCGGCCAGGATGCTGCCGATGAGATCGTGCGTCTGGGGACGCTCCTTCGGCTCCTGCCGCATCGCCAAGGTGATGGCCAGCCCCACCGAATGATCGATATAGATGACGAAAATCTTCCGAGCGTTCCCCAGAAACACCGCACAGCCGCCGCTCGTCGGCAATACGGCCTTCACCTCGACCTGCACAACTGGATTGGTTTTCGCCATGATATTGAGGATAATTCTCTCAACTTGATGCCCGCAAATTGCATACGCAATCGTGGAGATTGGCAGGAAGTTTTGGGAAGTTTTTTTTCAACGGGCATCACCCGGCACGAAGGGACAACCATAATACGCCGCCAGTCAGAAACTGACGCACATAGAGAGTCCCCTCAAGGAAAAATCCACCGTTCTCTTCCATCCGGCGGGCCGGCCGGACTGGCCCGCCCGCCCCGCTCCATCCCCCTTGGAAAGAAGTGCCCTGACAAGAATAAAGCCTTGTTCCGGCTGATTCTGCCGCATTTTATCCCTGCTCTGCCCATCTCCAGGATTGGGGCGGCGGACAGGCCTCCCGAAATCTGCGCTAAACCTGCAAAACCACTTTCAAACCGGGCTGATGCCGCTTTGAGATGCCCCAGGACGCCGCCGTCAACGGGCACAACCGAACCGTGAAGGCATGCATGCGCTGACAGGCAGGGATAGCTTTCCGCTGACACGGGAGAATGAATTTTGGGTGGCGGGTGGAAATAAAAACCCGCCTAGACCGGCTTTCTGAAGGAAACCAGTGGCGGGCGGATTAAAAAGTGATTTTAATCTTCACTTTCCAAGGATATGCCCATCCGGCCAGCACTTACCACCCTGCCTTGGCACTGCCCGGCCCATGTGTTCACCGGAAAAATCCGCTTCAAGGGAGTGGGCACCCTGCCGGAAAGCATTTCAAAAGCCTGCCAGGCATGAAGGATGGAGTTCCTTCTCAGCGGAGCAGACCGGACCGGCGGCGGCGATTCATGCCAAGAAAGGCCATGCCGCACAGGGCCGCGGAGGAGGCCTCCGGCACCAAGATGTAGTTGTAGGCCACGGTGACGGCACCGCTGACTCTGGAAACTGTGAACAGCTGCTGCAGGCCGCTGACCCCTGTGTAACTCGCGCTCTGCTGTGCGCTGAACTGAAGGTCGAAGGCAGTGTCGTCTGGCGAGGCGGTATACTGCAAATTGTAGAGGGAGCCGATGGTCCCGGAACTGGTAATGGTGGTGGGACCAGGTGAAAAAGTGACAAAATCGCCCGCACCGGTGTTGTCGAAACTTCCAGTGCCGTCGCCGGACGTGGGTGCCACACTGGTGACAAACGAACTGACAGCCTGCAGCCCTCCGGTGCTGGGGATCGGAGCATTTGAGTTGTCCAGCAGGGTCACCTCATTGCCCACAGCTGCAAGATGACCGGTGACGGTGTGCGTGAGGATGACTTCCCCGTCACTGTTTGAATCGTTGTCCACCGCAGCGGTGCCGCCTGTCTTCATCAGCTCCACGGAAACAAGCACACTCAGCAGCTGGCGGGTGCCCCCTTGGCCGTCGAACTTGTCGAACGTGAGATTCACCGACCCGTTGGGGAGAAAATCAAAGGGAATCGTTTGAGTGATTTGCGCCTTGGAGGTATCGGGAATCAGGGCCAGACCCAGGCAGACAATAGCGAATCTCATCGTAACAGTAAAGATTTCAGGTTGGATTTCAGGAACAACTCCAAAAGAGAAATCCCTGTATTTAAAACAGCATGCGCCTATTCGATGCACAAGCGATAAACCTGAGAAATCAATATTTTCCGTAAATAATTTACCAATGGTGCACCTGAGACCACTCTGTTTTAGAACAAATTAGCTCCCATTGCCCAAGTGCGCACTTCGGCAACTGCGATTCCGTGCTTAAGATTTTGAGCCATAAGCAGCGCCTTTTATCATCAGCCTTGGATGAAGCCTGCGGCACAGAAGAATCCCCGCCTGCGCTCCGAAAACCCCGCCGGTCAGGTTGACCGCCCTGCCCCCTGCCCGTCGGCGATAACCCCGAAGTCGATGGAGCCGGTATTCCCTTTGGGCGCGAAGGTGCTGACCGGCACATTCGTGGACGGCGCGGGGAAATCCTTGGTGGACACCACGGTGCCGGTTCAGGCAAGGTTGCCTGTGTTGGACGTGCTGCCGCCGGTGATCCGCAACAGGGCGAAAACCAGAACTATTTTATCACCTGTCCGCCACTGAACCGGCGCTGAAACTCCCGCGGGGTCTGGGCAAAAGCCCGCTTAAAATAACGGTCGAAGTGACTCTGGTCCGCAAATCCGGTCATGTCGGCAATGGCGGCGATGCCCAGCCGCCCTTCCCGCAGCAGGCGCGCGGCCTCCGTCAGGCGCAGATGGGTCAGGTAACCCACATAGGTCATGCCCGACACCTGTTTGAAGAGGCGGCTGAACTGGGTGACACTCATGCCGCAGAGACCGGCGGCGGCGGTCAGGGAAAGCCGTTCGGCTTCGGGCTGCTGGAGATGATGCAGCAGCTTGCCGAAGCGGCAGGCCAGCTGCCGGCGCTTTTCAAACTGCCAGCGCAGCACTCCCAAATGCTGGAACCGGCGCAGCAGGAGCAGCAGCAGATTGAGCAGCCGGGCCTTGCAGGCGGCCGCCCGGTATTGGTCGGGCTCCGTGGCGAAGAATTCCCGCACCAGCAGGGAGAGGGCTTCGTGCACCGGGACGACGGCGGGTTCATCCGCGCGCAGCACGTGGGCCTTCGACTCCAACTGATTGTAGAACGGCAGAAGGAATTCGAAGTCGTGGGACAGGGACCCCAGACTGCTGACCAGCTCCGGCAGGAAACTGACCACCGCCACCCGCGCCTTCAGTCCGGGCCGGTTCAGCACATGGTGCAGGCGCTGGTGATCCACGATCAGCACATCCCCGGCCTTCAGGGAGAGCACACGGCCGCCCATCTGGATTTCGATCTCCCCCTCAACCGGGCAGAAGATCTCCAGTTGCTCGTGCCAGGTGGGTCCCTGGGTGAAACATTCGGTCTCATACTGGAACAATCGCACCGACAGGGGGAACTCGCGCTGAAACGGCAGAGCGTACTGGCCCGTGGCGTCCAGCTGCCTGGCAATGTCGTGGGCTTCGAACGTGAAGTCCGCCACGAGGGTCTCCAGAATGGATGGCGGCGCGGTGGTCTCCATGGCGTTGTCACGCTGCCGCGGAGGCGGAAAAGGCCTTTGCCTCCGTCTCCGGGAAAATCCGGCGCGTGGCCGCGGCGCGGAGGCGCTGGCGCAGGGTATCGAGCAGCACGGCCACAAAAATAACGGCGCTGGTCACCACCGGATAAAGATAGGGATTGGCATTGATGGCCACCAGTCCGTTCTCCACCGCCTGGATCAGCGCCGCTCCCAGCAGGCTGCCGGGGAACACGGCACCCCGCCCGCCAAACAGACTGGTGCCGCCCAGCACGGCGGCGGCGATGGCCGCAAACTCCTTGTTGAGTCCGAATTTGGGCGAGACCGCGCCCAGCTGGCCCAGAACCAGAATGCCCGCCAGGGCGGCGCAGAAGCCGCAGATCACATAGGCCGCCGTGACCAGCCGGCGGACATTGATCCCGGCTTTGGCGGCGGCCACAGCGCTGTGCCCCGTGGCACGGAGTTGCCGTCCGAAGGGAGTCTGCTCCAGCAGGACATTGCCGGCGGCCAGCACCGCCGCGCAGATGATGCCCGGCAGGGGAATGCCCAGAAGCCGGCTGGATCCCAGATGGAGAAAGGAATCCGGCAGATTCATGGCGCGGGTCTCCGTGATCCACAACGCCCCGCCCCGTCCCAGCCAGAGAGTGCCCAGGGTGGCGATGAAAGCCGCAATGTGCAGCCGCGTCACCAGCAGGCCATTGACCAGCCCGCAGGCGGGGCCCATGAACAGCATGGCTGCCAGCGCCAGCGGCATGGAAAAGCCGCCCAGCATCATCTTCCCGGCCACGGCGGCGGCGAGCGCCATGACCGCACCCACCGACAGGTCCACGCCGGCCACCATCAGCACAAAGGTCATGCCGGCGGCCAGCACCGCGGTGGGGGAGGACTGGATAAGCAGATTTCCCAGGCTGGCCCATGATAGAAAGCCCGGAGCCAGAAAACCAAAGGTCAGCAGCACCCCGGCGAACAGGAGGATCACGGCATGGTCCAGCAGGATCAGAGCGGTCCGTTTCATGGATGGGTCTCCGGGTGGGAGTGATGATGCGCCAGCGCCGCCCGCAGCAGGGACTCCGGACTGAAATCCGGCCTGACAAACTCCCCGGTCAGCCGCCCCCGGCTCATCACCAGAATGCGGTCGCTGAGGGCCAGCAGCTCTTCCTGCTCCGAGGAGATCAGCAGGACGCCGGTGCCCGCGGCGGCGAGCGCGAGGATCAACTGGTAAATCTCAAATTTGGCCGCCGCATCAATGCCGCGGGTGGGCTCGTCGAGAATGAGCACCTTGGGTTCCGCCAGCAGCCAGCGCGCCAGCACCGCCTTCTGCTGGTTGCCGCCGCTCAGCCGGCGGAGCGGCTCCGCGCCCTCCCGCCTGGTGTGAAGATGCACGGATTCACTGACTTTCCGCACCACGGGTTTCAGACGGGCATTGGAAAGCAGTCCCAACGGGCCCCACGCATGGGCCGGCAGCGTGGCCAGCATGATATTGTCATTCACGGAGGCTCCGGCGCAGATGCCGTCCTCCCCGCGGCTCTCCGTCAGCAGCGCCAAACCGGCCCGGATGCGGGCACGCGGGCCGCCGGTCAGTGTTTTCCCATCCAGAAGAATCTCCCCGCTCCGGTGGGGAGCCAGTCCGAAAAGCAGCCGGGCCAGCTCCGTGCGCCCCGCGCCCATGAGGCCGGAGAGCCCCAGAATCTCTCCGCGCCGCAGGGTGAACCGAATATTGTCCACTACTCCCGGCTGCCTGACCCCGCGCACCTCCAGCAGCGGCTTCGTATCCGCATCCGCCACCGGCAGCTCCGTGCGTCCGGGGAAAAGCTGTTTTATCTCCCGGCCCGCCATGCTGGTCACCAGCCGGGCGATGGTGAAATCCCCCGCCGGCCCCTGATCCGCCACCGCGCCGTCGCGCAGCACCAGAATGCGGCCGCAGAGCTGCAGGACATCGCCCAGGGCGTGCGAGATGAAGATGAAGGCGCATCCCTCCGCCTGGAGGGAGCGGACCAGCCTGAAAAGCCGTTCGCACTCCGGCGGGCTGAGGGAGGTGGTGGGCTCGTCGAGGATGATCAGCTTCGGGTTCCCGTGCAGCGCCCTGGCAATCTCCACCAGCTGACGCTCTCCCGGCGTCAGGTGCTCCAGCGGCGTGTCCGGCGTGTGGGGCAGCCCCACTTTCGCCAGCAGCGCGGCGGCCTGACGCGCCAGGACGGACCGGCGGATGAAAAATCCCCTGATCGGAAAATCCGTCAGGAAGAGATTTTCCGCGAGGGTCAGATTCGGGAACAGATTCAGCTCCTGATGCACAAAGGAGATACCGGCCCGCGCCGCCGCGGCGGAGTTTTCCGGCTCATAAACCCGCCCCTCCAACCGCATGGCACCGCTGTCGGGGCGCAGGTTTCCCCCCAGGAGGTTCATCAGGGTGGACTTCCCGGCCCCGTTGCCGCCGACCAGCCCGGTGACGGTGCCGGCCCGGATTTCAAAACCCACTCCGCGCAGCACCGGCACGCCGTGGAAGGCCTTGACCAGGTTGTCGATTTCCAGCAGCGCGCTCATGTTCCGGAAAGTTCTATTCCTCCTGCCCCCTGCGGCGCACCACGTCCAGTCCGGCGGCCAGCAGGATCACCACACCCTTGATCATCATGATCACAAAATGCGACAGGCCCCGCAGATTGAGCGCATTGTCCAGCAGCGTGAGGAACAGCACGCCGGACACCGTCCACAACACATTGCCGCGGCCTCCGAACAGACTGGTGCCCCCGATGACGGCGGCCCCGATGATGTCCAGCATCATGGTTTGCCCCAGCACCGGCGATCCCGTCTCCAGCCGCCCCGTCAGCAGAATGGCCGCCGCCCCCGCGCTCAGGCCGCTGATTGTATAGGACAGCGCGGTGATCAGCGGGACGGGAACCCCGGAGACGCGGGCGGTGGCGGCGTTGTGGCCGACTGCGTGAATCCACCGGCCGTAAATGGACCGGGTGAGCATGAGATGGGTCAGCGCCAGCGCGCCCGCCGCCATCCCCAAAGCCGGCGGCAGCCGCTGCCCCAGGGAAAAAAAACCGGGGGGCAGGTCGGCGATGTTTTTGGAGTCCGTGAACCAGACCGTCAGGCCGGACACCGCCATCAGGCTGGTCAGGGTGACGATGAATGCCGACATCCGCAGCCAGGCGATGGCGATTCCGTTGGCCAGTCCTGTCAAAAATCCCGCCAGCAGCATCGCTCCCACCGCCACGGGGACCGCCGCCGGATGCGCGGCCATCCAGCCTCCGGACAGGGTCATGATTTTGGCCCCTGCCACGGAGGCGAGGGCGATGATGGCCGTGACTGAAAGATCAATGCCTCCGCCGATCAGAACCACGGTCTGCCCTGCGGCCACCAGCAGCAGCGGCAGCATCGCCGCCAGCACATTCACCAGATTCTGCGCCGACAGCAGTCCGGGCGTGAACGGTCCCAGCCCCGCGAGCAGCAGGGCGCAGAGCCCGAGCACAAAAAACTCCGAACTGGCGAGGCGCTGGATCATGCGCGTTATCTCCCCGTGTGGGCACCCCACATCTGCGCCGACTTCTCCGCCATATTGCCGCGGTGGATCACAAACCCGGGATCCAGAATGGAGGGTGCCGCGGCCTTGCCCGCCCGCTGATCCGCAATGGCCTGCACGCTCTGTTTGGCTTCGAAATAAACGTCCTGCACGCCCGTGGCGTCGAGATATCCCTCCTGCATCAGACGCCAAGCGGTGGCGTCCCCGTCAAAGCCGCCGAGAATCACGTGCCCCGGCTCGCCGGCCTTGTGGTATTTCCCGGCGCTTTTGAGAGCGCTGGTGATGCTGGGCAGGAGGAAGTCGGAACTGGTGAAGATGAAGTCAATTTCCGGATGCGCCTGAAGCGCGTTGACCACCCCCGCCTGGGCCTTCTCCTGATTCCACTCCGTGGGAATGCGGGCCACCACCTCCACGGCATCGGGCGCGGCGTTGAGCGCCGCCTCCGCGCCGTCGCGCCGGGCCACGCCGTTCAGATCCCCGAGGTCGCCCAGCAGGATGGCGGCCGTGTGTTTGCGTCCGGTTTTCCGGGCCATCTCCACCATATACTCCACCGTGAGTTTTGTCAGACCGGTGTTGTCGGCGACCACGGCGGTGGCTTTGACATCCGGACCGGCGTCCGCGCCGCGGTTGAAAAGCACGATGGGAATGCCCGCCGCATTGGCGGCCTTGATCATGGGCACGCAGGTCTTGGCGTCCTTGGGCACCATGATGATGCCGTCCACTTTGCGGGTGATGAAGCTCCGGATCTGCTCCAACTGCTTGCCGGCGTCGCCATCGGCCACCGCTTCGGCGACATCATAACCCTGGGCGGCGCATTCCTTTTTAATAGCGTCGTATCCGGCCACCCAGAATTCGGTCTGGAGCGTCTCAAAAGAGACTCCTATCACAGGCTTTTTAGGACCTGACGGCCCGCAGCCTGTCAGGAATAACAGGGGGGCCGCGCACAGCGGGGCCAGGATGGATCTTCGGGATGATTTCATGGCGGATGTTTTGAAAATCAGGGGGTTCAGCCTGCGATAAGCGGGCGGAGATTGGCAATGCTTTTCTCCGTCCAGGCGGCCTCACGCAGGATCGTGGCTTCCAGGGTTTCAGCCTCCGGCGTCCAGAGCTCGATGATGGCGTTGGGATCCCGGCCGGCGGCGCGCAGGGTCTCCAGCACGCCCGCGGGATTCAGCATGCCCTCCCCCGCGGGACAGCCCTCCACCGTGAACCCCATCTGTGAAGGCACTCTTTTGACAATAAAATCCTTGATGTGCAGACTGAGGGTGTAGGGCGCGAGTGTTTGGACGACATGCTCCGTCCCCTCCGCCGCACCGAAGGAGTTCACGGTGTCCAGCGTCACGCCCACGGCGTCGGTGCCCAGCCTCTCCACGATGTCCGCCAGCACGGTGGCCGGGAAGCGGTCATGGTTTTCAACCGCCAGGCGGATGCCGGTCTCCCTGGCTCTTGCGGCCCAGGGCTGGAGCAGGCGGATGGTCTCCGCCGGGGACGGCTCGTGGCCGGCGGAGTCAATGACCAGCCTCACAAAAGGCGATTTGAAATACTGCGCCGCGCTCCAGGCCGCCTCCAAGGTGCTGCTCAGCAGGCCGCGGGTGCCGATTTCAATGCTCAGTCCGGTGGCCTCCACGTCTGTCCACTCACTCCGGGGAAAGGTGATATTCTCGCACAGCTGCACCACCTTCACCCCCAACCGCGCCGCCCGGCGGCACAGCGCCAAGGCCGTGAGGGGGCGCAGGGGCCTGTGCCCCGGCACTCCGCACGCCCATGTGAGGGTGTAGCTGCCGATACCGAGCCGCATGTCAGGAGGGAACGGTCAGCGGCTTTTTGCCGGTGGTGATGGCCCGGCACTGCTCCAGCACGCTTTCGGGCTCGAAAACCTGCTTCCAGTCCTGCTGCAGCAGGACCTCCTGACCATATTCCGCGATCAGTTTCGCACCGTCGCTGAAGGGGAATTTCACGCGCTCGAAGGCAATGCCCAGCGGCACGCGGATGTGGCCATACAGAAAATCCTCCGCCGCCTCGCGGGGCACCCCTCTGGCCACGACCTCCTCCAGGGCGTCGCGCAGGGTGCGGATGAGGGCGATGCCCACGGTCTCAGCCATGGCGGGCTCCAGCATGGCCATCTGGGCCACCGTGATGCGGTGGGACCGCGTCACGGGCGAATAGATGTCGATCGCCAGCTTCTCCCCTCTCGCGTAGTCGCTCTCCGACCCCTGCATCAGCGCGCACACGATGGCCTGCCGGGCGTGGGTTCCGCCAAAGAAATCACCTCGCTCCGCCTCGGATTCAAAGTGGTCAAAAACGCTGGGATGGCAGGGATGAGTGACAAAATACGACACATCCTCCCGCTCCGGCAGTTCACCGGCATGGGCGGCGGCGGGATCAAGGAGAACGACGAGGGCTCCCGTTTTCAATTGAGGCACCAGCACCTGGGCCACTCCGCCCAGAAGGCGGTCGGGCAGCGCCAGGATCATCACATCCGCCTGCTCCACGGCCAAGGCCGCCGGGACCGGGCCGACTTTTCTGTCGGCCAGCTGCTGGAGACCGCCTTCTCCGGACTCCACACAACGAAGCGAATAGTCAGGATGATCCCGGAGGTGGTCGAGGATGCGGCATCCCATTTTTCCTCCGGCACCGATGAGCGCGATAGTTGTGATTGAAGACATGCGGTTGGTTTGAATTTCAAAAAGTGCCGGCGGGGCTCAGAGAGCCGGCCATTTCCGGGGTTGCCCGTCTCCGGCGGAGTCATAGGCGGCAAAGACCAGCTCCAGAGTGCGCAGATTGTCGGCGGCCGGGGTCTCCGCCGCGGCCTCACCGCGCAGGGCGGCCAGCAGATTGCGGTGACAGTCCACAATGCTGGCATGAACCAGCGCGTAGGCGGGATCCGCCCAAGGGTAAACCGGCGGCGCGCAGGAGACCACCTGCGTGCCCGATGCGGTGGTCACGCGCAGCCCGCAGCCCGGGGTGATCTCGGCGGATCCCCGGGAGCCCTCCACAAAGACGAAGGTCTCGGGAAAGCGCTCGTGCTCCGTCCGGCTCGCATAACTCATGTTCGTGACCACGGTGCAGCGGCCGTGGGTGGTCATCACCGTGGCCACGTCCTCACCCTTGATCGCCGGATTCACCCGGCGCGTGGTGGCATACAGGCTTTGGGCCTCGCCAAACAGAAAGCGGGCGGTGTCCAGCACATGGGTGCCGATATCCGCCAGGATGAAGCGCGGCAGCTCCGCCAGGAACTTCTGGTTTTCGAAAACCGGAAAGCTGGTCACAAAATCGATGCGGGCCCGGAAAACCTCCCCAATCACTCCGCTGTGCAGCACCTCCGCCAGTGCCCGCATGGGCGACTGCCAGCGCCAGTTCTCGTGAATCAGCAGCGGTACTCCGGCTGCCTGGCAGGACTCCAGCATGGCCCGCGCATCGTCCAGGGATTCAGCCATGGGCTTCTGGCAGATCACCGGCACGCCATGCCGCGCGGCCAGTTCCGTGAAAGCCCGGTGGGTGCCGGGATCGGTGATGATATCCACAAAATCCAGCCGCTCCGTCCGGAGGAGCGCCCCGGCATCGTCATACACGGCGGGAACGCCGAATTCCCGGGCCAGCGTCTCCGCTTTCCCGCGGGTGCGGTTGCAGACCGCCACGCATTCCACCCCCGGCAGCTCCCGCCAGGCGGCAAGCTGATAGCGGGCCCAGAAGCCGGTGCCCAGAATGGCGAAACGGAGCGGCTTCATTGGGTCCGGCGGAGGGGGATGATGAGGTGGTCAGGCATGCGGGTGGACAGACAGACAGCGCAGTGACAGACAGGGGCATCATCGGCGGCTGCCGGGAGGCGGGAAATTCCGGGCGGCGTCATCCAGCACGAGAACAGAGTCCAGCGCCTCGCCCAAGTCCGGCGGCGTGAACTCCTGCACGCCGGTGTTGGCGAAGCTGCCCGCCGCCGTGGCCTGGCCGTTGCGGGGGTTGAACCACCACGCCGTGACTTTGGGGCCGCTGATTTTCTCGAGATGCACGCTGAATTTTCTTCCGCACGGCACATAGACCATGGCGCAGCCTCCATCGCGGGTGCGGGTGGCCGCAAAGTGGTAGCGGCCCGCGCCCGGCACGCTGGTTGGCACATTGGAAACCACGATCACCCCCTGATCCGGGACAAAGTCGAGAAAAGGCCGCGACTCCATCAGCCACCGGCCATACTGCATCTGGGCCGCGCCCGGCTGGTGGATGGCCTCCGTCCAAGGCATCAGCGGGTTGTTGATCCCGCCCCGCCCCGGAGCCGCCATCTGCCACACCGAGTGGTGGCCATAGGTGTGGCCGAAGGCCCCGCTGAACAAATTCCAGTAAAGCGGACGCCGCACATCCGCGGCGATGGAGTGGCCGAAGTTCTTCGCTTGGAAGTTGAGCGGATGGTCCTCATACACGGGCTCCCCGTCCAGCACCGGCTTGGTGGGCGTGCGGTCGTAGTCCACCCGGGTTTGGTCGTAGCGGCCCGTGAACTCCGCTCCGTGGCCATTCTGGCGCATATTGAAGTCCAGCCACGGCTCGTTGTGCAGATACTCGGCGGAACCCCGACCACCCGGCGGATGGAAGGTGATGAGATGTGTTCCCCCGTCTCCTTGCCGCAGCCCCAAAGCCATGCGTTTCAGAATCTCCTTCTGATGATCATTCTCCACCGGACGGTCGCCGCCCAGAATCCAGACAATACTTTTATCCTTGTAGCGCCGGCCCAGCCATTCGCCATAAATGGCCGCATTTTCCGGCGTGAACACCACCTCGCCCTCGCCCGGTTTGCCCCGCCACTTATCACCCCAGGTGGGCAGGAATCCGAGGGTCAGTCCCAGTTCGTTGGCCTTGGAGACGGTGAAATCCACATGATCCCAGTAGTCGTTTTCCGGTCCCTCCTTCTCCGCAGGCTTGGCGGGGTCGCGGTCCGTGAAGGGGTTGTAACCGTAGGCGTTCGGGACGTTCAGCCCATCCAGTTCCGCCACGGCCACCGCCTGGATCACGGTGAAGCCCAGTGCGGCGCGGTTTTGCAAATACTGGCCAGCCTCCTCCCGGTTCAGCCGGTGGAAAAGCTCCCAACCGGTGTCGCCCAGCCAGAAGAACGGTTTGCCCTCCTCCGTGATCAGATGGCGTTTGTCCTCAGAGATTTTAAGCCGTGGCGGAGCGGCTGCACCCAGCACGGAGGCCGACAGAAGCAGGCACGGCCAGACCAGCCGGCGGAGGGAAGAAAAAAGCAGGGGCATGACGACTGAAGGGAAGCTGTATGCCTGAGTCATATTCATCCTGAATTCACCTGTCTGGAATCAATCCGCTTAAAAATAGAACAATCTTTCCGTTCCGTGGCGGAATGTGCGGATCCGCCGGATCCCAAACCTGCTGAATTTTAAATCGCATCCCACGCATCCAAACGGCTTTTTGTCCGTTGAAGCGCGCATATGCACACCAGCAGGACCCCACAAACTCCACAGAACAGGTTGCGGATGCTGGCTGTCCTTTGGGACAGGATGGCCGCCGGCCATGCAAAATCTTTCCAGCAGGAATTTTCACGGGATCTGAAACGCCTGAATCATTTTCAGAAAACCTCCTCAAACCCGCGCCTCGCCTTTGCTGCCCTGAGCAGACTTTTGGAACTGAAGGTCTTCCGCGCCTTCAGGCGGAATTTTTCGCGGGAGGAACTGCTGCGGTTCCAAGCCCGTCTGAACAAACCCAACTGAGCGGATGGCATCAGGCCTACTCACGTGGTCCGGGTGGGCTGGATTCCCCGGACGCGGCAAGCGGATTGACTGAGGCCGTTGTTTCCAATCCGCCCCGCCGCGGCGTAAGACCACGATGAGCGTTTCCGGATGGATTGGACTGGCAGGAGCCCTGCTGCTGATAATGGCCTTGTCGTCAGCTTATTTAAAACGGCTTCCGGTTACGGCGGCGGTCATTTATCTGGGGGTCGGAATTGCCGTCAGTCCGGCTGGATTTGGTTTGCTGGACATTGACTTCATCAGGCAGAGCGCGGTTTTGGAGCATCTGACGGAGATCGCGGTGATCATCTCCCTGTTCATGGGGGGATTGAAAATGCGCCTCCCGCTCCAACATCCGGCTTGGTCCACGGCCTTCAGGCTCGCAGGCCCGGTCATGCTGGTGTCCATTGCCGGCATGGCTTTGTTCGCCCACGGCGTGTTCGGCCTGGCGTGGCCGGCGGCGGTCCTGCTCGGTGCCATCCTCGCACCGACGGATCCGGTGCTGGCGGGAATGGTGACCGTCAATGACGCCAGCGACGAGGATCCCGTGCGTTATGGTCTTTCAGGCGAGGCGGGATTCAACGACGGGGCAGCCTTCCCATTTGTGATTTTCGCACTGATGTGGATCGGGGATCCGGACGTTGGCGGATGGGCCGGTGGATGGGCGCTGCACCGGCTGGCATGGGCGGTGCCGGCGGGAATCGGCATCGGCTGGGTGATGGGAAAGGCCGTGGGATGGTTGGCCATCAGGCTGCGGAGCCGGCATCAGGAAACGGAGGCGCCGAATGATCTGCTGGCCCTTGCCCTGATCGCTCTCTCATACACTGCGGCCGAAGCAGCCGGCTCATGGGGGTTTCTGGCCACTTTCGCGGCGGGCATCGGATTCCGGCGGGCCGAGATAAAAACTGTGGAGAAGCATCCCATCCTTGAGCCTGATCAAATCGAACAGCCGCACGGAGCCATGCTCACCGGGCATCCCCCCGCGGAGGAAACGGTCAGCCGGGGGCTGGATGAGGAGGAACTCACCCATCCCTCCAAAGCCGCGGGAGTGGTCATTGGCGAAATCATCACTTTCGGTGGCACCGCGGAGCGGCTGCTGGAGGCTATGATGGTCATGCTTGTGGGAATCTGCCTCTCCGCGCACTGGGACTGGAGGGGGGCAGCCTTGGCGGCGGTTCTGTTCATTCTCATCCGTCCCCTTGGATCCCTGATTCTGCTTGCAGGGACACCGGCGTCCATGCCGCAGCGGGCGCTGATGGGATGGTTCGGCATCCGGGGCATCGGCAGCCTTTATTACCTGTGCTATTCGCTGAACCACGGATTGAATTCCTGGGTGAAGGAAATGGCGGGGATCACGATTTCAGTGGTGGCGCTCAGCATTGTGATTCATGGCATCAGCGGCCAGCCGGCGCTCGACTGGTATCGCAGGACGCTGCACAAAGGGGCTGGCGGAAGTTGAACCGGGGAAACGGTGCCGCATACGGGTCACCCATGCGGTCATCCGGACTTTCCATTGTCCGCAGGGAATCCAGCAAATTCCTCAACTTTTCCGGCGGCTATCAGGAACTCTTGACAAAGTCGCATCTCCAGCACATCATACGTTCGTTTCAAACAAACGTATGCATACCGCCACCCTCCCATCAACCCCCTCCAGCGGCATGCCCGTCAGGCATGGGGCTACGCGGGACACGATTCTGGATGCGGCGGAGCAGCTGTTTTCAGAACGGGGTTTTGAGGGAATCTCCACCCGGGACATCGTCAAGGCGGCCGGAGTGAATCTTGGGGCGATCAATTATCATTTCGGCACCAAGGAGCGGCTGGGTGTCGAGGTGTATGTGCGGTGCCTGGCCCGGGTGAACCGGAACCGGATTGCCCGGCTGGATGCTTTGGAGGCCGCGGGCGGCGGCCGGGAGCTGAGTCTGGCTCAGGTGGTCGAGGCCTTTGTCCGTCCCGCGATGGCTGACGAAAAGGAGCCGGTCAGCAGCGGCAGTAATCTGATGCGTCTGGCCTGCCGGTGTTTTCAGGAGCCAAACCCCGAACTGAGAAAATTTATTGAGGAGCAGTTCACGGAGGTGGCCCTGCGCTTCCATTCCGTCATCCTCAAAGTGGTTCCGGATCTGCCGGCCGGCGAGTTGTTTTGGCGTATGAATTTTTTGATTGGCGCACTGAACCGCGGTCAGGAGATATGGCTGCGATTTGACCGGATGCCGCGTCCGCAGGGCATCGATCCGGTGAAGCCGGACTTCGAAGGCCTGATCCAGCGCCTTGTTTTATTCGCAACCGCGGGTCTCTCGGCCAAATGCCCCATCGTTGGCTGATCCGATGCTCCTTTCCCATCCACGGCTTTTTCCTTATTTTTTGATATGAAATTCCCCGCATTGTTCTCCAGCCGCCGGCCTGGCGGCTTTCACGTCTCCGCTTCCGCTCTCCTGGGATTGCTTCTGATGGCAGGCTGCCGCAGGAAAGACGCGGCTGCCCCCGGGGCTGGCATGGCCGGACCGGTGGGTCCCACCGAAGTCGGCGTGCTCACCGTGGCCACGGCTCCTGTGACGCTGACTCAGGATCTGCCCGGCCGTGTCTCCGCCTTCCGGGTGGCTGAGGTGCGGGCGCGGGTGAATGGTATTGTGCTCAAACGGCACTTTGAGGAGGGTGCCGACGTCAAGGAGGGCCAGCTGCTTTATGAGATCGACCCGGCGTCTTATCAGGCGGCGCTCGACAGCGCCAATGCCACGCTGGCGCGGGGGGAGGCCAATGCGGCGGCGGCGGAATCCAAGGAGAAGCGCTTCAAACAGCTGCTGGGCTCGCGCGCGGTCAGCCAGCAGGACTACAACGACGCCCTGGCCGCCCGGCTGACCTCGGCGGCGGATATCCAGGCGGCTAAAGCCACCATTCAATCCGCGCAAATTGATCTGGACTACACCAAAGTCACCGCGCCGATCTCCGGACGCATCGGTATTTCCCAAGTCACGGAGGGTGCCTACGTGCAGTCGGTCAACGCCACCCTGATGGCGACCATTCAGCAGCTGGACCCGGTGTATGTGGATGTTACCCAGGCCAGCGGTCAGATTCTGCAGCTGAAGCAGGACTTCGCCAGCGGCAGGCTGAAGGCGGACAAGGCGGGGCTGGCGGAGGTGAAGCTTCTTTTCGACAATGGCCAGCCCTATCCGGAGAAGGGGAAGCTCCAGACCTCGGATGTGACCGTGAATCCCTCGTCGAACTCTGTGACCGTCCGCGCGGTGTTTCCCAATCCCAAAGGGGACCTGCTGCCGGGCATGTTTGTCAGGGCCACCCTTGAGGAGGGGGACGCGCCGAACGCCATCCTGGTGCCGCAGCTGGCGGTCACCCGGAACACCAGGGGCGAACCCACGGCCATGGTGGTCGGCACCGGCAGCAAGGTTGAGGTCCGCGTGCTCCAGACCACCCGCACCGTCGGCAATCAATGGCTGGTGACCAGCGGTTTAAAGCCAGGCGACCAAGTGATTGTCAGCAACCTCCAAAAGCTCCGGCCCGGTGCTGACGTGAAGCCTGCACCTGCGGACGCGGCCCCTGCCGCTCCCGTACAGGCCGGCACCGGGGGAAGCACTGCGGGAGAACCGGTTTTGGCTGCAAAAAATGCGCCGCCGCCGGCAGCTGCCGGCAAATCCGGATCCTCCGCAAAGCAATAGCCCTGTCCGGCCCGATCTTAACACCGACTTCCCATGTCCAGATTTTTCATTGACCGTCCGGTTTTCGCCTGGGTGATCGCCATCATCATCATGGTGGTGGGGACGATCTCCATCATCGGTCTCCCGGTGGCGCAGTATCCCAGCATTGCGCCGCCCACGATCACCGTGACCGCCAGCTATCCCGGCGCCTCCGGCAAAACGCTGGAGGACACCGTCACCCAGGTGATCGAGCAGAAGCTGAACGGCATCGACCACATGCGGTATATCGAGTCCACCAGCAACTCCTCGGGACAGGTGGAGATCACGGTGACCTTTGAGGGGGGCACCAATCCCGATATCGCCCAGGTGCAGGTGCAGAACAAGGTGGCTCTGGCTTCGCCGCTGCTTCCACAGGAGGTGCAGCAGCAGGGGGTCAGGGTCACCAAGTCGGTGAAGAACTTCCTGCTGGTGATCGGCCTCGTGTCGGAGGACGGCTCCATGACTTCCGCGGACCTTGGGGATTATGCCACCAGCACCCTTCAGGATGCCCTCAGCCGCCTTCCGGGTGTGGGTGATATCCAAGCGTTCGGCACCTCCTATGCCATGCGCATCTGGTTGAATCCCGACAAGCTGACCCAGTACCGGCTCACCACCCAGGACGTCACCAACGCGGTCAAGGCGCAGAACGCGCAGATTTCCGCAGGCTCGTTCGGCGCGGTGCCGGCCGTGCCCGGCCAGCTGCTCAACGCCACCATCATGGCCCAGAGCCGTCTGCAGACGCCCGATCAGTTCGAGAAAATCCTGCTGCGGGTGAATCCCGACGGCTCCCGCGTGCTGCTGAAGGATGTGGCCCGCATGGAGTTGGGCAGCGAGGTCTACACCACGCTCTCCCGCTTCAATGGCAAGGCCTCCGCCGGCATGGCGATCCGCCCCGCCACGGGAGCCAACGCCCTGGACACCGTCGCCGCTGTCCGGGCCAAGGTGCAGGAGCTCTCTGCGTTTTTCCCTCCGGGAGTGAAGGCGGTGTTTCCCTTCGACACCACGCCGTTTGTCCGTCTGTCGATCCATGAGGTGGTGAAAACGCTTGTCGAGGCCGTCATCCTGGTCTTTCTGGTGATGTATCTGTTTCTGCAGAGTTGGCGCGCCACGCTGATCCCCACTATCGCGGTGCCCATCGTACTGCTGGGGACCTTCGGGGTCATGGCCGCCTTTGGATTCTCCATCAACACCCTGACGCTTTTCGGTCTCGTGCTGGCCATCGGCCTGCTGGTGGACGACGCCATCGTGGTGGTGGAGAACGTGGAGCGGGTGATGCACGAGGAGGGGCTGTCACCAAGGGAGGCGACCCGGAAATCCATGGACCAGATCAGCGGCGCGCTGGTCGGCATCGGTCTGGTGCTGTGCGCGGCGTTTGTGCCGATGGCGTTCTTCCAAGGCTCCACCGGTGTCATTTACCGCCAGTTCGCGCTGACCATCGCCACCGCCGTCGCCCTTTCGGTGATGGTGGCCCTTATCCTCACCCCGGCGCTCTGCGCCACTCTGTTGAAGCCCGTCGAAAAAGGACATCAGACCGCCAAGCGGGGCTTCTTCGGCTGGTTCAACCGGGCATTCGACCGCAGCGCGGAAAAATACTCCAACGGCGTGGTCTCGTTTCTAAAGCACAAATTCCTGGCGCTGCTCTTTTATGCCGGCATCGCGGCGGCGGTGGTCTGGATGTTCATGGACAAGCCCTCGGGTTTCCTCCCGGATGAGGACCAGGGTGTGCTGTTCGCCTCCGCCCAGCTGCCCCCCGGCAGCACCCGCGAGCAGGCCATGAAAGTGCTGGAGAAAATCGAGCATCATTTCCTGGAGACGGAAAAAGAAAATGTGGAGGGTATGTTCGGGGTGCTCGGATTCAGCTTCGCGGGAGCGGGCCAGAACCAGGTCCTGACCTTCGTCAAGCTCAAGGACTGGGAGCACCGCAAAAATCCCTCACAGACGGTGAAAGCCATCCAAGGCCGCGCCATGGGCACGTTCGGCGGTTTCAAGGACGCCATGGTGTTCGCCTTCGCGCCCCCCGCCGTGCTGGAGCTGGGCACCGCCAACGGCTTCGATGTCCGGCTGGTGGACCGCGGCGGTGTCGGCCACGATGCTCTCATGGCTGCGCAGTTCCAGTTGCTGGGCATGGCCGCGCAGAGTCCGGTGCTGCACAGTGTGCGGCCCAATGGTCTCGCGGACATGCCGGAATACCACATCGAGATCGACCAGGAAAAATCCGGAGCCCTCGGCCTGTCCATCGACGCCATCAATTCCTCCCTGACCACCATCTGGGGCTCCACCTACGTCAACGACTTCATCGACAAAGGCCGGGTGAAAAAAGTTTATCTTCAGGGCGACGCGCCGTTCCGCATGGTGCCCGAGGATGTGGACAAATGGTTTTTGCGCAGCGCCACTGGCGAAATGGTGCCCTTCTCCGCCTTCTCCCAAGGGACGTGGAGGCTCGGGTCGCCCAAGCTGGAACGCTTTAACGGGTCACCCTCCATGGCCATTCTTGGAGAGCCGGCCCCGGGCCACAGCACAGGAGAAGCCATGAAGGTGATCACCGAAATGGCCAAAAAACTCCCTCCCGGCATCGGCATCGAATGGGCCGGCCTGTCCTATGAGGAGCGTCTCTCGGGCTCGCAGTCCGTCAAGCTTTATGCTGTGGCGCTGCTGATGGTTTTCCTCTGCCTGGCGGCGCTCTACGAAAGCTGGGCCATCCCGTTCGCTGTCATGATGGATATGCCGTTGGGAGCCTTGGGCGTGCTGGCCGCCACCAGCATGCGGAACATGCCCAACGATGTGTATTTCCAGATCGGCCTCATCACCATCATTGGCCTGTCGGCCAAGAACGCCATCCTCGTGGTCGAGTTCGCCAAGGAGGAGTTCGACCGCGGCAAATCCCTCGTTGAAGCCGCCAAAATCGCGGTCCACCAGCGTCTGCGGCCAGTGCTGATGACCTCCCTCGCCTTCGGGCTCGGGGTGCTCCCCCTGGCCCTCAGCTCCGGAGCCGGCTCCGGCAGTCAGAACGCCATCGGGACCGGGATCGTGGGCGGCGCCCTCACCACCACCATCCTCGGCCTCTTCTTTATCCCGCTCTACTTCGTCGTGGTCCTGCAGATCTTCCGCGTGAAACCCCTTTACGCCGGAAAGGATAAAGCCGGGGCCCTGGGCGGGGAAAAGGCTTTGGAAAACTGACTTCCAATCCCGTATCATCCCATCCCGAACCGGAATCCGGTAAATTTGCCCCGTGCGAATTTACCGGATTTTTGTCTGGAATGATATAAGGGACTGCCATCCGTGATTTCCGACCGAACATGTCCCGATCTTTCACGCAGGGGCCTGCCCGGAGCATTTCCCTCATCCATTACGACCTCAAAGCGCTGCTGAAACGTTCCGCACAACCATGATCACTGAAACCGAACTCCTGAAGCTTATGGGCGATTTGGAATCGGACCGTGTGGAGCGGACGGTCTCCACTACCAACACCGACAAATTCGCCCAGACCATCTGCGCTTTTGCCAATGACTTTCCCGCCCACCGCCAGCCAGGCTACCTGCTGATCGGCGTCAGGGATAACGGTGCGCTGTCCGGTTTGAAGGTCACGGACGATCTCCTGCTCAGCCTCGGCGCTCTCCGCTCGGACGGCAACATCCAGCCCATGCCGGCTCTCGCCATCAGTCGCTTTGCTTTAGCGGATGGTGAGGTGGCGGTTGTGGAGGTGCTGCCGGCCCATCTGCCTCCCGTGCGTTACAAGGGGCGGGTTTACCTCCGTGTCGGTCCCCGGCGCGCCACTGCCTCCGAACAGGAGGAGCGCATTCTCACGGAGCGCCGCATTGCCCACTCCCTCACCTTTGATGCGCTTCCCTGTCTTGAGAGCACCCTCGCCGATCTTTCGGAGGACCGCTTCCGTCTCACTTATCTCCGCCACGCCGTTGCAGAGGAGGTCATCGCCGAAAATGGGCGCCCGCTCAAACAGCAGCTCGCCAGCCTGCGGTTCTTCGACCTCCGCCAGGACTGCCCCACCAATGCCGGCATCCTCGTTCTTGCCGACCGCCCCATGCACTATCTCCCCGGTGCCTATGTGCAGTTTGTCCGCTACGCCGGCCCGGACCTCGCCAGTGAGGTTCTTGATGAGAAACGCGCCCTCGGCGACCTCCGAACCCTCCTCCAGACCTTGGACCTGATCGTCGATGCCAACCTTCGTCAGCGGCCGGTGGCTGTGGATGGGGGGTTTGTCGAAACCATGATCCACGATTATCCACGCATCGCTCTCCGTGAACTTCTTCTGAATGCGGTCATCCACCGCAACTACCAGTCCACGGCCCCTATCCGCTTCTATTTCTTTCCCGACCACCTCACCATTGACAATCCCGGTGGCCTTTATGGCGATGTCACCGCTGAGTCCTTCCCTCAGGTCACCGGCTACCGGAACCCCATCATTGCGGAGGCCAGCCGCGTTCTCGGCTACACCAACCGCTTTGGCCAAGGGATCGCCCGCGCCACCAGAGCCCTCGAACTCAACGGCAATCCACCGGCCGAATACCGCTTCGATGCCCATCATTTCATGGTCACACTCCGCCGCGGGAGGGAACTTTTTGACTGAAGCCACACCATGCTCCAATCCCTGCACATCGAAAACCTGACAGTCTTCCCCAAGGCTGACCTCACATTCGGCAAAAATCTTAACATCTTCATTGGCGATAACGGTCTCGGCAAGACACATCTCCTGAAAGCCATCTATGCGGGAATCGCGGCCAGTGTGGAAGCCAACTTCAGGCAACAGAGGAGTCTTGGAGAGCCTCCAAAAACGGAGCTTCCGCCAAGCTTTCCGGAGTTTTCCGTTCGGAAAGCTTGCTGAATCTGATTCACCGCCGGAAATCGGATCCAAGTTACAATCTGCACCATTTTCTGAGACTTGCATACCGGTTTAACGACCCCATGCTGAACCTTGCTCTCACGGTATGCACTGAAGCGGCAACCGCTTATTATAACCCGCTCCACAACACGGGAAACCCAAACCCTTATACAACCCCCTATGTAGGACATTCCACCCCCAAAGCCTTAATCAAAACAAAACCGGTGTTCCTGCCCACCCGCGAGCTCCTCAGCCTATATCACGGCTTCGTTTCGCTTTATGAGACCACCCACCTTCCCTTTGACGAGACTTGGCGGGACACCGCGATTCTTCTGGGAGCACCGCTTGCCAAAGGCGTGCGCGAGGAACGGATCGCCACGCTCCTGGAACCGATCGAGGCAGCGATGGGAGGACGTCTCGTCCTTGAGGATTCCGGACGGTTTTATCTTATAACGGAAGGCTTGGGCCGCATTGAAATGCACCTGCTCGCCGAAGGCTTCCGGAAACTGGGCATGCTTGCCCGTCTGATTGCCACAGGCGCCCTTCTGGACAGAGGATATCTTTTCTGGGATGAGCCGGAAGCCAATCTCAATCCGAAAATCATCCGGACCATCGCGGCATCAATTCTCCAACTGGCTGAAGGAGGCATTCAAGTCTTCAGCGCCTCCCACAGCCTGTTCCTGCTGCGGGAGATCTATATTCTTCAGCAAAAGGAATTCAGGGCTCTGGACACACGCTGTTTCGGCCTGCATCAAAGCGGTGACGGAGTGGAAGTGCGCCAAGGACCGACGATTGACGATGTGGGGCAAATAACTGCTCTTGATGAGGACCTGATCCAGTCCGAGCGCTACATGGACCTCCCCTGAGCTGCTCCGCCAATGGGCGGACGGCGGCTCGGAGACGGCCTTCCGGGCCATGGTGGAGCGTTATGCAGGGCTGGTTTTCGGAGTGGCTCTCCAGCGCAGGGGGGACCGCCCGCTGGCGGAGGAGGCGGTGCGGAATGTTTTCGCGGATCTGGCGCGCAAAGCCCCGGCCCTCGCCGGGACGCACAGGCCGCTGGCGGCGTGGCTGCACCGTTGCGCGGTCTATGAATCCATCACGCTGCTGCGAGGGAAATCCGCCACCGGGAAAAAATGAGGCGCTTTGCCGAAACACCGCCGGCGGTGGAATCCGTGCCGGATCCCTGGCCCGCAGTGGGGCCGCTGCTGGATGAGGCCATCAATGATCTGTCCGACACCGACCCGGAGGGTGCTGCTGCTCCATTGGTTTGAGCGCGCACTTTCGCCAGCATCGCGGAACTGACCGGAGGCAGTGCGGCCGCCGTGCAGAGACGGGGTTCGAGAGCCATTGAAAAGCTGGCCTTGCTGCTGCGCCGCCGGGGAGTGGTCATCCCGATAACGGCGCTGGCCGCCGGACTGGCCTCCCAGTTCTCCTAAGCTGCGCCCCCGGGTCTGGCTCCGGCTGTCGCCGCCCATCTGATCCCTTCCCTGCCCGCCGCCACCGGTGCGGCGGGATTTCCAACCCCTTGGTTTCAAGTCATGGTCTGCATCAAGACCGTCACCGCCGCCGTCTTTCTTTGCGGCGCGGCGCTTCCCGGCGGCATTCAATGGGCCGCCACCGCCCCTGATGGGAGGCCACCAGCGGCGGAGCGGACGCAGTCTGGTCCGCCCCCCCGCCGCCGAGCCGGTCAGGGCGTTTGACCCCTCCCTTGTCCAGCAGGCTCTGCAGCGCCTGACAGCCAATGCGGACGATTATGGGAGCCAGTTGGAACTGCGGTGCCTTATGTTTTAACTCTCACTTGGGAGATCCCCGCCGTCAGGACTCTGCTCTGGCTTCGGGATCGACAATCCGGGATTCAGCCCAATGACCCGGGGCCTCTTGTGCCATAGCCCACAAACTTCTCAGGCCTCGACGCGCTCAACGAAATGCAGAAAAAGAACCGGCGAATCAGAGGGGCTGGGGCCGCGCCCAAAGAGCCGGTCGTCGCCGGTGCCTTGGAAGGCATGGCGAAGGGAGCCGTCGGGGCCACCGCCGGCAACGGGGTTGCCGCTCTCGGCTCTATAATCATCAGCCAGTTGTCCACCATGAACAGGAAGCTCGACTGCCTCTCCCCCGGCAAGCGGCCCGGCCAACGCTGACACCCCACTCCCACCGTCATGAAAATGAACAACACAGTCACCACGGAAAAGCAGGTTCCGGCCCGTGTGGCCGAGCCACGCGGCCCTGTCCATCAGGACCTGACTACAGCCGCCTTCCGCCAGCTGGAGAGTGTTCCGCCCGACCTGCTTTTCGCCGCCTCCGGACTGGACCTGTACTTCAGCTTGGCTCAGGAACTAAACGCCTGGGGCGACGGGCTGGCCCTGACCGAGCAAATCCGGCTGGAGCATCACTTGGACATCCACCCCCGAACCAAGATTCGCCGCCGAAGGAGGTTCGGTGATATCATTTCAAATGACACCCCTCACCAGAAATAAGGGGTCCGTGCAGGGAAAAGCGCAGGCCTGAGATTTCAGGGCTAATCTGCTGCCGGTGCGGCTGGTGTATCCAGTGCATACAGGAGCCCCTGCCCTCCCGGCACTGGCGTGATTAGTCGAGAGGGGGGGCCGCCTCTTTTTCCAGAAATCCTTAGCGGGCAGGATTTTGAATATGTCCGCACATGCATACTGTCGGAATACTTTACATAATTGCGCAACTGAACAGATAAAACATTGGTTTACTTTGATTGATTTAAATAATTTCTCCAAACCCAACTAGTTTGCCATCAATAGTTTACGTGTTTGGCGACCCTGAGTGCCGTGTCGGTGGCACCCATGCTGCTTAATTATCACCTTCTTGCTTAGCATCATATTTTTTCAGCGGAAACATTCCCTAAAATGCATTGACGGCATGGTAACGGGCTGAACCCTATAGAAAATTAAATGAAAATGAATCATGGCTTGAACACAGACTCGGAACAGAGCGGGCGGCTCCTTATGTTGGCCGTGCTTTGGGATGAACTGGCGGACATCCACAACTGTGAGAGCTTCAGGCAGGAGTTCCGGCCGGAGCTTGAACACCTGAACCGCTTCCAGTCCGATTACCCAGAGGTTCCGCCCGGGTTGCTGATCAGCCTCTTGGAGAAAAAGGTCATTGATGCCTTCCGGGAAAGGTTTCCGAGAAACGGCATTCTGGCGCTCCGTGCCCGGCTGAACTGCGCAAATTAGGGATTCCGCCTGTCTAATGACAGGTTCCGGGCCAGTGCTGGCTTCAGGAATGCTGAGGGTAGGCCTGCGGTGCCGCTCCGCGCATGGGGTGCGTTTTGCGCCCCCTCATCCATCTGCCGGCTGAAGAGGTGCGCATTTCGTTCACCCCTTTACCCTCACCATTTCCGAAGGTAATTGCGACCCTTTGATTACTCTCAGTGGTCCTGATGATAAGGTCCGTTAGGCAATGCCGACAAGCCACACGAACGTTCTGAAATGTCGGAAAAGTTTACACTTAGAAGCTGTTTGGTTAAACCGATGAGCGGTTCAAAATCGTTTCAACCTCCTCCCCGCAACGTTAATTTCGGGTGCGTTTTGCGGGTATTTTGAATGTTTGATCAGTGATTTCTCGTTTTAACCAAACAGCTTCTTAGAAGCGATCCAAAAATGTGCTTTTTCACAATCCGCTTATAATCAGGATTTTATAAAAACGGCATGGAATGTGCTTACCTTATTTTTACGCCCCTGCAACCATTGAACAAACAAATGAAAATCAGCACGATACTTACTGCGGGCTTCGCTCTCGCGATTTCTGCCTTTTCTGCCAACGCCATTCAGATTACAACCGGAGGGGGTGACTACCAGGGAGCAACCAATGTCCTTTTCAACGAGCCAGGGTTGGATGATTCCGGGTTCACCGTCGAGGGATCAACCAATGGTGCGGTGATCGATTTCACATCCACCACATCCCTCATCACCCCGGCCAATGGGGCGGCAAGAATCGAAGCCGGAACAGGCACTTTCACAGACTTGCTCATTGATCCCGAGGGCCCGGCAACCTTCACCATTCTCCAATTCAACGTCAACTCCACAGCCACTAATCGTAACCCTGCGACCATTTTTTTCAGCATTGATGGGGTTCCAGTTGCCCAATCTTATTCTCTGGGTAATAGGCAAAATCGTTTCACCTTTGAAGCTGAAGGCCTTGAAACCATGTCCACCGTCTCCTTTACCACCACTGGCCCACCTGTGCAGGATGTCAGGCAAGTGCGTATCGGCCTGACAACAGCTGTCCCGGATGGAAGATTCACCTTGGGACTGCTTGGTTGTGCCTTGATGGATATTGGGGTTATCCGCAAAAAGCTGGCATAATCCTGGATTCTTCGCTTTTTAACACAGAAGCCGCATGAAGGAATTCATGCGGCTTCCGCTGTTTAGGGCTTGTCGACATTGCCTGTCAAAGGTTATGAGCGGTGTAATCGGGGGCCATGAGGCAGCAGATGAATGCGAAGAACATGCGCTTGTTCTTTTCAAAGCGGCCTCCACTTGCGTATGAATTCACAGGGGATCATCTTGGGTGATTTCACCTAAAGTGTTTTTCGGGGTTCTGGGAGAGGTTCCGCCTTGGGACTGTTGGCGCTCCTTCGTCCTCCGCGTCAGAATCCCTTCCCTCTGCCGGGCAGTGGCGATTCGGTCAGATCTGAAGGCACCGCGCAGGGAGCCCACCCACCCGGAGATGTGCTTAGATCTGAGCACATCTCCGTCAGGGTCTGCTTTCACCGCAGACCCCCCGCCCATCCCATGAATCACCCTAATCCCGGCACCACGGCGACCAAGGGCGGCAGCTTGTCCGGATCGGGGCCGCCGGTTTGCCCCATGATTGCTTTGCAGCCAATCAGCAAACTGCAGGCCAAGGCAATTCTCCATTCAGCCACCGGGTGCCGGCGTGGCGGTCAAACACGCGGAATGGTCATTGGATGCTCCCACGTTTTTTTTTATGGCCCGCAGGCTGGCAGCCACGGTGGAAGTGGCTTTTCCTGTTTTGTCTGACCGGTGTGGTTCCGGCTGGATAATAGTGATGCCGGCTCCGGGCAACCAGCGCCGATCCTGCCCGGAGCCGGCACATCCCTGGTGGGATCCAAGCCCGCAGACTTTGGAAACGGGACACCGCCCAAATGCCCTCCTTCGTTTCCATGAACCGTTGGAAGCCGATTCCGCCCCGTTTCCGTTTCCACCTATAGGGGTGTTTCCAGGAAACGGATCCCGTTTCCACATTGCGGGAGGCCGTCAGGACGCGAACAGCTCCGCCATCCCCGCGCGCGCCTCCGCTTCGGGTGCCCATACTCCGGCATTCTGCTCCCCTGTCAGCCCCTCCGCCATATCCGTCCGGATCAGCCTAACCGGGTTGCCCCTCGCAGGTTTCCGCAGCGACAAGAATTTCCCTGCATCAATTTTCATATGCACCGCGACGCAACGATGGCGGTGTCGTTTCGCCCTTTGACCCCATCCTACGGGGAAATGAACCGGAAAACCGCCCCTTTGAAGTTCCACAGGCATTTGGACGCCTCCGCCTACTACGGCGTCACCGGAGCCGCCATAGGAAGTGGAGAGCCATGGGCAGGCAAGTCTGATGATCCCTTTCCGCAGGAGAACCCCATGGAGGTGGTGAGGTGGTACGGAAGGCACTTCAGGAAAAGCGCTCCCTCCAAGCTGATCGAGGCTGCCCAGCGGTGGAGCGGGAAGGAGTTTCCGCTGATGGATGCGATTTAGCCTCTGATTCCTTCTGAATCCTGCTGGCATTTCGTGACACAACTTCTTAGCTGTGTTCTTACTCTCCTCGGCGCTCTTGCGTAACTTGTTGATTTTCAACAAAATGGCTCCACCGGGAATCGAACCCAGATCTGAAGTTTAGGAAACCCCCGTTCTATCCGTTGAACTATGGAGCCGGACACCTGATTTTACAATGATTCCCAGCAGGTTTGCAAGTTCCGGTTTGCACTTTATACAGGAAAATTATACAATCGGACAGGCCGGAGAGACCCGATTTCCGTGAAAGCACCCGTCAAAACCTGGACCCCCACGGAGTATCCGCGTCTTTACCGGCACAAAAACGGGACCTGCTATGCAAGAACCAAGGCCGGTGGCAAGCCGACATGGAGGAGCCTCGGAACAGATATTCTCTCCATCGCGAAAAAGGAACTGGACGCGAGGGAGGCGACCGGGCATCAACAAACCGGGACCGGATGCGGCCCCCCGGCGCGGAAGGGAATGACCGGCGCGCAGGCTTTTGCCATCCGCAGGCATCAGTTCCAGCGCCATTCCTCCCTCAAGCCGTCGACCAAGCACTACCTTGAACAGGTCATGACCCTGCTGAAGCGCTCCTGGCCGGAGTTGGAAGCCGCTGAACTCGGAAAAATCACGCCGGCGGATTGTGAGGCATGGGCGCGAAGAACCAGACCGCAAACCTCAGGCACCCGCTTCAATGCCGCGCTCAGCATGCTCCGCAGCCTTTTTGAAATTGCCTTGGAACACGGTGTGCGGTGCCCCAATCCCGCCGGCAGGCTTAAACGCTCCCAGGTGAAACTGAAGGACCTGACGGAACGGCTTCCAACCCGCACCCAGTTCCATGCATGGGTGCGCGCGATCCAGAACGCCGGCGGAAGGTTTTCCCGTCACTGTGCTGATTATGTGGAATTCCTCGCTTACACAGGAGTGAGGGTTGGTGAGGCTGGATGGATCAAATGGGAGCACTGCGATTTTGCCCATGGGGAGCTCCATGTGCACGGCAATTCCGAACACGGAATCAGAAACCAGGAATCCCGCCAAGTGCCCATGACCGGTGCCCTCCGCTCCCTGCTGGCGCGCCTGCGGAAGGAAAATCCTGAAGCCAAACCTACTGACCGCATTCTGAAGGTGACCACGGCGAAAAAGGCCATGAACCGGGCGGTGGCGGAAATCGGAATCGCCCACATTACGCACCACGACCTGCGCCACTTCTTCGCGGCAGTCTGCATCGAATCAGGAGTCGATATTCCCACGGTTTCCAGATGGCTCGGACATAAGGACGGAGGAGCCTTGGCCATGAAAATCTATGGTCATCTCCGCAGTGGGTATTCGCCCACCGCATGCCAGGTCAGCTTTGACCCCTGAAGGGCGGGCGGGAATCCAAGCGCGCAAGCCGGACATCAAAACGCTCAGTGAACCAGAGCCACCCGGGATGCCGACGCGGACACCGGGAGTGGAGGAGCATGGGCCGGCTTGAAAATGAAGGGTGACAGGATCATTCCAAGCTGCTTATCCCGGCAACGGTGGCCTGCTGTTTTAAATAAAGTCCGCGTCCATGATCCAACCGACGGACACTGGTGCCCCGGCGCATGAGTTTGCCGCATTGCGCTTCGCCCGGACAGCCAGCCTGAGGCAATCCGCGTCTGTGGATTGCGCCCATAAACGGGGCAAACCGTGGTTTCTCCCGATAATGGAGCCTGCAGGATGATTGGCCCGTTTACTGCGGAGCCAAACGGCCCTTGCGCCGAACTTAGATCCCGCAGGGGCGGCAACGCTTCAACACTCCCCCGCCATAAAACGGCATGCCGCTGTCGGCTCCCTCTCGCTTCCCTTGCATTGATACCACCGGTCGCCGTCATGGGCCGCGGGAAACATTTCAAACATGCTAACTAAATTTTTTCAACGGATTTCCGGCTTTGGCCGGGCAGTTTCCAATTTTTGCCATCGAATTCCTGTTTTACGAGAGTTCCTGGCTTGGCGGAGGCGGCACCGTAAAACCACCATCGCCCTCATTTTTCTGATTGCACACGTGGTGGGAGCTCTCACCTCCGTGCGGGCGGTGATGCAGACCCGCACCCCGCAGGGCACTATTGCCTGGGTGGTTTCCCTGAACACTTTTCCGTATGTGGCGGTGCCGGCCTACTGGGTTTTCGGCGGCAGCAAATTTGAAGCCTATGTGGCCGCGCGGCGGAATGATCTTGCGGAGACAGGACAGGCCACCAAGGACTATGCCAAGGAACTGGAAAGACTGAATCTCCTGACGGATGCCGACAGTGTCCGCGGCCGGCTCCTGCAAAGCCTCACCGGCCTGCCCGCCACGCGCGGCAATGATATCGAATTGCTCATTGACGGTGCGGCCACGTTCAAATCCATTTTTGACGGGCTTCGCGAAGCCAAAGAGTATGTTCTGGCGCAGTTCTACATCATCCGCGACCCCGGCATCGGTCAGGAGTTCAAGGCCGCTCTGACGGCCTGCGCGGCGCGCGGCGTCCGGGTTTATTTGCTGTATGATGATATGGGCAGCAGCGACCTGCCGGACCGCTATCTCCGCGATCTTGAGGCTGCCGGTGTCACGGTCAAAGGCTTCAATACCCTGAATGAGAATCTGGGACGTTCCCAGCTCAATTTCCGCAATCACCGCAAAACGGTGATTGTGGATGGCCGGACAGCGTGGGTGGGGGGCATCAACGTGGGGGATGAGTATCTCGGAAAGGATCCCGAAAGGGGGGAGTGGCGGGACACATTTGTGAGAATGCGTGGACCTGTGGTGCAGTCCGTCCAGCTCACTTTCGAGGAGGACTGGCACTGGGCGGCAAAGGAGGTGCTTTCCCTGAACCGCATTCCCGAGGCAGCCCCCGGAGGCGTCTCGCGCGAAATGGCCAGTTTGCCCTCCGGTCCTGCGGATCCGTTTGAGACCTGCACGCTGTTTCACCTCCATCTGATCAATGCCGCCCAGAAACGGCTTTGGATCGCCAGCCCCTATTTTGTGCCGGATGAGCAGTTTTTGAGCGCTCTGCATCTGGCCGCGCTGCGCGGCGTTGACGTGCGTGTCATGGTGCCGGAAACCACCGACAGCGCTTTGGCGAATCTTTCAGGATGGTCCTTTGTGGAGGATCTTTCAAAGTCCGGCATCCGTTTTTACCGTTATCAAAAAGGGTTCATGCACCAGAAGGTCATGCTTGTGGATGATGAAACCTGCACGGTGGGCACGGCGAATTTTGACAACCGGTCCTTCAGGCTGAACTTTGAACTCACCATCGCCGTATTCGACCGGTCCTTTTCAGGTCAGGTGGCGCAAATGCTGGAGCGGGACCTTTCAAACAGCCGCCTTGTGGGAGTCCAGGAAGTGAAAGAAAAAGGCTTCTGGTGGCATTTTGGCATGCGCTCGGCAAGGATCATGTCACCCGTACAGTGACCCCCTCCGGCAATTTGATCATGGGATTTGTGGCCCCGGACACAGGTTGCGGCGTTCAGACAGGAAAACGCGCCGCCCTCGGCCGCCGGCATAATTTGAGATGTGGTGAATTCCGGAGATGGGCGGCGGCTGACTTTGGGCCTTTGTGGAATTTAATGGCTGATCCTTATTTCTCCGGCGTCCCGCCGGATGATGATGGTTGTTTCCCGGCCTCACTGGAATTTGCGGAGCCTTCTGATTTTCCCAATTTGAGAGCCTGCCGCACTGCTTCCGCGATTTGTTTTTCGCCATCAGGGCTGTAGCCGGTTTTAACGGCGGCGATTTTGCCATCGGGACCGATCACTACGGTGTGCGGAATGCCCTCGACTCCGTATTTGCCGGCCACCCCCTGGTCGGTATCCAAGGCCACGACCATGGTCAGGCGGCGGGCTTCGAGAAAACGCGAGATCTGATCATTGGGTTCCCCTTGGTTGACCGTGATAAGGAGAGCCTGCTCCGGTGGGAACTCCGCCATGGCCTCCAGCAGCCCGGGCAGGGATTTCACGCAGGGCCCGCACCAGGTTGCCCAGAAGTCGAGAACCACCACTTTTCCCCGATGTTCCTTGAGAGAAAAGTCTCCTCCTTCGAGCAGGGCAAGTTTGAATTCGGCGGCCTCCTTTCCAATCAGGGGGCTGCCGCTGGTGCCGTCGGGCAGGACGGGATCAGGAGCCGCCTCCAGAGTCCAGCCGCTCAAAACATTCCAAGCTGTGCCAGGAAACGGGGTGCCGGCAAGGAGTCTCCCCAGACTGGTGGTGGGAATCCGGCACTCACCCAGCAGGGAATGTTTTGCGATGACCTCCCTGTCATTCCAGGAGGTAACCGTGAGGGCGAGGCGTGCGCCATTCTTCAAATCGAGCCACTGCCGTTCATCGGGTGTTGCGGGTATGGGATCGCCGGCAGGTGAGCCGTCCGCCTGGGCAGGTTTTTCACCGCCATGCGATTCGTTCCCGCTCCCTCCCGTGGCTTTGGCAGGAATCCGGGGCTTTTTAACCCAGACAGCGGCGGCCACCCGGTCGATAGGCACCTTGAACTTTTCCGGACCACTGCGGAATGCGAGGTGGGTGGAGGTCAGAGCTTCGATCTCCCCACGCAACAGGTCGCCATTGCGGCCGATCAGCACCTGCCTGGGGGGATCGTCCCGGCGCATCCGGGGAAGCAGAAGAGCCTCGCGTTTGGCTTCTCCGGTGAAAACCGGGGGAAGAACCTGAAAGGCTGGGAATTGGCAACTGAGATCCGACAGCTTAAGCGTGCCTATTTGATTGCCCCAGAGCGACGCGGTTTCGATGATGAGGCCATTGCCATGGCCGCTTTTTTTTCCGTTTTCAGCATCGCGCCGGGCCTTGCCGATGGAGACTCCATTCACAAAGATTTCCGCCACACCGCCCTCCAGGGAGAACCGCACGTCGGTGTATCCGCGGCCGGAGGGAATACTCTGCTGGCTGTCAATCTGGCCTTCGGTCCTTTCAGCACCCGCATAAACGCTGCCCCCATAGTCAGCGATCAGAAAACTTGTGCCGCCGGAGGACCTTTCAGCGCCCTGACTGAAAAGTCTGACGCGGATGCTGGCGAGGCCGGAAACGGGGCTCAGCCGGAATGACAGCCCGCCTCCCTGAAGGATAAAAGGATGGGCGATGCCCATGCCGGGAGTGAGTGTGACCTGACCGTTTCCCCCTTCCCGTGAAAGCTGATCCTGGCCGGTGCCAAGGAATTGCCATCCTGGATCCTCAAAACCACCCTGAGCCCCCGTGGGAGAGGCGGCGAACTGCACCGCCTGGATCAAAGCCGGATCCAGCTGACGGGGGGCGGCATCCTCCCAGGACAGTTGGATGGCTCCCTGGTCCAAGCCTGCGGATTTCACCGGCAGGGTTTCCCCGTTCTTCAAATGAAGCAATGCCGGCGCGGGCTCGGGGATGTTTTCCGGGGATTGCGCCCATGTCAGAGCAAGGGAGGGTGCGGGAACCAGCTCCGCCGGCGAAACCGCTCCAATAGGGGAAAACCGCGGCAAAGGGCCCTGGCTCTCCATCAGGATTTTTCCATGCAGCACTCCCGGACCGGAGCTGGAGTCCCAACTGAGCATATCCATCCCTTCCAACGGCTCCGGCGGCTGCTCCTTGTCCGGCTGCGACCGCGGCAGCATCAGCATCCGTCCGCCCTCCCATTTCAAATTCACCGGCTGGGCCGCCGCCGCAATCTCCATGGTGGCGGTTTCCTCCTTCACCCCTGTCAGCCGGCCCCGGAGCAGATCGCCATCGGCAAACCATAAATCCGTCCGGGAGGGGTCGCGCTCCATTCCCACGGCCCGGTCCCAGCGGAAAGCCCGCACGGTGGCCAAGGGGAAATCCCGGATTTGCCCATCAGTGCCGCGAAGCGTCAGCACACCGGCTGAAATTCCGGCCAATTCACCCGGCACAGCCTCAGTGCCGGTTTCCAAACCCGTCTGCCCGCTCAGCAGCGCCGGCAGGGGATCGCCGGACCATTCGGATATTGTGAACCGTTCCAGCACGACCCCCGCGCCTTTGTTCTGAAAGGTGACACCGTTTTCCGCCGGAGGCGCGGCGGGCAGCCCCGTGTCCGGAGGTCCCTCCGCCCCGTTCAGGCCCATCAGTTGTTTCAAAGCTCCTTTCAGACCGCCCGGAGCGGGTTTTTTTTTCTTCCGGACCGGAGCGCCTTTTTGAAGCGGAGGGACCGTCAGTTCCGCGAGCACTTTTCCCTCCGTGCTGTAAAGCACCCGGTGCCCGGCGGGGCGGTCCCAAGCAAGCCGCAGAAAAGCGCGGCCGGGACCGGACTGAACTGCGGGCCCGGCGCTGGCGAATTCGTCCCCGTCCGTCAGGATCAGTTCGTCCCCCCACGTCTCCACCGCGCAGGAACCCTCATCCGCCGCCAGCTTCAGGGAGAACTCCGGGCGGCGGTCGCAGCTCAATGACAATTCGACCGAGGATTTGCCCGGCAGTTTCCAAGGCAGCGTGATGCCTTGGCGGAACAGGTTGGAGGCCAGCCGGCCGGCGGCGGCAAGATACCACGGTGTCCCGCTTCCCGCCTCCGGAGGGGCGGCGGGCATCTGCCCAAGCAGGGCCTGAGGCCCGCCCACGATCACCCCTTCGCCACGGATCCGCTCAATGGCCGCGATATTTTCCTGCCTTAGCTCCACCAGCCCGCTGTGCGCGCCACGCAAAAACAGAATGCCGTTCTCCATTTTTTCCGGCGTGCCGCTGAGCTGCCCCCCATCCGTCAGAATCACCCGGAAGGGCGCTTCCCGCTGAGGAGGGGCGGCGCTGAAATCAATGCGGTCCAGCTGCTCCCCCCGCAGCAGCAGCGGGGATTTAAAAAGCGCCGAACTCCAGGAGATGCCCTCCCCCGTGATATCCCCGGGCTTTCCGGACAGCGACTCGCCGTTCAGCCAGCGGATGGTGCCGGGCTGTGCGGCGCGGGGCCGGATCAGCACATGGGGCACCGCACGGGGCGGCGGCTCTTGGGATTCCGGGGCCGCCGGGGCCGGGGCAGCGGCGGACAGGGCCACCGCGAAAACGGCCCGGCCCGTCCACCATCTCAAAGCGGAAATTCCCTGCTTACGGCCCGGGTGTGGTCTAACGTTCATAGATGGGCAGAAAGCGGTAGTTGAGCGCCAGGGCCAGCAAGGACATGGCGGTGCTGTAGGCACTGCTGCTGAAACTCCCGTCCTCCTGTTGGGATTCCTGCAGCTGCCGGATGGTCATGACGTTCCATTTCTGCCAGGCGGCATAGTCCCCCTGAAACAGCGCCTGGGCCATGTAGTAGCGGAAGTATTCCGGGTAGCTGCCTTCGCGGTGCTCCAGACGGGAGGTGAGTTGCTTCAGGGCCGCGGGGTATTTGGCCTCGTCCTTCTGTCTGCTGACGGCGGCGACGAGGGTGGCGATGGCGGTGCGGTTCATGCTCTCCCCCATGCCGCCCATGCCTCCCGTGTAAGTGACCGAACCATCCGGCGCCGTGCTGCGGCGCATGTATTCGAGGGCGGTGTTCACGGTCTCGTCCGGCACCTCCATGCCCGCATTCCGGCAGGCCAGCAAGCCCATGAGCATGGCCCCGGTCACGGAGGTGTCGGCATCCGTGGAATCCGGATTGTAGCGCCAGCCGCCCCAGCGGTTTTTTTTCTGAGAGGTTCCCGCGCAGCGGATGGCCAGATCCAGAGTCGCCGCGATGCTGCGGACCGGCTTGCCGGCTCCCTGCCAGATCAGAGTTTCATCCACCGCGCCGTAACATTCCGCCAGCGCCAAGGTGGCAAAGCCGTGATGATACATGCTGTCAGGCAGGTAGCCGGTTTCAGCGTTCTGCGTTGAAATGATATGGCGCACCGCCAGGCGCAGTGGACGGGTCCAGCGTCCGAAATTCGGATCCTCCCCGCTGGCCAGAAAAGCCATCACGCAAAGTCCGTCCACTCCGCTGCCGCCCTGGCTGCCCGGCCAGTTTCCCCCCACAGCCTGGTTTTTGGCCAGCCACTCCAGGCCGCGCTCATAAATGCGGTCCACCTCTGGCGGGATCTGCCCGCCGAACCGCAAAGCCGGGTCCTGGGCAAAAGCCGGAGCGGCTGGAAAACCAGCCAGCAGCAGTGTGAGAAAAAACAGAATCCGGGTCATAGGGAAAAAGAAATGGCAGGCCGGCCGTCAGCCATTCCGACGCCGGATCATGGTGGCGAACTGCTCCACCTGGCCTAGGCACCGCGTGCGCACGGTCTCCAATTGTTTCGGCGTGAAAATCCCCGCCATCTCCTTCTCCGTCAGCAGGGCCACGGGAATGGCGCTGTAGAAGGACTGGTACTGCCAGCCTGGCGATATCATATTGTTGATATCGGATTCATACTTTTGCAGGACCCCCTCCAGCTTTTCCAGCAGCAACGCACTTTTCTCCGGAGAAAGCCTGACATGCTGCTCCACCCCGCTGGACACAAAGGCGCTGAGCGCCCGGCGGCGCCAAGCCTGCCCTGCCCGGCATTCGTGCTGCCAGATTTCCCGTTGGGATTTTGTCAGGAGGCGTTTCAGCGCGGCCTCCCACAGGGGCGGCTCCGCCTGCGGGCCCCGCTCCTGATAACCGTTGAAGAGGGAAATTTTCGCCAGTCTGCCTGGCAGTTCCGCCGGTTTCACTCCCCGCACCTGATTCATCAGGTTCTGCTCCATATTCCCGACCGCGTTCTGCGCCAGCTGCTCCGCCGCTCCTTTGCCGGCGGTGCGCAGCTTGGCGGTGGTTTCCGGCGGGAGAGCCGTGACCCGTGCAAGATTTTCAACTTTTCCTTCCATCCGGGAAAAATACTTTTCCCTTATTTTTACCGATTCATCCGCCAGCTTGAGGGTGATCAGCCGGGAGGCCTCCAGTTCATCAACAGGCTCGGTGCCGGCTGCGGGTGGAGAGTCGGACCCGAACAGGGAACTGATAGTGAAATTCCGCTGTGACAGGTCCTCTCCGGACACCGCTTTCCAGCGCGCTGTCTGCCCCGGATCGAGAACAGCCGCCAGACTGTCATCCGGAATCCCCTGCAATATGGGAAGCATCATTCCGGGATCAGGAATGCCCTCATCGCCCATTCCTCTGCCAATGGTCCGGACCTCAAAGGACAGGAAACGCCCACTGCACAGCGCCAGGAGCTTCTCCCGCTGGGCCTCACTGAACCCCACCTGCTGGTCCACCTCCGCCAGCACGGTCATGGCCAGGACCTCGGCCCGGCGCTGTTTGATCCGCTCCTGTCCCTCCGCAATCGACTGCCGCTCGTTTTCAGTCAGCACAGCACTGCGGGCGGTCCGCCAGATTTCACTGTCCTGCGGCTTGCTCTCCGCCCCTGGATCACCCACCCCCAGGTCTTCAATCTGCTGGACCTGCTTCAGGGTTTGATCCTCCATTTCCTCCATGCGTTTCGCGGCCCGCTCCCGCCAGCGCTTCAAAGTGTCCTTCACCGCGTCCTCCGCGGCTTTGCGAATCGCCTTTTCCCGGGTTTCATCAAGCTCCACATACAAAAACACGCTCTCAAGCTCGGCATCCATTGCAGTGGAAAGGACTCCGCCGAACCTGTTTTCGGCATCAAGAAGAATCCGCCCGGCAGCCTGCAGTGCCTCCTCCCTGGCGGCTTTGGCCTCCGCCGCCGCCGCTGCATAGTATTCCGGAGTCACCATTTTCCTCAGGCCGTCCTTCCAGACCTCCGTCCGGGCCGGAGAAATGGGTGAGGGGGCGGTGCCGAAGGTGAACTGCTCCGGTTTCCACGATTTCAGCAGCGCCTCCGCATCCCCCTTGAGCAGGTCCGGCGCATACCGCTCCATGAAGGCTGCCTCCCAGCTCCGCAGGGATTCATTCATCGCTGACTCCGCCAGCGCGTCCAGTTTGGCTGCTCCCTCAGCATCCAGTTTGGCTTTCTCCTTCACCTCCAGCACGGCTTTTTCCAGATCCGGTTTCAACTCTCCGCGCCGCAGTTCCGCCACTTTTCCGCTGAAGGCGGCGAAATCCTTCCGGACATTTTCGGACAAAAGAGCCCACCCGGCCTTCGGGTTATTTTTAGCCATTCGATCCTTCTCATCCGCCTCCCGGACTGCCGGAAAATCCGGCAGCTTCACCTCGAGCTCCAGGAGTTTGCTGTCCAGAAGGCCCTCATCACCAAGCGGCTGTGGCTTGATTTTTTCACCCTCAAACAGGTCCAACTCCGCTCCGGCCAGTCCCACCGGTGGCCCAAGCAGCAACAGGGCGGACAGCAGACGGCGGCCTGCGGGCAAACAGGTTTTCCTCATGGGGTGCGGCGGGTTCCCTCCAAATGGCTGAAGTAGGCATCAAGACCGGACCTGAACTCGTCGGGGAATTCACGTCCGGCATGGCCGGTGGCCTGTCCGACCGGGCGGGCGCTGACCACGGTGTCCGCGTCCGAACCGGGACCAAGATCCGTCAGAGCGGCAGTGCCCACGCCCAGTCCACCCTTCCCGTCTCCAGGGCTTCCGCCGCCCCCACCGCCGCCATCAGGCTTCTGCCGTTTGGTCTGGAGCAGGAACTCAATGGCCTCCGTCTCCGCGGCAATGGCCGGGGCTCCGGTTTCCGGAGCCTCCAGCAGCGTAGTGGTTTCATCCATCACCCGCACCACCGCCGTCAGCAGCTTCATTTCCTTGGCGAATTTCCGGTCCCCCTCCGGCAAGGCGGTGATGTCCTCCATCGCGCTCCGGGTATGGGTGGAGATGCGTGTCTGCTCCCCAGCCAGCTTATGGCTGCGGGTGTTGTGTTCGCCGGCCTGAAGCGCCTTTTTGGCGTTCTCCAATTCGCGGGTTTCATCCCGCAGTTTCATCTCATCCCGCAGCGACTGCATGACCTTCAGCACGATCTCCGGCGGCAGGCTGTCGCCGCTGCAGGAGGAACAGTTCGAGCACTGGCCCGCCGCCACCATCTCCTCGGCCCAGCGGTCCATGGTGTCCGCCCAGAATTCCGCACCGTGCATGGCGTTGCCGCTCAGGTTTCCGGCGGCCCGGTCGCCGATGCGGCCCAAGGCCTGCACCACTTTGACCTGCTTCATTTCGGAAAGCACCTTCCTGAAATGCGCGTCCGGCCGGCGTTGAAAATAGGCCTCAAGGTCGCTCTGGATGACCTCCACCACACGGCTCTGCTCCTTGGCTTTCCCCTTCGCCTCGGGCGCGAACGCGGTCACATAAACCGCATTGGACTCCTTGTCCGCGGAGTTTTCCGCCGTGGCCGCGGCTTCCTCCCTCTCCTTGCCGCCGTCCGGCGGGGCCGGGGGTGGAAGCAAAGGCTGCGTGGCCTGCGGTTCCCGGGCAATGCCAAAAGCATCCAAGGTTTTCTGACTGATGCCGGAGGCGAGCGCGGTCTGCTCACGGGAGGCCGCTTTGAAGCGTTTCACAAAAGTGCTGGCCTCCAGGCTGGAGAGGATGTCCGTCAGTTGATCGGAAACTTTGGCAAACTCCGCCAGCAGCTCCTTCTGCCCGTTCACCCCCGCCTCCAACGGCTTTTGGGCGGAGGACTCCGCCGGGGGAGCATTTCCCGGCTTTTGTCCAGGCGCGGCGGCGAGGGAGTTGGTGGGGAGAGTCAGTTTCCCCGCACCCGGCGGCTTTGGTGCCTCCACTGCCCCGGGCGCAGCGGGCGGGACCGGTGGATTCATGGTGCTCTCCGTCAGTTTGAGGGAGGGCGCGGCCTCTTTGGGTTTGGCTTCGGGATCAGCCGGAGGCGCGGCATTTCCACCCGGAGGAGGCGGGGGTCCCTGGGCAATGGCGGGCGCGGTGGGGCTGTCCTTGGGGGCTCCAGGTTTGCCGCCGGAACTGCCGGGATTTGCCGCCATGGCAGGATTTTGCTGGCCGCTGGGCGCCGCGCCGGCGGATGCCGGTTTTCCGTCCGCTTTGGCATCGGCGGACTGCTTGAGCAGTCCGGCCACATCCGGCATCCGGTTGGCGGCGATGTCCTGGAGCGACTTCAGCATGGTGGCCCATGATTCCAGGCGGGGCGCATCGAATTCGGAATTTTTGGCCGCGTGCTCCACCAGGGTGCGGCCGGCCTGATTCAGCGCGGCCAGGCGGGCGGCATTGGCGTTTTCGGCGCTGGATTGCAGGGCCACACGGCGGCGGTTTTCCGGGCGGTCGAGCTCGGTGGCGCTGAGGCCGCGCAGTTCCTTGTTGGTCTGGTGAAGCTGCTGTTCCCGCTCATAGGTCTCCCGGGCGGCCTCCAGCCATTTGCCCATCTGCTGGGTGACCCACAGGGCGTGGTCGGGCCGGTTGAGCACATGGAGCACAAAAGCGGCGCTGCGGGCCGGTTCGCGGCTGTCCATGTAATCCGCGGCCCAGGCGCGGACTTCGACTGTTTGAGGAGCGATGCCCTCGCGGGTGGCGCAGAAGGTGGCGCGGGATTTGATCTGTTTGGTTTCCGGAGCCCCGGCGGCGATGATTTTGCCGCCTTTGATGCGGGACGCGTCGGGCTGACCGCCGTCGGGCACGCTTTTCCACTCCAGACCCAGATGACGCAGACCGAAGTCGTCCGAGGCACTGATGTCAAAAGCCACCACTTCGGATTCCAGCACCACCTGCTCCAGGGATTCCCGGCTGGCAGTGATGCGGGGCGCCTCGTCCTCCGAAGTCTGGATCTGAAGCACAAGGGGCACGCGGGCACTCAGGCCGAGGGAATCTTTCCAGGTGAAGGTGACATCGCGGGCCGCATCCACCGCCTGGGGCTCGGTGACGAGGCGGCCCTCCTCGGTGCGGACGGGTTTTCCGTCGATTTGCGCCTGCGCCAATTCCCGGCTGGCACTGGCTTCAAAGCTGGCCTGCGCGCCCTTCAGCACCTTGACGGATCCGCCCCGCACGTCCACTACGGGCCGGGTCTCATATTGAAGATAATCCGGCAGCTGGAGGCGGACCCGGAGCCCGGTCAGCTCCGGGCGGGGGCGCGGTTGGACGGCAATTTCCTTATACACATCCCCCACCTTCAAGGAAATGGTGCTATCGGATTTCTGAGGGGGGAAATTCAGGTCAAAGCTCCCATAGACCCTGCCCTGCCCGTCCCGCTTGTTCAGGCTGGCAAAAACGGCAGGCTGCCCGTCAATTTTTCCCACGGCATCGGCTGCCTTCCATTGCGACTCGCTAAGAAGATGGATAGGCAGAGTGAAAGGTTCAGCGGACGGCACGACCAATGGATCCGGCAAACCCTCAACGCGGGCAAAGGTGAAGCGCTCCGTCTCCCTCCACGGCATCAGCCAGCGGGTCAGGGCATTGCGGGCTGCTTCATTGATTCCCACAAAACCCGCCGCCACCAGCACTGCGGCTCCGGCGGAGGCCCAGGCCCATTGACGGGGTTTGGCGCGGGGCACGGCTCCGGAGAAATTTTGATCTTTCACCGCCTCGTCCGCCTGGACCATCGCGGCCTGCACCAGGCGTTCGCTGCGGCCGGTGGCGGTGCCGCTCTGCCCGGCCAGCTCCACAATGCCCAGCAACTGATCACCGAGGCGCGGGAATTTCCAGCGCAGCAGCCGGGCAGCATCCTCCAGACGACGCTGCCGCCAGACCCAGCGGTGCCATTGCAGCGGCAATCCGATGCCCGGCACGGCGGCCCCCAGAATCAGCAGGGTGGAGCGCAGCCACACCGGGGTTTCCATAAGGCGGTCCAGCGCCAGGACCGCCAGATAGGAAAGGGCGAGACCGCACACCGAGGCCAGCAGACCCTCAGTCAGTTTCACTGTCCAGACCCGGCGGCGGAAGTCCGACAATCTGGAGGACAAAACCGGTGGAAGCGGGAGAGGGGAACCATTCATAACGCTCAGGGATTGGGATTGGACCAAACTGCGGTGATTCCGTGTTGTGAACTGTCACCGGAATGGCAGCGCATCGAATTTGACAGGCTTTGCAGAGTGGGAAACAGATTTTTCACGTCAGAAAACACCGGCGGCTTTCCGCCCGGCCCAGAAGAGTGCGAGCAACAGAATGAGGGATCCCGCCCAGGCGGGATGCGCCCAGAGCGGAATGCGGCGCTCCGTCAGCTCCGGGACGGGCAGCGCCGTGACAGCGGCCAGCACATCGGCGGGCCGGGCGGAGGCGATCCATTGCCCGCGAGTCAGCTGGGCGATTTCCCGAAGCACCTCAGGCCGCGCCGGCTGGCCGCGTTTTTCCCGGCGGGTGCCCTGCACGGATACCGTGGCCTCCAAAGCGGCCCCCGCCTCGGCGCAGGACAGACGGATTCGGTAATCACCGGGTTCCGCCGGAGTGAATACGCCGGTGAACAGGCCCCAGGCCTCCTCCCCCGCGGGCAACAGGCGCACTGACGACGGCCGGCCGGAAGCGGACAGAATCTCCGCGACGACCACGCCGCCGCGCAGAGGCTCGCCATTCAGGCCGGCGACGTTGGCATTCAGGGTGAGGGTGGCTCCCGTCCGGGGACGGTCGGGAGCAAAAAAGAGCCGCATCTGCTCCCCTTGGGCCATGTTCCGCTGATAGGCCATCCAGCGGGCGACCTGCCCCCAGAAGCGGTAGTGGTATTTATCCTCGACTCCGCGCCGCCAGCGCCAGGCGCCGTCGGATCCCATATAAAGAATTTTCCCCGCCCCGAAGGTGCGTGTCACAATCAAGGGCACCCGGCCAAACTGGTTGGTCTCCGTGGCGTGGGTGGCGAGCACCTCCGTGCCGGCTTTGGCCCGCAGCGCGGGGGCATACCACTGGAAGCCCGGCAGGACGGCCCACGCCTTGGCACTGGCCTCGGCGGTATCCTCCAGTTTTGTCAGCAGGCTTTCCGTGCCCGCATCGGTCAGAGTGAAGCGTCCCGGAGCCGCGGTGCCCCAGCCGCGCGGCTGGGCCTCATCCCACACCACGGGCATCAGTTCGCCCAGGGGGCTCCCCTGCAGGGAGGCATTGAACCCCCGCAGACCGGGCAGAAAAACCAGACCGCCCGCCTGATCCCGCACCAGCCTGACCAGCGCCGTGCCGTCCTCCGCTGTCAGCTGGCCCTTTTCAATGCCCACATCGCCCAGGAAAACGACATCGTATTTGGCCAGTTCCGCCTCCTTGGGAAAGGCAGGCAGATAACCCCGCCCGGCTCCGGGTTTGCCCAGATCCGGCTGAAAAAGCAGCGTATGCACCTACACGCCGGGATCGCGCTCGAGGGCGTTCCGCAGGTAGCGGTACTCCCAGCGCGGGAAGCTCTCCACCACCAGCACGTGGAGCTGCTCCTGGCGGATATCGAGATTGGCTTCTGTTTTGTTATTCTCCAAATTGCGCTCGGTGCCGGTTTGAGGCACCTCCAGCTTCAGATGCACTTTGCCGGGAGAACCGGGCCGCCACACCATGGCATCCTGAAGACGCCCCATGGCCGGGAGGGTGAATTCCTGACGGACCTCCGCGCCGGAGGAGGTGGTCATGACCACCGAGGCCACCTCGTCGCGCGGCAGGGAGGAATCGATGGAAAAGGGAATCCGCAGCGGCTTGCCGGCGACGGCGAACGCCGGGACATCGAAACTGGCAATCTCCACATCCGGCAGCCGGGTGTCCGCCCCCATGGGCACGGCAAAAACCGGAACGCCCTTCATGCGCAGACGGACCGCCGCCTGGGAGGGAGCCAGCCCGGTGTTCCAATCCCCGTCCGTCGCCAGCACCACGGCTGCGAGGCGCGGCTGCCGCTCCAGCAGGCTCATCAGGGCACCGTGCAGATCGGTCGCCTCCGCCGCAGGATCCCCGGAGGAGGAAAAAGGCTCGATCACCACCTCCATGCGCTCCGCGAGAGGTTTCCAAAGCGCTGGATCAGCCAAGGGAGCGGCGGCCTCCTGACGCGACCGGGCTTCGGCGGCGGAATCCGCGGGATCCGTGACATCGCGGGTTTCCATGCTGCCGGAGACATCGTGCAGCACCGCCACCACCGGCTTGGTGTCCGGCTTGAACGTCTCCCGCCATTCCGGCTGGTTCAGGGTGATGGCGATGCCCGCCGCCACCAGCACCCGCAGGAATTCCAGCCAGCCGATCAGCGTGCGCCAGCCATTGCGCCGCCACGCCGTCAGGGCCAGCGCCGCCACCAGAAGCACAAACAGCGCCGCTCCGGCCACCGACAGCGGCGTGGAGGTGAAAACGAGTTCGCTGGAGGAAGGTTTCATGCGGGCTGTTTTCCAAAATCCCCCGGGCGCTCCGAAGCTTTGCGGCGCTCCGGCAGGCACAACACGGCCTCCAGCACCAGCGCCGCCGCCATCAGCATCAGGAAAGTGCGCCAAACCTCACTGGTCAGGCTTTTCTCCTGGCCGAGCGTCCGTTCCAGCAGCCGCCAGTCGAGCCCGGCGAACAATTCATCCAGCGACGCTTTGCCCACCACCCCCGGCGCATCCTCGGACGCCGGCCGGTTGAGGGCCAGCAGGAGATCGGGTTTGCCGGGCACCCTCCGCTGCAGGACACCCACCCGCAGCGGCAGTTCAGCTGGCGGAATCTCCCCTCGCTCCGCCAAATCCAGACGGGTCCAAACACCCGGATCCTCCCCCAGCGCCCCCTTCCCCGCGTCGCGCCGCCGGGCATTGCCCAAAGTGGCGGCCCCGTTATTCAAAGCCCGGTGCAGGAAGGCAAACAGCACTACGCCGTCCCGTCCCAGGGTGGAGGATCCGGCGGACGGCAGAGTGGTCAGAAAGTAAACACCCCCCCCGCCCCCACCATCGCCATCACGGGCGGTCTGCGCCAGCAGCGGTGCCCGGCCGCTGGATTCGCCCAGCCGGGCCAGGGGGATGCATTCGCCCTCCAAGGCGCACCAGCGCTGAACCTCGGTTTCCCCCACCGGCAAGGCGGCTCCAGCCCGCGTGCCGGCCAGCGGACCGGCATCGCTGCGCCACCATTCAACGAGGGCAGGTTTGTCCGTGGCGGCGTCTTTCCAAGCCGTCCAGCGCAGGCCGGAGAATGTCCCATCCCCCGGCTTTTCCGGCGGCAGAAGGATCAGCGTGCGCCCGGCCTTGGCGTAGGCCTCCAACTGCCCGGTGAGCACGGGGTCGTTGCGCGGAAGCGCCGCCTGCCAGACGATGAGCGCGGTCTCGTCCCAGACGATCTCCGCCGCCCGCTCCGGAGGCAGAACGGCGCATTCGTATTTCCGGGAGGCATCGGCCGGGGCCGTCAGGGCCGCCAGCAGCGGGCCGGACACTTCGGGACTGCCGCTGACGATGACGGATTTCAGAGGGGGCGGATCATCGAAGCCGAAGGTCGAAATGTTGTCCGCCGGACTGGAGTCCGCCGCCAGCTCCACCCGGCCCCAACCACGGTGCGTGGCGGTATCAATAGGAATGGACAGACCCTGCAGCAGCGCCTGACCGCCTTTGAGCTCCACATTCAGCGTGCTGGCGGCGCCGTTCACCACCACCCGCAGGGGCACGGTCAGCGGCTCCGCGGCCGGCTCCCCGCGCGTCAGGCGGATATCGAGGAGCAGTTCGGCTTTCTCCGCCGTCCCGCGCCGCTGCGCCTGTTCAACCGTGACCCCCATGTCCGCCGCGGGTGTTTCCGGATAGGCCAGCACCTGGAACCGCACCGCCGGCAGAGTGGCGAAGGCCCCGCGCAGGACGGTCCAGCGGCCTCCGGCGGTGTTCCAGTCGGACTGCCGCAGATCGCTCAGCAGCCAGACATCGGTGCGGCCGGTCTGGTTGGTGGTGATGTAATCCAGTGCCCCCTGAAGCAGGGCCGGCACATCGGCGGCGGTGTCCGTGGGGCCGGTTTGAGGCAGATCGAGGAGCGCCTCCGGTTTCTCCAAAGGCAGCGGCTGGAGTGTCGCGCTGTCGATCAGCACCAGGCGCGAACGCTTGCCATAGGCGTCCCGGATGGCCGCCGCCAGATTGCGCAGCCCGGCGGCGCGCTTGCTGACACCCGCCGTGGGGAGCTGCTGCTCCATGGAGGCACTGCGGTCCAGCAGCACGATCACGGAGTCCGGAGCCCCTCCGGTGAGGCCCAGCAGCCCGCCCGCCAGCGGACGTCCCGCCATCAGGATCAGCGCCGCCACCGCCAGCACCCGGAATAACAGAATGAGGTACTGCCGCAGCTTCGACAGGCCCTTGTTCATCCGCTGCGCGGCATGGAGAAACATCATCGCCGCCCACTTCACCTGCCGCCGCCGCATCAGGTGGATAAGGTGGATCACCACCGGCAACAGTGCCAAGGGCAGGCCGAAAAGCAGCAGGGGCGCGAGAAAGCTCATGCGGTCCGGTCAGCGGCGGCCTTTGGATTGAAGCCGGGAAAGGAGGAAGCGGGCGAGCACCTCCCCGAAAGGCTCGCTCATCAGAACTCTGTGATAGTCCACTCCCGTGGTGCAGACCATTTCGTCCATCTCCGCCAGATATTTTTTGACCGCTTCCTGATAGCGGCTGGCAATCATCGGCGGATCGGCCAGCAGGGTCTCTCCTCCCTCCATGTCGACAAAACGCGCCGGGCGGTCGAAGCTGAAGTCCAGCTCCACCCGGTCCAGCACGTGGAACAGGGCGACATCATGACGGCGGAAGCCCAGATGCTGGAGCGCCTGCTTCAGCTTTGCGGGCTCAATAAAAAAATCCGACACCGCCACCACCAGGGCACGCTGCGGAATTTGGTCCGCCGCCTGATGCAGGGCTTCCAGAATGGTGGTTCCCCCTTGGGCCTCCAGACCCGCCAGTTGATCCAGCACCAGCTTCAGATGGGCCGCCCCACGTTTGGCGGGCAGCTTCTGACGGTGGTCCCTGCCGACGCCCCACAGGCCCACGGCATCCCCCTGATGCGCCGCCAGCCAGCCGAGACTTCCCGCCAGTTTCCGGCTGTAGTCCAGCCGCGTGGCGCCCGCCGGGCCGTAGCCCATGGAGCCGCTGGCATCCACGACAAGGGCGAGGCGCAGGTTGGTGTCGGCTTCAAACTCCTTGATATAAAACCGGTCCGTCCTTCCCCAAGTGCGCCAGTCGAGCCGCCGGGTGTCATCGCCGGGCACATATTTGCGGTATTGGGCAAACTCCACGGACGAACCCCTGACCGGGCTGCGGTGCCGGCCTGAGACGCTGCCGGTCATGGCCTGCCGGGCATTCAGGGGCAGCGCCAGCAGACGGGAAATCACCGTGCTGTCAATTATGGAAGTGGAGACGGCGGCGGCGGAGCTCATCGGCGAAGGGTGTGGGAAACTCCGGCGGACGGGGCGCTCTCAGCCCTCCCTGCGCAAATCCTCCACGAGGCGCTTCGTGACCGCGATGCTGTCGATGCCATCCGACTGGGCCGTGAATGTTGTCATCAGACGGTGCCTCAGCACCGGCTGGGCCACGGCAATCACATCCTCCAGCCGCACCATGTAGCTTCCCATCAGCGCGGCGCGCGCCTTGGCTCCCAGAATCAGGTACTGCACCGCGCGCGGCCCGGCCCCCCAGCCCACCAGCGGCTTCAGCCAGTCCGGCGCCTCCGTCCCCGCGGGACGGGTCCGGCGCACCAGATCGACGGCGAAGGAATAGATATGGTCAGGCACCGGCACCCGCCGCACCAATTCCTGGTAGGCGGTCACGCGGTCTCCATCCAGCACATGCTCCAGCACCGGCTGGCCGGTCCCGGTGGTGGAGCGGGCGATGGCGATCTCCTCGTCCCGGCTGGGGTAGTCCACGCCGATCATGAACATGAAGCGGTCCAGCTGCGCTTCGGGCAAAGGATAGGTGCCTTCCTGTTCGATGGGGTTCTGCGTGGCCAGCACAAAAAACGGGGCCTCCAGTTTATAGGTGCGCCCGGCGACCGTGACCCGGTGCTCCTGCATGGCCTCCAGCATCGCCGCCTGGGTTTTGGCCGGGGCGCGGTTGATCTCATCGGCCAGCACGATGTTGGCGAAGACGGGACCTTTCGCGAATTCAAACTGGCGTTTCCCGCCGGGCAGCTCCTGGAGAATGTCGGTGCCGGTGATATCCATCGGCATCAAATCCGGCGTGAACTGAATGCGGCTGAAACCGAGCGAGAGCGTTTCCGCCAACCGGCTGATCAGCAGCGTCTTCGCCAGGCCCGGAACCCCCATCAGCAGGGCATGGCCCCGGGCGAAAAGGCAGATGCACAGCTGCTCGATCACGTCCTGCTGGCCGACAATGACCTTGCCCAGTTCCCTGGTAAGGCGGCCGTAGGTGGCCCGGAGATGATCGATGGCCGCCACATCGTCTTCAGGCAGCGGAGAGGATAAGGAGGAAGTCTCGGACATGGATTACGGCGCAGCACTTGTCAGAGCAAAGGGGGCGAATGCAAGCTTTGTGATGGAAATCTTGGACACCAGGGGATTGTGTCCGTTCAATTCAGCGGAAAAACGGCACAAACCTCCCAGGATGATTATTTGATATACAAATTGACAGCTTGACTCCGCAAACCCTGAATTGGCTATGAATATCCCCTGCCCCGAAGCATTGAGTGATGGCAGCTTGGGGCAGACACTTTAAAAAGAGGTATTTTGATATTTCCGTCCGGTCCCGGAAACGCGGGAAGCACAGGAACAGCAGTCGGCGGCCCACCCTCACCGGCGGCGGGAGCGGGTGGTTTTCGGAGGAAAGAGGACCGGGGCCAGAGCCTGATGCACCTCTCCGGCCGTGAGGGATTTGCGCACGGGAAAGCGGAAAAGAGGAATGCCCGCCTGCCGGGCGGTGGCATCCTTGAAAGCGTCGGACTTCTGCGCCGCCGGCGTCAGATGGGAGGAGTCGTCCAGCTCCACGAACGCCACCGGCACCATGGCTTGCGGAGTGCAGAGCACAAAATCAAAGTGCTTGGAGCTGATGCGGCTGAACTGGAGCCGGTAGCTCTCACTTCTGGGGGCGGCGATGACATCCGCGATGCGCACCTTCACACAGATGGTCAGCATATCCCCCACCGCATCCCGCAGAATATGATAAAAGGCCAGTTCCGCCGGAGAAAGGAACCGCGCCGCCTGATAGGGCGGCAACGGAGGCCTGAGCCCGAACAGTTTCCGCAGAAACCTGATGATGAGATAGAGACAACCGGAATTCCCCGAGGACATGCGTGGCAATGATGAAAAAGCGGCTTCCGGCAAAACCCCTGCCCCCGTCCGGCGCCAGTGGCACTGGCGAACAGGCTGACAGAGTCGGAATTGCTCAGAAATACAGCATTATCCATCCGCTGCCAACCGGGAATAACACTTGGGATTGCAAAATCCAGTCATTGGATGCCGGAGATGCCCGTATTCCGGCACCTTTCCACATAACTACGGCGTCATACCGGCTTTCGGCCGTCAGCAGCGCCAGTCCGTGCTATGCCGGTCACCTCAGCTTGGGGATATCCAGCTGGGGAAGGATCAGGATCCGGTCCGTTCCGGGCAGCAGTCGCGAGGGTTGTCCAGTGCAATCCAGTCCGGTTCAGCCGCCGGCGGCAGCCAGAAGACCGGACGCCGGAGCGGGTGCGGCAGGGGCTGCCGGCGTGGGCACCGGCGCAGCGGCCAGGGCATCGACGATCTGCACCGTGGTGCCGCGGGAGGCGTTGTCGAAAATGAAGCGGGCGGACTCATCCGGCAGGCGGATGCAGCCGTGGGAGGCCGGATAACCGGGCAGCTGGCCGGTGTGCATGCCGATGGCGGTCTCGTCCAGCCGGTTCCAGTAGGGCATGGCGCTCTTGTAGATGGTGGAGCGTTTGCCGCTGCGGATCTTCTCCGTGATGTTGAAGGTGCCCCGGGGCGTGGTGCGGCCCTTGGAGGCGGTGGAGACCGGAGTTTCAAAAGCCAGTTTGCCGCCTACAAAGAGATAGGCACGCTGGGCTTTGATATCCACCACCACCTTGCGGGGAGCGTCCTGGTCCTGTCCCGCCAGACCGGAGGGGTAGATTTTGGGAGCCGCCTGCACCAGCTTTTGGGATTTCACCAGCAACGGGGTGCCGTCCACCGTGGCCTTGCTCTCGTGCGTCACCGCCGCAGGCGGTTTGTTGCCTCCAAAGCCAAAAAGTCCGGCCTGCGCCGCCGGGGCGGTGAACACCACCGCCAGCAGGGACAGGCTGGCGGCTGCCCCGCGGATGCCGTGGCCCTCCGCCTCCGGATCCTCTAGAATCAGCAGGGTGCCCTGCTGATTTCCCACCCCGTCCCAGCACTGGCTGGACAGGCTGCGGCTGAGGGACCCGGTGAAACCGTCCTTCTCCTCCAGATTCAGCCAGATCCCGAGAAAGGCGAACTCCACGGTGCCATTCCCCAGATCGCGCTTCCCGATCAGGGGCAGCGCATCGCCCTCAAAAAACCTCGCCGTTTCCCGCGCCTCCTCCCGGATGACTTCCAACAGCACGCGCTGGGCCTCCACGGGACCGCCCAGAAAGTGGGAATCGTCCGTGCGGCGCGCATAGGCCTCCGCCACGGCAGCCCAGGAGATTTCCACTCCCGCCGGGGAGTCCTCCATCGACAGCCCCTCCTCCGACTCCTCCAGCTCCAGAATGGCCAACGGGGCTTCCGGTTCCTGCGGCCACTCCAGCTCCAGACCGTTCAGGCGCAGCCGCACGGCACCGGGGGCCGCCAGATGCTGATACCAGCCCAGCACCCGCATGAGGCTGCCGGCGCTCTGGTCGGCGCAGAATTCCGGGAGTTCCTCCTCACCTTCGGAGGGAAGTGAGGAAACAGGGGCCAGCAGACGGATTACGGACGTGGAAAGAACAGCTGAGGACATGGCGGATGGAATTCAGGGAACTGCATTCTATTCGCACACCGGGGGAGGGGATTTCAAAAAAACGCCTGAAATCGCATCCGTTTTCCGTCAGGGTGCGGTGTGCGGCTGTTTCTATTCATGAAATCCTCGGCCCCGCCCCTGTATTCGGAGAAACGGCCCCGAAGGCCGGCATGGCCGGACCGGGCGCAGGGAAGCCCATGCCCGGGTACGGGACCAGTTCCGGCTCCGGCACTGAAGCCGGTCCCGCCGCCGTGAAATCCCCCGCCGGACGGGCCACGCGCAGCAGCAGGGACTTCGCCTCCCACGGCGAAAGACCGGGAAAAACCGACAGCAGGCGTGCCAGCAGCGCCGTCACCCGCGGAGCCGCAAAGCTGCTGCCAGTGCGGATGGCCCAGCGGCCATCCAGCCAAGGCACGCGCAGCCCTACCCCCAAAGCGGCGAATTCCACCAAAGCCCCGGGCTGATTGGCCACCAATGCGTCCGGCGGGACATCAGCCACCATGTTCACGGTGATCACGCTGGTGAAATCCCCCGGCCACTCGGGGCGGCGGAAGTCATCGTTGTTGCAGGCCGCCACCACGTGCCGCTGCTCCAGATAGGCGCGGTCGGTCCAGTTCTTGAACATCAGCACCTGCTGACGCAGCCGGGCGCCGAAGGAGCAGTTCAGGATGTGCGCCCCATGGTCCAGCGCCTGCTCCGCGCCCTCACAAATGATTTCGCTGCGGGCGTGGTTGCCCTCGTCCAGCACGCGGATGCTTATGATCTCCGCCTCCGGTGCCAGCGAGTGGATGATCCAGGCCACGGCGGTGCCATGGCCGAACACGTCCTCCCCCTTCCCCGGCGCGCCCATCAGCCGGCCCTCTTCCTGCCGCACCACCACATCACCGGCGCGTTTCAGCCTTCTCAGCCAATAGTGCCGCCAGTCGATGCCGGAATCCAGCACCGCGATGCGCACCCCCCGCCCGGTGCCGGTGCGCAGCGCCTCCGCCGCTTCGGCGGGGGAAATCCAAGGTGCGGGGGCCGGCGTCGGGCGGTTGTCCATGCGGTGCGGTGCGGGCCTGTTTCCCCTTGCCTTAAACGGACATCCCCAGTGCGGAGCAGATCAGCTGATAATCCAGCAGCCGTCCCAGACAGGTGCTCATCAGCTCCATCTCCTCCAGACAGCGTGGACTGAATCCCTCCCCCGCCGCCGGGGAAGGCACCGGCGCGCCAAACCCGGCGAATGTTCCTTCCCCCGGTCCTCTTTGTCCACTTAGTCCATCCACCGTCTGCAAAGCCACAATCAGCCCCTTGAACTGCCGGGCGAAATAAAAAGGCACGATGATCTCCGCATGAATCACACACTCCAGCAGCATGGCCAGGGAGTTTTCCCGCAGAGGGTCATCCCCTTGGTCATTGCCGCAGAAGGGCTGCTGGCTGGCCAGCACCAGACCGCGGCGGCCGGTGCCGGCGGGCAGGCTGTGGCCGCAGACGGGTTTGATGGATCCGCCTTCGGCTCCGGCCTGGATCTGATGGGCGACGGTCAGTTCCCCGCCATCCGCGCTGCGCAGCAGGATCAGACCCGTGGAGGCCTTCACATCCAGAAAGGCATCGGCGATCAGGCGTTCCATCAGCGAATCCAGCAGCGACTGAAAATTCTCCGCCGTCACCTGGCGGCCCGCTGATTCCAACCGCTCCTCCAGCAGGGGAGCCGCGGAGGTCACCCGCGGATCCGGCAGGAAAACCAGGCGCCCCCCCGGTCTGCCCAGCGGGGACCGGCCGGCGGGGACAGGAAAGCTGTCAGCGGAGGACATCATGGATGCGTCATCCTGCGTAATCCCCGGCAAATCTCAACCTTGGACAGCGGGGGAAACGATTGATCCGCCCGCCCTTCCTTGGAATCTTTTGGAAAGGAGAAACGGAAAACCGGCCATCCGGCCATCCATCCATCCATCCGTCCTTGCGGAAAGCCCTGCGCAAGACGGGGCAATCCCCGGGCGTATGGCCTCCCTCCATGAAATCCCTTTTCCTCCCGGTTCTGATGCTCGGCTGCGGTCTTTCCGCCGCCGTGGTGAAAGCCCAGCCCCAGCAGGCCCAGCCGCCGGTGCCCGCACTGCCGGCGCCCTTCCCCGCCGATCCCGCCTCGGCGCTGGAGCGCACCTGCTTCCAGACCTCCAAGGAGTGGAGCCCGCTGGGGAATCTGCGGTCGGATGTGGCTCTCGTCTATGGCATCGACGCCGGACTGCCGGCCCGCATCAAAACCTGGCAGGACCGGGGCTACCGCACCCATGTCATGACCGGTGTCTCGTGGGGGAATTACCAGGATTATCTTTATGGAAAATTCGACGGCGTGAACCACGAGGGCAATGCCCAGACGGACCAGCACGGCCATAAAATCAGCCACGGCGGCGATGTTTATTACATGTGCCCGGATCTGAGCTTCGGCAGGTACCTGTGCGTGGGCGTGCAGCGCGCTCTGGATGCCGGGGCGGAGGCCATCCATCTGGAGGAGCCGGAATTCTGGGACCGCGCGGGCTACTCCGAAGGCTTCAAGAAGGAGTGGCAGTCTTATTACAACGAGCCCTGGCAGCCGCCCCACAGTTCCGTGGACGCGCGCTGGAAGGCCGGCAAACTCAAATATTTCCTCTACCGCCGGGCGCTCCAGCAGGTCTTCACCTATGTGCAGGACTACAATAAAAAGACCGGCAAAAAGGTGCGCTGCTATGTGCCCACCCACAGCCTGCTGAACTACGCGCACTGGTGCATCGTCAGCCCGGAGTCCAGCCTTGCGCAGCTGGAGGGGTGCGACGGCTACATCGCCCAGGTGTGGACCGGCACCGCGCGCACGCCGCAGCATTACCGGGGAAAGCTGGCCGAGCGCACTTTTGAATACGCCTTTCTGGAATACGGGGCCATGCAGAATCTGGTGCGCTCCACCGGGCGCTCCGTCTGGTGCCTGAACGACCCCGTGGAGGACAATCCCAACCATGACTGGACCGATTACCGCCGGAACTGGGAGAACACCCTCATCGCCTCCCTGCTCCAGCCCGATCTCTGGCAGTTCGAGGTCGCCCCGTGGCCGGAGCGTGTTTTTGGCTGGAAGTATCCGCGCAACGGCCCCCTCGACAAGCGGCAGCCGATTCCGCCCGACTATGCCGCGGAACTGCAGATGGTGTTCCACGCGCTGAACGACATGAAACAGCCGGACATCCGCTGGCAGTGCGGCACCCCGGGCGTGGGCGTGGTGGTCAGCGACTCCCTCATGTTCCAGCGTGGGCAGCCGACACCCAGCGACCCCCACATGGCCCATCTGCACGGGCTGGCCATGCCGCTGGTGAAGCACGGCGTGCCGGTCACTCCTGTGCAGTTGGAGAATGTGGGCCTGAAAGGCTATCTCGACTCCTTCCGCCTGCTGGTCATGAGCTACCAGGGCCAGAAGCCCATGACTCCGGAGGTCCATACTGCCTTGGCGGACTGGGTGAAGGCCGGCGGCGTGCTTGTCTTCGCAGATGACGACTCCGATCCCTATCTGAAGGTCCGGGAATGGTGGAATACGGGAGACCATCACTTCGGCACTCCCCGCGAACACCTTTTCGCCCAGCTGGGCTGGAACCCAAGCCATCCTCCGCAGACCTTGGAGACTCAGGCTATCGGCAAGGGAACCGTTGTGTTCGACCGGGAGAATCCCGTCGTGTTCAGCCTCAGCGGCGAAGCCTGCGACCGCTATATGGGCATCGTCAAAACCGCGGCGGCCAAAGGCAGCATCGAGTGGAAAGAAACCAACCACTTCCTGCTGCGGCGCGGCCCGTGGATCATTGCCGCCGGGCTGCGGGAGTCCATCAAGGCCCCGCCGGCGACGCTGGACGGGCGGTTCATCAATCTATTCAACCCCGCCCTCGGCGTGATCCGGCATATTGATGTGAACCCCGATGACCGGCTTTTCCTGCTGGATCTGGACGCCGTGAAAAAGGACGCCCCTCCCCTCCTGCTGTCCTCCTGCCGCGCCTTGGCCAAGGCGGCAAACGCCACCGCATGGACGGTCGAGGGCGTGGCTGACACTCCCGCCGTGCTGCTGGTCTCCACTCCCAAAGCCCCTGCCAGAATCATACTGGACGGACAGGCGCTGTACTCCTTCACTTACGAGGCGGAAAATCAAATCCTGCGCATCCGCTTCACCAACACCTCCGCCCCGCGCGATCTGTCCGTGGAGTTCTGAGCCCGTCCGCAGGCACGGAATCCTGCTTTGAAATCCAGCGTCCCCGAAAGGCGATTAATCGCAATATGGAAAATAATTTATTAACTTAATTTAATTTATTTTATAGTTAACTGCATGCATGGATTAGCATTGATCAAAGCGGATATTTGGCGACTCATGACCCAAGTGCCCATAGCGGGGGTTTTCAGCACGCCGCTGCCGCCGGATGGCTCTTTATTCGGGATTGCTGAGGAAGGCCCGGTAAAAGCGTTCCGGGCCTGTGGCGTTCGTGGCCGGGTGGGTGTATGTCCATGAATTGACCTGCGGCGTGGCCTTCACCACGGTGCTCCACTGGCCCGGAGCCATGCGGGTGGAGGTCTGCAGAGTCAGGAGAAAGTAGGGCGACGTCTTAAGGACAAGGGTCACGGCTCCGGCCGGAGTCCGGGAAATGTCCGTGAAAACCGGGGATTCGGGCACCGGCAGGCTGCCGCCCGTGCCATTGTAAGTCACTCCCGCGGTGAACGCCAGAGCCCGGCCCTCCATTGTGCTGCTTGTTTTCATCACGATGCTTTGATCGGCCAGAATGCTGCCTTTGAAGACGGCAAAGGTCTCGATCACCGCCGAGGTTCCCACCTGCCAGAAAATGTTCCGTGCCTGGGCTCCTCCCTTGAGAATGATTTTGACGCCGCTCCCCACCTGCAGATCCGAGGCGATCTGAAAAATCCAGACGTCATCCGCCGCTCCCGTCAATGTCAGATCCGCCCCGGTTATTATCGCCGTCGCCGGGAATTTATACAGACCAGGGATGAGGCTCATGCCGCCGATATTGCCCGCCCCGGGGTTGAGGAAAGGCCCGGAGGGAATGGGAGTGCGTCCCGCGGCGTCATTGTAGGCGGTGGTTAAATCCCCCTTTGCCGCAAGGAGCAGCGCCGGATCAATACGGGCTCCCGCAGGGCCGCTGGCATCCACGGAGTAGATGGCTCCGTCCACCTGCGCCTGGGTCAAATGAATGGCGGATCCCGCGATGGGACTGGCACCGACGTCCCCTTGGATGGCTCCCCCGCCTGTCGTTGTGATGGCCGCTCCCGCGAGAATTGTGAAGCGGGCCGCGGAGCGAAGGTCGATTGGCTGCAGTTCCCCGGCGCTCAACCGGCCGCAGGGCGCCAGTTGGCTGACGGCCAGCAGCAGCCCCAGGAAGGGAGTGCTCCTGTTTTTTCCAAGGCAGCGCCTGGAAGTGGACGGCTCGGCGCCGGGCAGCGGCTCCGGAGGAGCCGGAATGAGGGGGATTACGGGAGAATTGCAGAAATTGAATACGAATGACATAAAGATATTTTAATAAATATATCATTCATTTAAACTCAATTAAATATTAATCAATTATAAATAATAATAATAATTATTGCGTCCATTCAACCCCGATTTGGAGTAAGCATTTAATGAAATAAAATAAACTGCATTCAAGGCTCCAAGAGAGTGAATTTTCAATGAAGCGGCCCATGCGGCTTTAAATGGCCTCCAATCAAGGCCGGGGACGGTGCCTCGGCGGGGCGACAGTCACCCAATTTAACGGGGGGGAAAGAGGATCGGACGAATCCCCCGGGTGGAATTGCAGCTATTCCTTCTCTAAACCCATGGTGCCGGCACTCCGCGAAATCTTTTGTTCCCAGACGATTTCCCGAGGAAAGCGGGCTCCGGATCAGTTCATCCAACTTCACAGGGCTCCTCAAAAGACTTCCTTTGGGAGGGGAAGGACGCCGGATCCGCCGCAGCTACCCGGTCCCGGCCTGCGCGTGACCTCCTTGGTTGTCACTTTGAGTGGGCCGGATCCGAGGAAGCAGGACTTTGAAAACACTGCCGTTGTTGAGTTCGGATTCCAAATGAATGGAACCATTGAGGAGGTCAACGAGGCCTGCCACGATTGCCAGACCAAGTCCCGAGCCCCGGAGCGGGGATTCCGATTTGACCTGATAAAACTCCGAGAAGATATGCTCCCGGTCCTCCTTTGCGATGCCGACCCCGGTATCCCTGACCACAATCGCCCACGACTTGGGACCAAGATCCTCAAAGCTGACATGAACCTCTCCCGCCCGGGTGTATTTGATGGCGTTCGAAACCAGATTCTCCGTGATTTGACGGATTTTCAGCTCATCGTTGAAGATGGAGCCCAGCGAGGGCTTGATGGAGGTGCCAAACCGGAGACCTTTGGTCTCGGCCAAGTGACGATATCCCAGGTCGATAAGGTTCAGAAGCTGGGAAGGCTCAAATGCCGCCAGTTTCACGGTGGTCTGCCGGGAAAGCACCATCGAAAGATCCAGCAGATCATCCAGAACCTCCTTCATATGGGTGAAGTTCCTTTCCAGACTCCCGCGCACCAACTCCACCTCTTCCGGCTCCGCATTCTCCAAGCGCATGATGGCGAAGCCGACGGAGTTCAGCATGTTGCGCAATTCATGGGACACCGTGCGGATGAGTCCGAGACGCGCCGCGTTGGATTTTCTTAGACTCGACTCGCTTTCCTCGGCGAATCTTTCGACTGAACGGCATTCCAAATCATTCAGAAAAGCGTCAACGAACCCGCATGCCGCGGAGAAGACTGAAAGTTCCCCGGGTTGCCCGCCGGCAAAATTCACAACCTCCTGGAACATCACCTTCCGAAGCCGGTAAATTTCCAACATCAATTCCTTGATGCTGTAGCCCTGCTCCCAGCGTTGGGCTCCGTGGATGCTGGCGGTCTGCCCAGTCACGTCCTTGGCCGACGGGTCACCCGAGCGGAGAAAGCCCGCAAAGGCTTCCAGTAAAACCGGAATATGGTCCTTCAACAGGGGCTCAGTAAGAGTGTCAGCGGTCCTGAGGTTGGGATCAGATTGAACGGAAACCAACCATTTCTCCAAAATTTCCCCTTTTCTCCGGGAAAGATAATCGCCAAATCTGGAGCGAAGCAGTTCTGGTTGGTGGTCGTCTGCCATAGTTTGAGGGGCAATCCCCACCAGCTTGACTCTGGGGAAATTATGAAAACCAGCCACTCTTTGAAGGATAAACAAGAGGCACTTTCCCTTTGCACAAAATCCACCATTGGCCCGGAATCATAAGGGTGCCGACCCGGGCTTGGCGGGTCGAAGCATCAGGACTGGGACGATGGCACCCACCCCCCCACCCGCAAAAATACGGCAGCGGTCCCGCCGGCCGGGGCGGGAGCCAATCCTTTTTCAAAGAAGGATACGGGCGGATGAGCAGGAACGTAAAAAAGCATCGAAAGTCCCGCATTTCCGGATCAAAAGCAGGCCAACTCGGCATTTGCTCCGGCGCTCACCCGTGACTTACTGCCCTCCCCGCCTGCAATGTCCACCCCCCCCCATCCCCCCCCAACCCAATCTCCCCGCAAACAAACCTCCATCCTGAAACCCATCATCGGCCTGCTGATTCTGGCCGCCGTTGCTTATGGTGGTTGGGTGGTTTATAAAAGAACCACGCCCGCGGAGGGGGAGGGGCCCGGCGGCGGCGGTGGAGGCCGGCGCGGCGCGGGCGGACCGTCCACCATCACGGCGCAGGAGGCCAGGGAAATGGATTTCGAGGAATGGACCACGGTGTCCGGCACGGTCACACCGCTGAATGTGGTGACCGTCCGCAGCCGGGTGGACGGGCAGCTGATGCAGCTGCATTTCTCCGAGGGAGCCATGGTGAAGGAAGGGGACCTGCTGGCGGAGATCGACCCCCGACCCTTCCAGGTGCAGCTGGACCAGGCGGTGGGCCAGAAGTCGCGGAATGAGGCTCTGCTGCAGAACGCCCTGGCGGATCAGGACCGTTACCAGAAACTGCTCAAGCAGGACTCCATCGCCCGGCAGCAAGTCGATGCCCAAGCCTCGCTGGTCAGCCAGTACAGGGCCGCCATGGTCTCGGACACCGCCGCCGTGGCCGCCGCCCAGCTGCAGCTGGACTACACCAAAATCGCGGCCCCGCTCAGCGGCCGCGCGGGCCTGCGCCAGGTGGATCCTGGCAATCTGATCCGCTCTTCGGACGCCAGCGGACTGGTGTCCATCACGCAGATGGACCCCATGGGCATGGTTTTCTCCGTGCCCCAGAGCCTGGTTTCCCTGCTGGTCGGCCATCTGAACGACGGCACGGAGGTGCCGGTGGAGGCGCTGGGACAGGACCTGCGGGGTGTTCTGGCCAAGGGCAAGCTTCTGACCAGTGACAATGAGATCGACACCACCTCCGGCACGCTGCGGCTGAAGGCGGAGTTCCCCAATGCGGACAGCCGGCTTTTCCCCAATCAGTTCGTGAATGTGCGGATCCGTGTGCGTGTGATGCCGAAGTCCGTGACGGTGCCGGCCACCGCCGTGCAGGAAAGCTCGCGTGGCCGGTTTGTTTATGTTGTCCAGCCTGACAACACTGTGACCTTCACCTCTGTGGAGAGCGGAGCCACCTACCGCGAGTTGACCCGCATCGCCAAGGGGCTCAAACCCGGCGACAAGGTGGTGACGTCCGGTCTGGACCGTCTGCGCGACGGCTCGACCGTGGTGGTGGTGTCCCAGCCGCCGGGGAGCGGTGGTGGTGGGCCCGGCGGCAAAAAGGATGACCCTGCGGCAGCGGCTGAGGCCACCGGATCCCAGCCCACTCCTGGCAATCCCTCCCCGCCCGGCACAGCCGGCACTCCTGGCTCCGCCGGTGCCAGGGATGGGCAGCAGAGTCACCGGAAGGATTCATGAACCCCTCCCGCATCTTTATCGAGCGCCCGGTGGCGACGACGCTGCTGATGGTGGCTCTGCTGCTGGGCGGGCTCTTCGCCTACCGGCTGCTGCCCGTCTCCGCGCTGCCGGAGGTGGACTACCCCACCATCCAGGTCACCACGCTGTATCCCGGCGCGGGGCCGGAGGTGATGGTCTCCTCCGTAACCGCGCCGCTGGAGCGCCAGTTCGGCCAGATGCCGGGCTTGGAGCAGATGTATTCCGTCAGCAGCGCCGGCGCGTCCGTGCTCACCCTGCGGTTCACGTTGGGCATGGCCTTGGATGTGGCCGAGCAGCAGGTGCAGGCGGCCATCAACGCCGCGTCGAACCTGCTCCCGTCGGACCTTCCCTCGCCGCCGGTCTACAATAAGGTCAATCCCGCCGACGCCCCCATTCTCACTCTGGCGCTGTCCTCCGAAAGCCTGCCGCTGACCCGCGTGCAGGATTATGCGGACACCCGGCTGGTGCCCAAGCTGTCCCAGCTTTCCGGCGTCGGCCTGGTCACGCTCAGCGGCGGCATGAGGCCGGCGGTCCGCATCCGGGCCAATCCCGCCGCCTTGGCGTCACGGGGTCTGACCACGGAGAACCTGCGCACCGCCATCGCCTCGGCGAATGTCAGCCAGCCCAAGGGCAGCTTCGACGGTCCCACACGCTCCAGCACCCTCGACGCCAATGACCAGCTGCTTTCGGCGGAGGACTACAAGTCCCTGACGGTCGCCTGGCGTGACGGCGCGGCGGTGAAGGTCTCGGATGTCGCGGATGTGATTCCCGGTGCGGAGAATGACCGTCTGGCTGCCTGGGCCAACGACCGCGCCGCCGTCATCATCCAGATCCAGCGCCAGCCCGGCGCCAATGTGATCCAAGTGACGGACAGCGTGAAGAAGCTGCTGCCCGAACTGAGCGAGGGGCTGCCCGCCGGCATCGACATCACGCCGCTGACGGACCGCACGGTGACCATCCGCGCCTCGGTGAAGGATGTGCAGAAGGAGATGCTCATCGCCATCGGCCTCGTGGTGCTGGTGATCTTTGTTTTTCTCTGGAACTGGCGCGCCACCCTCATCCCCGCCATCGCGGTGCCGCTGTCCCTCATCGGCACCTTCGGCGCCATGTATTTCTGCGGCTTCAGCCTGAACAACCTCACGCTGATGGCCCTGACCATCGCCACGGGATTCGTGGTGGATGACGCCATCGTGATGATCGAGAACATCGCCCGCTACATCGAGGAGGGGGACAAGCCGCTTGAGGCCGCGCTGAAGGGGTCGAAGCAGATCGGCTTCACCATCATCTCGCTGACCATTTCACTCATCGCGGTGCTCATCCCCCTGTTGTTCATGGGCGATGTGGTGGGCCGGCTGTTCCGGGAGTTCGCCATCACTCTGTCCATCGCCATCCTGGTGTCGGCGGTGATCTCCCTGACGCTGACCCCGATGATGTGCGCCCTGATGCTGAAGCCGGAAAGCAAGGAGCACACCGGACGCCTGGGCCGGCTGGTGAACCACACCCTGCAGCGCATCATCGAGGTCTATGGCCGTCTGCTGAATGTGGTGCTGAACCACCGCATCCTGACCATTCTGGTCTTCATCGGCACCCTGGCCGCCACCGCACTGCTCTACATGACGGCGCCGAAAGGTTTCTTTCCGGATCAGGACACGGGCGTGATCCAGGGGCTGACGCAAGCGCCGGACGATGTGTCGTTCGCCGCCATGTCCGCCCGGCAGCAGGAGATGGCCCGGCTGATCATGAGAGATCCGGCGGTGGAGAGTGTCTCCTCCTTTATCGGCGTGGACGGGGCGAACGCCACCCCGAACAACGGGCGGGTGCTCATCAACCTGAAGCCGCTGGAGAAGCGGGACGGCAGCGCTTCTCAAATTGTGCGCCGCCTGCAGGACAATGCACGGTCCATACCGGGCATGAAGCTTTACCTTCAGCCGGTGCAGGATCTGGGGATCGACGACCGCATCACCCGCACCCAGTATCAGCTGACGGTGGACTCCGTGGACACCGCGCGGCTGGAGGAGTGGGTGCCGAAAATCACAGAGCGCATGCGGGAAAATCCCCTCATCACGGATATCGCCGACGACCTGCTGAACAAAGGCCTCCAAGCCCGCGTGGAGATCGACCGCGAAACCGCCGGACGGCTTGGCATCACCGCCGCCGCCATCGACGCGGCGCTCTACAACGCCTTCGGCCAGCGGCAGGTCTCCACCATCTTCACCCAGGGCGGGCAGTACCGGGTCATTCTGGAAAGCGCGCCGGCCTTCAAGGACGGCATGGAGGCGTTCGACCATGTGTATGTCACCGCCGGTGCCGGCGGCACCGCCACGGGATCAGCTGCCGGGTCCGCCACAGGCTCTGCGACCGGAGCGGCCCCTTCCTCCCCGGGAAGCAACAGTGGAGGCGCCAAGCCGGTGCCGCTGCGCAGCGTGGCCGGCATCGTGGAGCAACCGGCCCATCTGCTGATCGCCCGCCAGGGACAGTTCCCGGCGGTCACCATTTCCTTTAACCTCGCGCCCGGCGCCTCACTGGGCAAGGCGGTGGAGTCGGTGCGGGAAGGCATCAAAGCCATGAACCTGCCCGTCAATGTGCGCGTGGAGTTCCAAGGCACGGCGGTGGCTTTCGAAAGCGCCCTGACCAACCAGCTGCTCCTCGTGCTGGCGGCGGTGGTGGTGATGTATCTGGTGCTGGGGGTGCTGTATGAAAGCTTCATCCACCCGGTCACCATTCTCTCGACCCTGCCCTCGGCCACGGTGGGGGCGCTGCTGGCGCTGAACATCACCGGCACCCAGCTGGGGGTCATGGCCATCATCGGCATCGTGCTGCTCATCGGCCTGGTGAAGAAGAACGCCATCATGATGATCGACTTCGCGCTGGAGGCCGAGCGCACGCGCGGGGCGGATCCCCGGGACGCCATTTACGAGGCCTGCCTCCTGCGGTTCCGCCCCATCCTCATGACTACCCTGGCGGCCCTGCTGGGCGCGCTGCCCCTGATGCTGGGCAAGGGCGTGGGCTCCGAACTGCGGCAGCCCCTGGGCGTCACCATGGTCGGCGGCCTGCTGGTCAGCCAGGTGCTGACGCTTTTCACCACGCCGGTGATTTACCTGGCCTTCGACTCCATGGCCCGGCGCTGGCGGAAACCTCAGGAACCGGACATGGAGGACGGAGACCGCACAGAACCCGGCCACGGCTCCGCACCGGCCCCCGCCCCCGCGTCATGAGCCTGACCAGCATCTTCATCGAACGCCCGGTGGCCACCACTCTGGCGACTCTGGCGCTCACCCTGGCGGGCATTCTCGCTTACTTCAAGCTGCCGGTGGCCCCTCTGCCGCAGGTGGACTTCCCCAGCATTTCCGTCAGCGCCTCCCTGCCGGGGGCCAGTCCCGAGACGATGGCCGCCACGGTGGCCACGCCGCTGGAGCGGGCGCTGGGCCGCATCCCCGGCGTGAACGAGATGACGTCCAACAGCTCGCTGGGGAACACCAACATCTCCCTTCAGTTCGACCTGTCCCGCGACGTCAACGGCGCGGCCAATGATGTGCAGGCAGCCATCAATGCCGCGCGCAGCCTGCTGCCGTCGGGGATGCCATCGATGCCAAACTACCGGAAGCGCAATCCGGCGGACGCCCCGATCATGATTCTGACCCTGACGTCGGAAATCACCACCCCGGGGAAGATGTACGATCTGGCGTCCACGGTCCTGGCGCAGAAGATCTCCCAGCTGGAGGGCATCGCACAGGTGTTTGTCGGCGGCAGCTCACTGCCGGCGGTGCGTGTGAGTCTGGACCTGCCCGCCGTGGAGCGCACGGGTCTGTCGCTGGATGAGGTCCGCTCCACCATCGCGGCCAACAACGTCAGCCGTCCCAAAGGTGACGTGCAGACCGGTGACCGCCGCTGGCAGGTGACCGCCACCGACCAGCTTAGCGAGGCCAAGGAATACCTGCCGATGATCGTGGGTTACCAGTCCGGCTCCGCCGTGCGCCTCCAGGATGTGGGCACGGTGGAGAACTCCACCCAGGATCTGCTGAACTACGGCACCAGCGGCGGGGTGCCCTCGGTGTCGCTTATCCTCTTCCGCCAGCCGGGGGCCAATATCCTGGCCACCATCGAGGGGGTGCGGAGTCTGCTGCCCATGCTGGAGGCATCGCTGCCGGAAGCCATCACGCTGAAGGTGACCATGGAGCGCACCACCACCATCAAGGCCTCCTTGGACGAAGTGCAGCATTCCATGCTCATCGCCATCGTGCTGGTGGTGCTGGTGGTGTGGCTGTTCCTGCGCCGGGCACGCGCCGCCCTGGTGCCGGGCGTGGCCGTGCCGGTGTCACTCATCGGCACCTTTGTGGTCATGTATTTCTGTGACTACAGCCTTAACAATCTTTCCCTGATGGCCCTGACCATCGCCACGGGATTCGTGGTGGACGACGCCGTGGTGGTCCTGGAGAACATCTCCCGTCACATGGAGAAGGGCATGCCGGCCAAAAAAGCCGCGCTGCTGGGAGCGAAGGAGGTGACCTCCACGGTCATCTCCATGAGTTTGTCACTGGTGGCGGTGTTCATTCCCATTCTGTTCATGGGTGGCCTGGTGGGCCGCCTGTTCCGGGAATTCGCCGTGGTGCTCTCCGCCTCCATCGGGGTTTCGCTGCTGGTGTCCCTGACGGTCACGCCCACCATGTGCGCCCGGCTTCTGGCGCGGAATCACAATGCCCACAAACCCGGCCGCCTGTCGCGGGGGATCGAGTCGGTTTTCAATTCCATCCAATCCTCGTATACGCGCTCGCTGGACCAGGCGCTGCGGCACCGCTGGATCACCCTGACGGTGCTGCTGGCCACGGTGGTCATCACCACCTGGCAGTATATCACCATTCCCAAAGGCTTCTTTCCGGAGCAGGACACCGGACAGCTGCGCGGCCAGATCATCGCCGACCAGAGCATCTCCTTCACCGCCATGAAGGAGAAGGTGATCGAAATCGCGGACATCATCCGGGAGGACCCGGCGGTGGACACCGTCAACGCCAGCCTGGGCGGGGGCTTCGGCGGATCGCGGAACAGCGGCAGCGTTTTCATTTCCCTCAAACCCAAAGGCCAGCGCGCGACCGCGGACGGCAAACCCGCCGCCGGTGCGCCCCCTCATCGCGGCGGGGGCGGTGCCGGTGAGCATGCGGGAGGGAATGGAGGCGGCGGCGCTCCGCTCCCGGGCGGCCACAGCCCTCCCGCCGGAGGCAGGGGCGGGCCCGGAGCCGGCGGCCCCGGGGCCATGCAGCCTCCCCAGCCGGATGACTCCGTGACGGCGGTGCTGGGCCGTCTGCGCCGGAAAACCATGCATATTCCCGGCGCGGTGATGTATCTCCAGCCCAGCCAGGACATCCGCATGGGGGGCCGCAGCAGCGCCGCATCCTACCAATACACCCTGCAGTCCAGCGACCTGAATCAGCTGCGGTCATGGGAGCCCCGGGTGCGCGCGGCCCTGATGGGGTTGAAGTCCATCACCGATGTGAACAGCGATTTTCAGGACAAGGGCGGCCTGACCCGCGTGGTGGTGGACCGCGACCGGGCCGCCTGGCTGGGGGTGACCATGGCCTCCATCGACACCGCCCTGAACAACGCTTTCGGCCAGCGCCAGATTTCCCCCATCTACGCCGAACTGAACCAGTATCAGGTGGTCATGGAGGCGCAGCGGGACCAGAGCACCGATCCCGATGCCCTGGAGAACATCCGCGTCAAATCCAGCGACGGCGCCCTGGTGCCGCTCACCGCCTTCGCCCGTTGGGAATCCGCCCCTGCCCCGCTCTCGGTGAACCATCAGGGCCAGTTCGCGGCCATGACCTTCTCCTTCAACCTCGCTCCCGGCTCCGCCTTCAGCGATGTGACGGGGGAGATCAACGCGGTCATCGAAAAGCTGGCCATGCCGGAGATCATCCAGCGGAATTTCGCCGGCAGCGCCGGAGCCTTCACCGCTTCGCTGGAAAGCCAGCCCCTGCTGATCCTCATCGCCATTGTCGTCATCTATCTCACCCTGGGCATTCTGTACGAAAGCTTCCTGCATCCCCTGACCATTCTGTCCACCCTGCCTTCCGCCGGTGTCGGGGCTCTGCTGGCCCTCCAGCTGTGCCACATGGATTTCGACATCATGGGCTTCATCGGTGTCTTCCTGCTCATCGGGATTGTGAAGAAGAACGCCATCATGATGATCGACTTTGCGCTGGAGGCTGAGCGCACGCGCGGGCTGGGACCGAAGGAGGCCATTCTGGAAGCCTGTGAACTGCGGTTGCGCCCCATCCTCATGACCACTTTGGCGGCCATGCTGGGCGCGCTGCCGCTGGCCATCGGATTCGGTGAGGGATCGGAACTTCGCCGCCCGCTGGGCGTGGCCATCATGGGTGGTCTGATGCTGAGCCAGCTGCTGACGCTCTACACCACGCCGGTGGTCTATCTCTTTCTTGACCAACTGCGCCACCGTTTTCTGCAAAGACGCCATCACCACCCGTCCCCGGATTCCTCCGCCCCCGCGGAGCCCTCGCCCCAGCCTTTCTGACCGGCTTTCCCCCAACATTCGTCACCCACCACCACCGGTGAAACGCCCTCCCGCCCCGTCCTCCTCCCTGTCCTTCCGCTCCCGGCTGCTTCTATCCCTGCCCTTCACAGGCCTGATGCTGCTGGCCGGATGCTCCCTCACGCCGCCCAGCCAACATCCCGAACTGGACCTTCCCCCCAACTTCAAAGAGGACGGGAATTGGAAGGGTGCCCAGCCGGCGGCCCATGTCCCGAGGGGCGACTGGCAGCGCATCTTCAACGACCGGCAGCTCGACGCCATCCTGCAGGGGGTGGAGGTCTCCAACGCCTCCCTGGCCAATGCCGCGGCCCGCGCCCGTGAATCCGCCGCCCTGCTCTCCGCCGCCAGAATGGCCTTCCTGCCCACTCTAGACCTGAACGCCTCCACCACCCGCAGCAGCACCGGGATCAGCGGCGGCGGCAACAACAACGGCACCGGAACCTTCAACACCGGCGATAATGATAATAACACTGGTTCCGGGACGGGCAGCTCCAGCCGCTCCCGGATCACCACCCAACACAGCATCGGAGCCACCTCCGTCTGGGAGATCGACCTCTGGGGACGGCTGCGCCACAATGCCCGGGCTATCACCGCTGACGCCCAGTCCGCCGCCGCGGAGGTGGAGGTCACGCGCCTGAGCCTTCAATCCCAGGCCGCGCAGACTTATTTCTCTCTGCGCTCCGTGGATACCCAGCGCGCCCTGCTGGACCGTCAGATCAAAAATTACGAGCGCTCTTTGGAGATCACCCGGAACCGCTATGAGCAGGGCGTGGCCTCGCGCGGCGATGTGGCGCAGGCGGAGGTCCAGCTGGCCTCCACCCGCGCCTCCGCCATCGAGACTGGCGTGCAGCGCGCCACGCTGGAGCATGCGCTGGCCGTTCTGGTGGGCCAGGCACCCGCGGCGTTCGGCCTGGGCAAGGAGAATCTGTCCGCCACCGTGCCCAAAGTGCCTTCCGTAATGCCGTCCCGTCTGCTGGAGCGCCGGCCGGACATCGCTTCCGCCGAGCGTCAGGTGGCCGCCGCCAACGAGCGCATCGGAGCCGCCAGAGCCGCCTTTTTCCCCACCATCTCCCTCGGGGCCTCCGGAGGCTGGCGCGGCATGGGCAAGCTGCTGACCATGCCCACCCGCTACTGGTCGCTGGGACCGGACCTCGCCCAGCCCATCCTGGACGGCGGACAGCGCATCGCCGCCAAGGCCCAGGCGGACGCCACCTACGACGCCACCGTGGCCAACTACCGCCAAGTGGTCCTCACCGCCCTCCAGGAGGTGGAGGACAGTCTGGCCACCCTGCGTATTCTTGCCCAGGAGGCCGTAGTCCAGGAACAGGCCGTGAAGGCCGCCAGGGAAAACGAGCGCATTGCCCTCAATGCCTACACCGCCGGCACCGACACCTACCTGAATGTCGCCATCGCCCAGGCCAGCTCCCTCAATGCCCAGCGCACCGCCCTCGACCTGCAGGCCCGTCGTCTCAACGCCACTGTGGCCCTGATCACCGCGCTTGGCGGTATGTGGTGAGCCGCCGGCCGGCACGGCTTTCCGGAAAATAAACGCTTGGGCTGTTTTTGCGGAGGCCCCATGGCTCTTTACCGCCGGATAGGGTATCGTCCCATTGCCCACCCTTCTCAGCCACCCATGAAAGAGCCCCAGACCTTCGCTGAAATCGATACCGGAGTCAGAATCGGCCACGTCCATCTGAAGGTCGCGGATCTGGACCGTGCCTTGGCTTTTTACCACGGCGTGCTGGGATTCAGAATCACCATGCGCTACGGCAAAAGCGCCGTGTTTCTCGGGGCGGGGGACTATCACCACCACATCGGTCTCAACACTTGGGAAAGCGCCGGCGGGAAGCCTCCGGCTCCCGGGACCACCGGCCTCTACCACTCCGCTATTCTGTATCCCACCCGTGCCCTGCTGGCCGGCGCCCTGCGCCGGCTCATCGCGGCCGGCATTCCGTTGGATGGAGCCTCCGACCATGGAGTCAGCGAGGCGCTGTATCTGCGCGACCCCGATGACAACGGCGTGGAGCTCTACTGGGACCGCCCGCAGTCCCAATGGCCTGTCACACCGGACGGTGAACTCAACATGTTCACCAGAGCGCTGAATCTGAAGGAGCTGCTGGAGTCCAATCCTCCTTGACCCGGCAGGCTCCGGACCATGGTCCACTCCGGTCCGACCGATGACCGTCAGGTATTGCAAGCGCAGGCACCGCAGGTGCTGACATCGGAGAAGCAGGTGGCACTGGAACTGAACACGCCACTTAGCAAAGAGGAATCAATCAAAAATTTCCGAGCGAATCACCTTTTCGTCCCCATAATAAAATATAATACCACATACAAAAGTTCCATCCACATCGAAGCTTATTCGTCCGGATTTGAGGGGCCCCACGTTATATGGCCACCCCACTGATCCAGGCCCAACATTTTCGACCACTGTATATATTGATGTACCCGGCGGATAAAGCTTCATCACGCCAGCAGCGGCGTTATACTGCATCCCCGGAGTTCCATGCTGCCAAGCAAAAAGCGGCGCCCGATAGGGCAACCATGTCAAGCATATCCAAATGACTCCAAATGGAATCACAAAGAAAACAACAAAAAGCAAAATAATCTTTGATTTCATGGAACGGTAAAAGAAACACGCCACCCCCTCACTCCCCCTTCCTGGCCGCTGAAGCCGGCAACTTCCGGATCACCAAGTTCTCAATCCGCGTGAATCCGGAAACCCCCGCCTCCGCATGATCCGCCGCCGCGCCCCGGATATTTGTCTTCCCCAGCCGAAGCCGGTCCGGCTGGCCGGCGGGAAGCTGGCCGCGGGGAATAGCGGCGATCTCCTGATCGATGTCGCCCATGCCGGGACCGCCGGCCAGGATGTGGAACTGCCGCTCATCCCAAGCCACGGTGATCTCCACAGGGGCGGACTCCAGGATAGCTCCGGCCAGGGATTCCGCACCGTTCACACCGATGCTGAACCGGCCATCCGCCCGGCGGTTCACCCGCAGGTTGGACCCGTCCGGCCACATCAGCGCCAGGCCGGGCCCCCATTGCTGGGCAGCATCCCGCCGGTCCTGATAAAAGGCGGCGCGGACGGCGGCGGATCCGGCAGGGAGCGGACGCTCCAGATAGGCATGCACATTGGCAGGTACGGTGAGCACCAGTCCCTGATCCGGGCGGAAGGGATCGGAGGGAATTTTTGAAGAGAAGTGCCGGGTCCAGCCCGGCAGCGCGGCATCCGTGAAGCGGTCCTCCAGCAGAACCGGGCCGGACATCACGTCCGGCACGGCTTGAATATCCGGCGCGGTCTCGCTCAGCAGTACCACCAGCCCGCCAAAAGCCGGCAGCCCCGGCAGCTTGTCCGCCCGCACCAGCGCGGCGGGCTGCATGCCGGCCAGCGCCGGCGTGGACCAGTGGACCTTGGCGGGATCCAGCTCCAGACGTTTCCAGTCCACGGTCAGAGAGGGGTTGCGGCAGGGAGCTTTTCCGAAATTCCCCAGCGAAATGAGAGCGGCTCCGGGTTTGGTCCAGACGGAGGCTTTCACGGCATCCTCCGCCCCACCGGCCACCCAAACCGGGCAGTCCCGGTCCCACCAGCCGCTGAAAGCCGCGTCCGCCGCCCCGAAGTCATCCCACAGCTTCCACACCGCTTTGGGATCGCCGCCCCAGCCGAGCCGTCCCGTCATGCCGAAAGTCAGGCCCAGCGCGGGATTTCCGCCCCCCTCCAGCATCTCCCCCATCAGGCCAAAGGGAATGCCGCTGATCTCCACCAGAAAATGCTCCGGCGGCGGGCCGGAGTATTCATGTCCCTCACCGAACCACATACGGTCCACAAAGGGCAGACTGTCCATGAAGACATTCACACAGTTGGCAAACCCCGCCATTCCGTTCAGCTCGTTCCAGGAATGCAGATCGATGCGGCCTCCACGCGGACAGTCGCGGTCCAAGACCTTGCGGGCCCGGAGCATGGTGCCGCGGTCATAGGAGATGTCGTCCAGATAGATGCCGTCGCACCCCGCGTTTTTCACCAGCCACTGGAGCCCCTCGATATAGAAATTGTTCCACCGGCTGAGAGTGGCTGTCAGGACCGAGGCGTCCTGCACGCCGCCCTCGAACCACGCCTGCCAGTAATCACCGGCCAGATGCTCCTCCAGCCAGGGATGGCCGCCGCCCTTGCCGGACAACAGAATCTCATTCCCCAGCGAGCGCAGAGCAAACAGTTCGGGAGCCCAGTTGCTCAGCTCGCGGATGGTGTAGTAGAACTTCACACGCTGGTTCCGCGCGTGCGCCGTGCGGGTGAAGGACTCCAGCCCCGGCACCGTGAGAAAGGGATAGTTGATATAGGGGTTCAGCCGGTTGCCCTGATGAATATTGACCAGATTGGCCCCAGCCTGCGCCGCCCGGGCCAAATAGCCGGCCTCATCCTCAGGCACCTGCGAGGTGTGGAAATAGCGCTCCGTGAACTGCTCCCGCGTGCGCAGGGTGTGAAAAGGAGTAACCAGCAGGTCGAAGTTGAAGGCCAGCGGGGCGTCCGGCTTCAGCTCCCGCGCGCCGCTCCAGGCCGTGAGCGTATGGTCCGCGTAATGGATGCCGCCGTCCCCGCCATTGGCCCACGACACCGGCTCGTGCAGCGGGCGGCGCGTGTAGTGGATATTGACGGCGGCGCGCACGTGCCGGTCATCCTTCAGCAGCACCCGCAGACCGCCATTCACCGTCCCCAGCCACAGGCTGTCCTGATGCTTTTGGGCCACATCCCATTTCCAGTCCAGCGACTCCGGCGCGCGCCCGCCCTCCTGCCCCAGACCGGTGGACAGCGTGGCCGTGTCCGGCGTGCGCGGCGTCTCCAGACGGATGCCGCCCACATGCCGGGAGCCGCTGACCGCCACTTGGAAGGAGAGTGAGCCATCAAACTCCATATGCCCGTTCACCGCCAGCCGCACGCCATCGCCGCTGAAGCCGGACTCCCAATCCACGGCGGACGGTGTGCCCTGCCCCATCCGCACCGGATCCGCCGTCAACGGCAACGGCTGGCCGGCATCGTCCGTCACCACAAACCGCATCGGGCTTTTCAGCAGCTCCAGCCGCAGCGCGGAATCGACTGCCGTGTTGGCGCTGTTGAAGTGGCTGACGATGCTGGCGGGCAGCCCCCCGCTTCCCAGCGTGACGGTGCGGCCCAGACAGCCGATGGAGAGATGATCAATCCTCAGCGGCTCATAACCTTTCGGCAGCTCATCATCCTGGGCCACGGTGGAGTCCAGCCAGCGCAGTTTGGAAAGGGATTCCGGACTGTCATCCCCATGACTGGCCAGCGGTTCGCCTCCGACTCGCAACGCCAGCGGCACCGTCACGCTTTCCCCGCCGCCTGTCCTCACCACCACGGAGCCCTGATACAGCCCGGGCCCCGCATCCGCCGGCACCTGCACGCCGCACCACAGCGGCTGCACCCGGCCCGCCGGCACGTCCACGGTTTTGGCGAGGGGCATCCCCTTCCAATCCACGCCCCCGGTGTTGAAGCAGGTGAAACGGTCCGCCTCCAGCCGCTGTCCGTCCGGCCCCGACAGCAGGGTGAATTCAGGCTGCACGGACTTCAGATCCGTCCCCGGTGAATGGACCGCGATTTGAAAAACAAAGTACTCGGAAGGCCGTACCGGCAGCACCGATGGCGGCGGAGCCTCCACCCACCGCCGGGGCAGATGATCGAACATGCGCACGGGATGCTCACGCGTTTCCAGCCTGACCATAAAGGGCGCTTTAGCCAGACCCTTCACCTCCTCCACCGTGGCGGTGATCTCCATGTCATTCCAAGCCTCATGCGCGCTGATGGCCTCCCACGCCACCACGGATGCCAGCGGCCACTTTCTCCACGAACCATCAGCCAGCCCTGCCGCCTGCCGCCACTCCGGCGGAGCGGTTTCAGCAGGCGGCGTGTATTCCCCCACGGGAAACGCCCCGCCCGTGATTTTCACCGGCAGAAAATATACCGCATACCGGCTTACCCCCGGCACCGGCTCGAACACCAGTTCGCCGGCCTCGGCATCGCAGCGGACCACCGCCGCCAGAGACACCGGTTTGCCGCTTTCCAACTCCCGCACCAGCACCGCCTTTTTCTCCGGCGCGGGATCACGCCGCCGCCAGTTCAGCACCGCCCGCACCTTGCCGGATGCAGCCGTATTCGACGATACCTCAATCACCACCCGGTGACTCCCCAGCTCCCGGCTCCAAGCCGGTTTTCCCTTTTCCTTCCCGACCGCCGGCACCCATTCCGTCAGCGGCGCGTCCGCCGCCGGAATCAGTGCCGGCAATGCCCCCAGACTCAGACTCAGACTCAGACAAAGGCTTGGACGCAGAAACAATGGCGGAGAAAAACGGACTCGTGTCATAGTAAAATCCAAGGAGAAAAAGGCTGTGCCGGCACGCGGTGGCCTCCATCAGTGGACCGCATGCCGGACTGTCGCCACCTCATACGTTCTCCTCAGCATTCTTTAAGATCATTTAATGCGCCCATCCGGTGTTTTTATGATCCGGAAATCCGATGCATGCAAAATTTACAGACTTTTCCACCTGCAATGACCCGATAGAAACAGGCAGGCCGGGCAAGGAGCCTATGCCCTTTACCCGGCCTGATAAGGTCTCAAGCTTCGGGGTTTGACCGGGTCTACCGTTATTCGGCGGGCTTGTCCGCGAAAGCCGCCTTGAGATTCGCGGTCACAAAGGCTTGGGCCTCCTTCGCCTTGTCCACCGCGCCGGCCATGCCGAAAAACTCGTGGGTCACGCCGTCATAATTCTGGTAGGAGACCGGCACGCCGGCCTGCTTGAACTTCTCCGCCAGAGCCTCGCCCTCGGAGCGGAGGGGGTCGATCTGTGCGGTGACAATGGTGACGGGCGGCAGGCCCTTGAGATCCGTTTTTTTCAGGAGGGCAAATTTCGGATCCTCCGCATCCTCCTTGGATTCAAAGGTATGATCGGCGAACCACTTCATCATGGGAGCGCTGAGCGGCTTGGCAATGGCGTTTTCAATATAGGAGGGGGTGTCCATTTTAGAATCCGCCACCGGGTAGATCAGCACCTGATGCAGGGGGAGCTGAATGCCTTCGTCCGCCGCCAGACGGCAGATGCTGGCAGCCATGTTGCCCCCGGCGCTCTCACCCGCCACGGCGATCCTTTTGGGATTGGCATTCCATTTATGGGCGTTTTTGAGGGTCCATTGATAAGCTCCGAAAACGTCGTTGTGGGCCGCCGGGAATTTGTGCTCCGGGGCCTGCCGGTAATGGGTGGAGACTACCACTGCGCCCACGCTGTTGGCAAGGGCCCGCGGTGTGGCGTCATAAGTGTCGAGGTCCGCGATGACCCACCCACCGCCATGGATATAAAAGATGACGGGAAACGGTCCCTCCCCTTCAGGAACATAGACGCGGCCCTTTACGTCCCTGCCCTTCAGCTCGATGGAGATGTTGTCCACCTTGGCGACGTCCTCCTTTTTCCATTTGCCTTGGTCCTTCAGCAGCAGCATGACCGCATCCGCCGGAGTGGGCTGTTTTCTGGCCTCCTTCGGGCTCAGGGTCTCAATGGGCTCACCGCCCAGACTGGCCAGTTTGTCAAGCACAGCCTGCATCTGCGGGTCCGCTTTGGGCGGCAGCACCGGGATCTGCACCGCTTCGTCGATTGAAGGATCCTTTTTTACCTCAACTTGGGCTCCGGCTGGAGCAGTGGCCAAAAAGACCAAGGGTAAAAAGCTGAGAACGGCGGTTTGCTGGGGTGATTTCATAAATACAATGAGGAGTTTTCACGAAGACGGAACTGTCTAGAATGACACCGGGCTCTCTGCATGGTTCATGCCGAGCCGGGTTACCTGTGGACGCGGACTTTTGGCGGAAAAACGCGGCAAGCCGCTGTGATTTGTCACAGCGGGAAGTGCAATTGTCTGCAACACAGAATCGCCGCCTCGCCAATCTCTCCATCAGCTTGGGAACAGGTGGCGGCAGCTTGATCCTGAAAAGCGGCAGGAGGCAAACGCCGAATGACACGTCCGCCTGTGGAACCAGTGTCGCCGGATTCAAATCCGGACACCTGTCCCATCAGGGAGTGCCGGGCTTGCCCTTGGGCTTGCCATGATCCTGCATTTCGGCGGCAGCCTGCGGCGGCGCGGTTTTGGGAGCGCTTTGGCAGGATGCCAAGCCTAGGATCATGCCGGTCAAGCCCAGCGTGGAAAGAAGATGGATGGTTTTTTTCATGAGGCCCTCCTCTTTTGCATAAGCCATACCATCTTACCGCTTTGGCGGGCTGGGTTCACGCGGTAAGGCGCACTTGTTCCATTTTGAGTTATTAAGAGAATTTTTTTCATTACAGACTGAAAACAGAGCTCAGCCATGTCTCCGGCAATGGATTGGAAAGCTTTTTTTCCAGCCATTCCGTGAATGCAAAATCCACATTGGCCGCGCTGCATGCCGGAGGATCAGCGGCAGTCATGCGGTTTGCCACAGGAACTAACCATAATGCGGCAATATGCACGACACGCAGCGATAGTCTCCCTTAAAACCCGCTGGTCCGCATGTTGCAAAGGCCTTCATCCACTTCTCCGGTTCACCTCCGGCAGACATCCGCCCCTATAAAATTTTAAACTCTGAAAAATATGAACGAACCACCTCCATTCACTCCAGGCAGCATTCAAGCCACCCCCCAGGCTCCACTTAAAACTGAAGGGGACGAACTAGGATCGGACCTTCCCTACCAGCCGGACGGCACCAATGGGAACCGCACCGCCGGCGGCCAGACGAGTTTCCCCTCTCCGCTCAAAACCGAAGGGGACCAACTTGGCTCTGCTCTGCCACAGAATGCCGGCTGGACAAATGGCGTGGAGCCGGTCGGCTATGGAACTACTCCTTCTTCTCCATCCGGAAACGAAGGGTACCAATATGGATCAGTGGGCCATTCCGGGTCCAATCCTCAAGGCAGTGATCACCCGGCCGCCTTGGACAAGCTTAAAACGGAAGGCGAAAAACTGAAATCAGCGGTGGTCTCCGAAGCATCGGAAACCGGAAACAAAATCAAGGAGGAGGCCAAAGCGGCCGTGGGAAACCTGCGTGAGGCCGGCATGCGCTACGCTGCCAGCGGAAAGAATACCCTTTCTCAGAAAGCTAAAGAGTATGCCGACGCTGTGGGCACAGTATCCAACAAGCTGAGTGAAAGCGGCGAGGCGAATCTTCTGGCCGGACCCGCTCAGGCTGCAGCCCAGCAGCTCAACCGCCTGTCGCAGTATCTGCAGGAATCCGATCCCCGGCAGATCATGCAGGGTCTGAACGGTCTGGCGCGCCGCAGACCGGAACTGTTTTTCGGCGGGCTCTTTATCGCCGGCCTCATCGGTGCCCGGTTTATCAAAGCTTCGGGAAGCCGTGCGGTCCGGAATGTGGGCGCGGGAACCGGCACGCCAGTGGGCGCGGGTGCGAGCACCTACACTCATCCCGCCCAATCGTGGAGTGATCATGGGCAAACCCTTTGAACCGGACCGCCCCCAACTCTCCATATTTAAAACTTATGAGCACCGACGAAAACAGCGTGGCCGGCCTTCTGAAGCAACTGCGCGATGACACCACCGCACTGGTGCGGGAGGAAATCGCCCTGGCCAAAACAGAAGTAGCCGAGAAAGTGTCAAAATTCTCACGCAACGCGGTGCTGCTGGCCGTCGGTGCGCTGCTGGGCTATACGGCTCTGATCCCCTTGCTGATGGGGTTGGGCTTCGCTCTGGGAAGCCTGTTTGATTCCTGGGGCATGAGCACCGGCACGGCAGCCTTCCTGGGCTTTCTGGTGGTGGCTCTCATCACCGGCGGCATCAGCGTCGCCATTATCCTCAGTGCCCTGAATTCCTTCAAGAAGGACAACCTGACTCCGGACCGCACCATCGGCACTCTGAAGGATGACAAGCAATGGATTCAAAACAAAATATCATGAGCACCACTCAAACTTACCCTGAAACAGATGGAACGCGCAGCAGCGCGGAAATCGAGGCCGGCATCCGCAATACCCGTGACCGCATGGACTCCACGCTGGAGGAGCTGGGCAACCGGCTGTCGCCTCGCTCGCTGGTCAATTCCGCCATGGACTGGTGGGATAAAAACAGCTCCAGCCTGCCGGAGGGCAATGGTGTGAAAAAAACCTATCGTGCCCTCACCGCGCATGTGCGAGACAATCCTGTCCCGTCCCTTCTCATCGGTGCCGGCGCTCTCTGGCTGATGCTGAAGGATGATGAGGCGGAGTCAAAGCCCCGGGTGGCCAGCCCTAAAAACACAGGCAAAAGCCTGACAGACCGCGGTGCCTACGGTTACCCTTCCTCCCTCCCTTCCGGAGCAGGCACCAATGACACAGAAACTGAAGATGAACCAGGAATTATGGACAAAATCAAAGAAAAGGCTCACGATGCCAAAGAGGCGGTTATGGAAACTGTGGACAAGGTGAAAAACAAAGCATCAGCCTTTGCGGATGGTGCCAGCGAAACCGGAAAAATGGCCCACAATCTGTATGATCGGGGCCGTGAGGCGGCGCATGATCTTTATGACCAGGGTCATGACAAGGCCCACCATCTCTATGAGCGGAGCCACAACGCACTGAGCAGGACCGGCCATAGTCTGGAGCACCAGTATGACCGGACCATGGAACGGGCCAAGGAGGCGGTGGAGGAGTATCCACTGGCGGTGGGGGTCGCTTTTGCGGCTCTGGGAGCCTTGGTGGGTGTCCTTCTGCCGACCACCCGGAAAGAAGATGAGCTGATGGGTGAAAAATCCGACGCTCTGATGGAAACTGTAAAGGAGAAAGGTGAGGAGCTGCTGGAAAAAGGCAAAGCCGCCGCCGGAGAGCTGGGCGATAAACTGGTGGATGAGGCCAGCGCCCATGGCATCACAGCCGAGGCCGCTGGTGAAAAGCTGACGGAACTGGCCGGCAAAACCGGTGAGGTGATCCGAAAGGCGGCGGAACAGGCAGGGGAAGCCGTCAAAACACCGCACTTGACCGCCTGATTTTCTCCGCGCTGGATCGCGCACCATTCAAACCCGATTGAAGATCAACCACTGCACGGGGCATGTTTTGAAGCTTCCCGCCGCAGTATTGAATTTAAACCCCGATGAGCCGCCGGAGACGCATTGCGCCTCCGGCGGACTTGTTTCTATCAAAACTTTTCTCCGGCCCAAGCTTCAAAAACCGCCGGCCAACCGGGGTGCCTTTCAATGAGGCGGCGGGGAAACCGCCGGCTCGGAATTGGTGATTTCGGCAGTGCCGCTTTGGAGTGTTCCACCGCGGGCTGTGCGCAGGCTGCCGCAGGATGGGTGGCTTCGGCAGGCCACCGCCAAATGGCGGGGCAGCTGGGAGAGTTGAGCGAAGCTGGCAGGTTTTAAATTTTCACGAACTGATGATTCAATGAGCACATCTGATTATTCCATGGCGGGAAAAAACGCCCTCGTCACCGGAGCCGGCTCCGGCATCGGCTTGGCGTGCGCCATCGCCTTGGCCCAGGCAGGAGCGAAATTGGCCCTGCTGGGCCGCACTCCGGAGGAGTTGGAGAGTGCACTCCTGGAAATAGGCGGAAATGAATCCGGGCATTTTATGCTGACCGCCGACGTCTCCAGTGCTGAGCAAATGCAAACCGCTTTTCGCACCACGGAAGAGAGATGGGACCGTCTGGATGTGGTCATTGCCAACGCCGGCATCAACGGAGTGTGGGCTCCGCTGGAGGAGATGGAAATCCAGGAATGGGACACGACGCTGGCCATCAATCTGCGCGGCACCTTTCTGACGGTGAAGCTGGCGCTTTCCCTTCTCAAAAAAGCCGGTGACTCCAGTGTGATTATTGTCTCATCCGTGAATGGCAACCGCATGTTCAGCAACTCCGGCGCGTCTGCTTATGCCACCTCCAAAGCCGCGCAGGTGGCGTTCGCCAAAATGACGGCGCTGGAACTGGCGCGCCACCGCATCCGGGTCAACGCCATCTGCCCCGGAGCCATTGAGACCCATATCGACGACTCCACCGAGCGGCGGGATATCGAAATCCTGCACCTTCCCGTCAAGTTTCCCCAAGGCGATGTTCCCCTGACCCGGGGACGCCCCGGCAAGGCGGAGGACGTGGCCAAGGTGGCGCTTTTCCTGGCCTCGGAGGCCTCCCGCCACGTCAGTGGGACCGAGATCTATGTGGACGGCGCGCAGTCGCTGCTTCAGGGCTGACGTTCATCCCCGGCCCTTTTCAAGCATGCAGCAATATGAATGCGTCCGATCGTGGCGCTGTCGCCGGTGGCGGCATCCGTGGCGATGAAGTTGCGCACCACATTGTCCGTCTCATTCATGCGCCAGTAGGCCGGAGGACTGCCGGCCTGCACCAGTGTCTCATAAGGCACCGCGCGTCCGGCATCCTTTCCGTTGCTGAGGTGGGCTTGGACCGTGGCCGCATCCAGCGCAGCGGGATACACCGCCACCTCATCAATGTCCCCGCTTCAGAGAAAGGCGTTATCCGCCCGCGCGCCAAAGCGGAAGGATCCGCTGGCAGGGGGTACATAGGGATTTTCAGGGTCGGAAGGCAGCCCCTCCTCGGAAGCCGCGCCATCCACATAAATTTTCCCCACTGTGCCATTCCAAGTGGCGACCACGTGATACCACCAGGTGCCGGCGACCGGCGGGGCCTCCACGGCGATATTCACGGCGGTGGCCAGACCGCTGTTATAATAGGTACGGAAGTTCCAGCCCGTGTCCGACTGGTAGATGAGCCAGCCGGTGCGGGGATCGCCAAACCGTCCACTGGACAGGGCGCAGGTCAGGGTTCCGGCGGCATTCTCCACCGCAGGCTTCAGCCAGGCCTCCACCGTGAAGGCGTTCTATGGATTCAGACCGGCACTCCATGGAGCCTCCACCGTCTGACCGGCGACGTTTTTCAACGCCTTGTCAGTGCTGCCGGCCAAGGCTCCGTCGACACCGGCACCGGCGGTGAAGGTCGCGGCATTGGCCGCCGCCCGCAGGGAGCCGGAATTCGCCAGCGCCAGAGCCTGTCCCCTGGCGATCACCGAGAAGCCGCTGGTGTTCTGCACCAGCGCGGAGAAAGCCGGCGCCCGTCGATGGTCAGAAAGCTGCCGTCGTCCCCACGGTATCCGAAGAGATAGTCGCCCTCCACCGGGATGCGCAGGCCGCTGTCGTCATTCTGGCCGCCCACGACAAAGGGGAATCCCTGATGTGCGTTTCCAAGTTTCCCACCAGCTGGAAATTCATCAGCACTCCGCCGGCATACACTTGGACTGTTCCTTGATCCGCAGCGCCGTTGCCGTCATAGGTGTAGACCAGATAATGCCACGAACCGGCCGCCGGTGCGCCACCGCCGTTGATCCAGCCGATATCCGGTCCGGCATCCCATTGCCCTGCCGCTTCGTAGGAGCCATTGGTGCCGTAGTTGAAGAACATGTTGGTCCCGTGCGCCCCTCCCGGTGGCGCCAACCGATGATGGTCTCCTCATCTTCGACGGTGGGATTGAAGACCCACGCCTCCGCTGACCGGTTGGGATTGATCCCGGAGACACTGTCCGGTGCCTCGGGCCCCGCGAAAAAATCCCCGCTGCCGGCGAAGGTGATGGCTTTCACGGACTGCACGACCGCCGCCTGCGGGTCCCGGAAGCGGTGAAACCGCCTCCCCACGGGTGGCGGTGTTGGCCTAGGAAGTGACCGGTCCCGCCGGCAGGGCCGAGACATTCAGATTGACCAGAATCTCCGCTCCGGCGGAGGCGGGAAAAAGACGAGAGCCGAAAGGGCGGCCTGCTGAAATTGACGTATGGATACAGCCTTCATTTGGAATAAAAAATTGCACGGCACGCCCATGGACCCATCTCCGAAGGGAAAGCGTTCAGAGCCGTAACCCGGCCTCGTCAAGTATCCCCGTGTCACGGGATACCCACAGACGTAATTCTTAATCGTTAATTTACATACTTCAGCCCGGCTTTGAATTTAAATCAGCCGGCTGCATGGCGCTGCCCGGACGGCTGCCGCCACTTGACCAAACAGTCTCTTGAAAAAGCAGTCATGGCAAAAAGCCATCCGTTCGGAGGCTGTTCCGCAGATTGCCTCGCCCGGCAAAACCGTAATCCGCCGGACTACGGGGAAACCCGGTTGGAAAAGCCTTGGCACACATCGCGCGAAAGGAATGCCGCCTGACATCATCCGGCCCTCAGGAAACCGGGGATCGCCAGTGCCCTGAGCGGCACTGCCCATTCAGCATCCTGCCCGGCCTGTCAGAACATCAACCAAACCCATACAATATTATGAGCACCAATACCCTGTTTGATTATGAGGTTTATGACTCCAGCGGCGACAAAGTCGGCAAGGTCGAAAATGTCTGGACTGACGGCAATGACGATCCCGATTTTTTGGGAGTGAGCACCGGCTGGCTGGGTCTGGGCCAGACCCACGTGGTGCCCGCGCGGAATGCAGTCATCGACCATCATGCCCAAACGATTAAAGTTCCCTACACGGAAGACCTTATCAAATCCTCACCCAGCTATTTATTTTCCGACGACCTGAGCGATAACGAAGAAAGCCGCCTGCGGTCCCACTATCAGATGGAGTATGAAAGCAGCACCACTGCCGGCAAAGGCCTTAGCACGCCGGCTACGCAGGCCAGCAATACCGTTCGCACGGATCGGCGGTCCGCGGAGACGCTGACTGGAGAAGGAAAAACCGTGGAGGTTCCCTTGGCTGAAGAGAAACTCCACGTGGAAAAAAGACAGGTGAGTCAGGGAGAGGTGCGTCTGCGCAAGGTGGTGCGCACAGAAGTGGTAAACCAGCCCGTGGAGCTGCGGCATGAGGAAGTGGTGGTCGAACGCGTGTCCGACAGTGGCAGGGGGCCTGGAGCCGAACCTTTTGTGGAGAAGATGATCTCCATCCCACTGACCGAGGAGGAGGCAGTGGTCCGGAAAACGGTTGAATCAGCGGGTGCCGTGAAGGCCACCAAGGTTGCTGAATCCGAGGAAAGCACCATTTCCGAAACTCTGCGGAAAGAAGATGTGGAGGTGGAGAGGAATACGACCGGTGCCCGGCGGTGATTTTCGGCTTTGTTTATCAGATTTCAAGTCTTCGGCAGAAATTGCAGCCAAGTCCAATGAATTCAGGCGTTCTAATTGAAAAATGCCTGACCGACTCCATCTGAATCCATTCAGCCAACGGCAAAGACTTTGCAAACACGTTAAAGGTCAAAGCAGGAATTCAGCTGAAATTTACGCCAGGAGCGCCCCGGATCAGGGGCGCTCTTTTTTCTGTTTTCAAATCGGCGGCATGGCCGATGCTGGGCATGCAGTCACCACGGCAGATCAGCGCCCAACTCTCAATCTATAGCAGCTCTTCACCGCCCTGCTGATCGGGGCATAATACTCAGTTATTCCGCAGGGCCGAAGGTGCGCTGTTCAGAACAGGGGCCGGGAGTTCCGCATGGGGCTGAAGCGTGTTTTTTTTCTGGTTTTCCAGCCGCCTTTCCTCCCTTCTCAGCCAGAATTTCATTCAGCATGGAATTCAGCATTTTCAGGGAGAAAGCAGCGGGGGTGCGCTGGTCATTCTCCCAGCAAATGAGGGTGTTCACGGGCACGCCCCACGCTTGGGCGGCTTCATTCTGGGTCAATTCCAGTTTTTTTCTGGCAGCTTTCAGCTTGGCACGAAGTTCCTGGGACATAATTTGAGAAAGGCGATCTGGTTGATGGTTCCAGCAGGCGGACAGGCGACAGTCTTCCCCGGCGCATAAAGTTAAAATCAGCTGATACGGGAACAAAATACTTTTTAATAACTGAGTTTAATTAAACCCAGGATTGGAAAGCCTGCTCCGCGCCGAATAAGCTCAAGTTGATTTTACAGAGTGTTTACTAAAACGCATGGCACCCAGCTGAAATGAGACGAAATTGCCTGGAGATATAACTGGATTTGTGGTTGCCCCTCCCCGCGCGGATCAGCCCCGGCATTTATGTCACACACCGCGTTCTTGCGCTGCCATTCACTTAATCCCTATTCTTCCGACCTGTCTTATGAACACCTTCCCGCGTACGCGTATTCCCACTACTCTCCTCCTGATTCTTTGCGCCGGGCTGATATCCCCCTGCCGTGTTCATGGTTTGGCAGGCACGCTGGACTGTCCCTCCCTGAGTTTTCCTTCCGGATTTTCAAATGGCGAAGAGATCATGAAGGTGCTCAGCAACAAAAAATTCCGCTTTGCCGGCGGCTGCTTTGTCAATGCGGTCTCCACGCTCCGTTATGAGGGGGACGCGGCCTCCCTCAATGAATTCCTGACGCGGCTGGCCGCCTGCAAAGGGGTCAAACTCAGCGTCAGCTTCAGTGACGCCAACGAGGAACTGATCACGGAGAGCGAAGCGAAAGCACTGGAACAGGCTGAGACTTGGACGCTGGGCCACAACGCGTGGGGTGACCCCAATGCTCTTCATATCACCGTCAATACCCGGCGCATTCCTGAAAACGAGATCAAAGTCCCTAAGTGAATCCTCCACCGCGGTGATCCACGGCAATTTTCAGGCCGTGCAGGCTTTCTCCGTATCAGGCTGCGCCAGCCGGGCCCGCGCCTGCACTATTTCCTTTCCCGAGTGCAGCTGGCTGAGATTGCAAAGAACTTTATGCTCCAGAATACCGACCAGCAAGTCAGGGGATTTTCCCGGGAACTCCTCCTGAAAACGGTTCAGCCTTTCAAGATCCTGAAAAAACTCCGTGTTGAAAAAGGCATGTGAGTGAGTGCGGGCAAGGTCGTCCCAGATGGCGGCCAGCGCCCGCAACCTGCTGAGGGATGCATCGTTCATGCCGCTTTTACGATAGACTATAAAACTTCGATGCCGCGGATACGCCTAAAATGGCAGGGTTAATAAACGATTACACAAGCCACACTCCTTGATTCGCCCCATCTGTTCACAGCTGGCCGCAGGCATGACACTGCCGCTTCAACGATTATTCCTCCTGGACAATTTAATGCTGGAAATCATGACTGCCCCGTACCGGTTTACCGCTTCCAGTTGAATAGGCATCCGCAGGCAAGGGAGTTGCCCCTTTTATCAATCGGCTGGACAGCCGGTTTGCAAAATATCGTTAATGAATGATCTCCTTGCGGATTGAATCCTTGTTCTGCGACCTGATCCCGTAAAAGACAACCCAGACGGGTTTGGTCGCCTTTTCTCTTCGCACCGTCCGGGCTATTTCAAGGATGCGGTCCTGTTCAGCCATCGAGTAGTTGTCATACACCGCAATTTCGGAATGCCGGGGATGTGGACTGAAGTAAAAAGCGCGTTGTCCACCGCTATTCTCCAGAAGCCCGAACTGACTGGAAACCGTCTTAACGATGCCTGAGGCCTCCGCGGCATCCGCACCGGTTGGAAATGAGAGACCCAAGCACAAAAATAAAAACCCCGCCACCAGCAGAATGGCCCATTCTATCACCGGTGCGGCTGCCTTTAAAAATGCCATGGGAATCCCCCATAACACGTGCGTGCGGAAATGGCCAGCCAGTTCCTCCGCCCTGTCAAAGCAGGTGCCTTAACAGGGGCTGCGCCATCCTCAGCCTGTTCCCGTAAAGGCGGCGGTCTTTGCGGATTCAATTGATCGCCGGGACCGGCACCGCCTCAGGCTGGAAAACTGATTCCGTCCCCCTGCCCGGCCCCACTGAAGGCCCTGATCCTCCCGCAAACGCTGGTTGAATCCCCTCCCGCCCCTGGTTATGGAACACCGGCTCATGAACAGACTTTTCGCGGAATTTCTTGGCACCTTCTTTTTATGCACGGTGGCCCTGGCCTCGCGGGATATGCTGGCCGCGGCCTGCACCCTGGCCATCATGACTTGGAGCCTGGGCTATCTTGCGGCGGGGAATTTCAACCCGGCGGTCACGGTGGCCCTGTGGCTGCGCGGGAAAATGGGCAAAACGGAAATGCTGCACTGTTTTTCAGCCCAGTTCTCCGGCGCACTGGCAGGCTACGCCGCGTTCCGGGTGCTGGGTGGGGCTCCAGTTCCCGGGGCCGGCCTGCCGGAACAGCTGGCCGACGCCACCGCATCCCCTCCCATGGGCATGGTGCCATTCATTTTCGGGGAGTTTCTCTTCACCTTTCTGCTGGCCTCCACCGTTCTGCATGTGACCACGGCGCGCCAGCTGGCGGGAAATGGCTTTTTCGGAGCCGCCATCGGCCTGTGCCTGTATGCGGGGAGCCGGTGTGTTTACGGATTGGCCGCCTTCAATCCTGCGCTGGGGCTGGGGCTGGTCCTCGCCGGACTGGCACCGTTCTGGTATCTGCTGATCTATTTTGTCGCGGGAGCCGCCGCCGGAGCCACGGCGGCCACTGTCCACCGTCTGCTGAATCCCAATGACTGAGCCACTGCCGCGGACGTTTTTCCATCAACCGGATCGGATCCTCGTCGTTCAACAGCCTTCGTTCCTTTCATTCTTCATCATTCGTTCATTTACACTTCAGAGCTCTGCCCTGCTCTGTCTCCCGCTCCGCCTGCTCTCTTTCCCACCCACCCCAACCCTGCAACCCATACCCGCATTCCATGTCCACCACCCCATCCTATAGTTGGAGCGACCGCTTTCTTGCCCTTTTTGACCAGTGCGTGAAAAAGTTCGAAAGCGGCAACACCGATTTCGACACTTACTACAGCGCTGACGATCTGGCGTTTCTGAAAAGCATCGGCTGCAAGCCCCGTGAGCTTTTTGACTTTGTGGAGGACTACAAGGGTTACGGCGATCCCCTTCCCGGCACCGCCCTCCTCATCGCCGCCGTGCGCCGGGACTACCTGAAAGTAATCCAGCATGGCCAGCTGAGCACGCACGAGGTGCAAACCTCCGAGCTGCCCGCCAAAACCGCCGAAGTGGACGGCATCGCCTGGCTCCCCCGCATCATCGTCAAGGCGCGTGCCAAGCTGCACGGTGAGATGGAGCCCGATCTGATGTATGGCTGCGGCGGCGACCGTCGGTTTTTGAAAGAATACGACCTCCATCCCGCCGATTTCCTGCGCACGGTCTGGGCGGCCGGGGATGATGACTCCAAGATCATCGAATATGTGAAAAGCAGGGGCAGATCCTGCTGAGGCCAGCGCTTGATTCCCCGCTGATCCTTTAATCTTTCCAACCCCAGCCCTGCCAAACCACGCCATGAAACGCCATTTTCTCTCCACGCTGGCCTGCCTCTGGCTCACAGGGGCCGGGGCTTTTGCCAATTCCTTCTCCGTCGCCGCCGCTGCCGCCCTGCAATCCACGGAACGTGCCGCCGCCGCCGCGGCCAAGGCCGAAGCATCCTCCGCAAAACAGGAGGACGCCGGCGGGAAGGACTCCGATTCCCCGGACACGCACGCCGATTCCGGTGCTGATGCCAGTGCCGGACACGGGGACGACGGTCCCGACTATGTGCGCATGGCCGCCGACACCGACAGCACACGCATGGAGACCGGACTGGCCTCCTTCTGCCTGCCGGACGGCCGCATCGTGGATCTGGTGGGCGTGGTCCATCTGGGGGACAAGGCTTATTATCAGGATCTGAACAAGCGGCTGGCCGGGTACGATGCGGTACTTTTCGAACTCGTCGGCGATCCCTCCGCCCTACAGGGGAAGGTGGATTCCTCTGAAGCCGATGACGAGCCCGCTCCCCCGCATCCTCTGCGCATGCTTCAGCAGACCATGGGCCGCCTGCTGCGGCTGGAGTTCCAGCTGCAGAATATAGACTACACGCGCCCGAACTTCATCCATGCCGACGCCACGGGCGAGGAGTTTGAAAAAATGCAGAAGGAGCGCGGCGAATCCATGATGCAGCTGATGCTGAAGTCCATGGAGCTGAGCAGCGATCCCGCGGTGTCGGAGAAATTCCGCGCCGCCCAGCAGATCGGACTGGGCGATCTGATCCTCATGTTCTACAGCGACAAAGCCGCCGCCCGCTTCAAGATCGTCTTCGGCCAGCTGCTGGCGGAGAGCGAGCAGATCCTGGAAAAGAAAATCCTGGGGCAAAACAGCGCCCTCATCGCGGGCCGCAACGATGTGGCCCTTAAAAAGCTGGACGAGGTCCTGGCCGATCCCTCCAAAAAGCGCGTCTGCCTTTTCTACGGTGCCGGCCACATGCCGTCCATGGAGGCCGTCCTCCGCACCCGCCTGAAAGCCGAGCCCAAATCCTTCACTTGGTTGACCGCCTGGAAAATGCCACCTGCGGATCCCGCGCCGGCGGGCAAGGAAAAAGAATCCGCTCCGGACGGCAAAGCGGAGAGGGAACCCGATTCCTCCAAGTAATATAACACATCGGTTCCGGATTTGGCTCCGGGAAAGCGGGGACACTCCTTTCCGTGTCCATTCCCGCTGAAATCGCACTGCCCTCAGGGCGGCGGTCCGCGTTGGTCAGGACCCTATTTTGAGGAGGTTCCGGCTCTCTTCCAACGACCTCCCTCCATGCGGTTCTGAAAGGTCCGCCGCCACGCCGCGTTGGATCTTTCCGCTTCGGGTTTGCGTTTTTCCGCGCTTTCCTGTTCCTGTTTGATATCCACGGCCCCGCCGCATCCCTCACCCGCACCTCAACTTTTCCCTTATGCTCATGATCAGCACCCGTGCCCACCTGCGGCTCCCGGAATGCGCCGGCCTCGGCGGCCTGGAGCGGATGGCCTCTCCCGGCATCAGTGTCGAAGGCTGTGTGGACCGGCTGAAGTGTTATCACTACGCGCTTCTGCGCTGCTGGCGGATTTTGGTTTCGCGGCTGACGGCGGAGCCGGTTTATGAGCTGAAGATGGCTTGGAGCCTGCACGCCCACCTGTGCGCGGAGCACGTCACCGCCCTGCGCGATCGTGTGGCGGAGATGCGGCATCCCCCGCTGGGGCTGGAGAAGGTCCCCAATGAGGCACTGCGGCTGTTTTTTGACGAAATCCAAGCCGCGCCCACCCCCACGGATGTCATCCACGGCATCCATCAGGTGGCCCTGCCCGCCCTGCGGGACGCCATGGAGCGGCATCTGGCGGACACCAATCCGCTGGCCGATGCCCCCACGTGCCGCATTCTGAAATTCGCCTTTCAGGAGATTGGGGAGATGATCCAGTGGGGCCGCGAGGCCCTGGCTTCGGATCTGCCCACCGTCTGCCCCGCCCAGGGAGGCGAAGTCTGGGGCCAGCTGCTGGCCGACTGCATGGCCGCCGCCGGCACCATGAGCGGATCCGGCCCCGTCGATCCCCGACCGCTGGTGCCGCAGTTCTCCGCCCAAGGCTGGAAATACGACAGCACCCCGCGCCGCGACGCCCGCTTCCCCGATCCCTACAATATGGGAGTCCATGCCGAGGCATTTCTATACAACCCTGACTTCCCGGCCCGCGCCAAGACGCTGATGATGTACTACAAGCGGCTGCGCGAGATCGACGTGCCGGAGATGATGGCCTCCATCCTCACGGAGATCGAGGACAAGCCGTGGGGCTTTTACCGGGACCTCACCCGTCAGCTGTGGGACGAGGCCCGCCACGCCATGATGGGCGAGGCCGGGTTCACCGCCCTGGGCATCGACTGGCCGGCTTTTGTGATGGTGAACTTCACTTGGTCCAAGGGTCTGAACGAGCAGCTGACCCCGCGCGAGCGCCATGCGGTGCTGTGGTTCATCGAGCAGGGCCTCATGAACAAAACCGGCAAGCGCTACGAGTGGGAGGTGGGCACCGAGTCCGGCGATCCCCTGTCCCGCCTCTTCCAGGACTACGACTGGGCGGACGAGGTGCTGCACGCCCGCATCGGCCGCGACTGGTATGTGAAGGACTTCGACAACGATCCCCACAAGGCCGCGGCCTACGGCAGTGCCTGCTGGAGCAAGGTGGTCAGCGACTGGAAGAAATACCGCACTGACGGCCTGACGCAGCACCGCAACTGGTGGTCTGGACTTTATGAGGAATTCTGCCGCCTGCGCGGCGAGGCCCCCGACCCCGCGGCCTTGGCCTTCCGCACCACCTATGCGGACACCCGCGCGGATCTGGAGCGCATCGCGGCGTCCGGCTGAAGGATGGCTTTCCGCATCCTCACCGCGAGGCCGATTCCGCCCTGCTTTATCATTGGCCCATAAGAAACGCGGCACGGCGGCGTATTCCCCCGCATTCCTCACCGTCACCGTCTGTTTGTCCGCTGATTCTTTGCTATCCATGGGAAAACGCCAATCCTCATCCGCCCGCTCCTGCCTGTCATTGAGACTTTCGCCTCTGTTGCCGGCATTCATCTTTCTGATTGCGTTCTCCATGGCTCCGGCTCAGGAGGCACCAGCGCAGGAGCAAAAGCAGCAGCCACCGCAGCCGGAACCGGCAGCGCCCCTTACCGCCGCCATGCTGTGGGATGTGCCGCGGCTGCTGGGTGCCCCGCCCGCCAGCACGCGGGGAACGGTGCAGAGGCTCACACAGCAGGTGTGGTATGAGGGTGAGCCTTTGAAGGGCAACCCCACGCGTGTCTTTGCCTGGCTGGGGCTGCCGGACGCGGCGAAAACGCCCGGCCCATGGCCGGCGGTGCTGCTGGTGCATGGCGGCGGCGGCAAGGCTTTTCAGGAATGGGCGCAGCATTGGGCGGAGCGCGGCTACGCCGCCTTGGCCATGGATACCTCCGGACAGGGACCGGACGGGCAGCGGCACGCGGACGCCGGGCCCAATCAGGACGACGGCACCAAATTCACTAACTTCACAGACGCCGCCGCCCGGGACACGTGGACCTACCATGCGGTCGCCGCCGTGCTGCGTGGCCATGCCCTGCTGGCCTCCCTGCCGGAGGTGGACGCCGGCCGTGTTGGCATCACCGGCATCAGCTGGGGCGGCTACCTCACCTGTCTGACCGCCGGACTGGATCCCAAGCTGAAAGTGGCGGTGCCGGTGTACGGCTGCGGCTTTCTGGGTGACAACAGTTACTGGCGGGACCGCACCCTGGCAGCCATGACGGAGGATGGCCGCAGCCGCTGGCTGCGCCTGCTGGATCCCTCGCAGACATTGCCCAATGCGGTCTGCCCGGTGCTTTTCCTCAACGGCACGCATGATTTCGCCTACCCGCCGGACAGTTACCGCAAAACCTTCCGCCTGATTCCGGAGGAGCGCCGCACTCTGTCCGTGCAGGTGGATCTGCCGCACGGCCATATCTGGACCTTCCGGGAGGTGGACGCCTTCATCGACAGCGTGCTGCGTCCCGGCTCCGGCTCCGGGTCCCCGCCGCTGACCCGCCTGGGGGAAATGAGCGTGGGGGGCCGCAGGGTCAGCGCCGCCGTGCTGTCCGGGCCGGCTCCGGCCTCCGCCGCCCTGCACGTCACCACGGACACCGGCAGGTGGCAGACCCGCGCCTGGCGCACCCTGCCTGCCACCGTCACTGGATCCACCCTCACCGCTGCCCTGCCGGAGGAGCAGCTCCTCACCTTTTTCCTGACCGCCACGGATTCCCGCGGCTTGGTGACCAGCACCCCTTTTCTGGAATCCCCCGGCACTGCCGAAAACACTGCCTGCATCCCCCGCAGCCGGCTGGAACAGGATTTTTATGATTGGGACCAGCGCCATGCCGCCGTCCTCCGGCTGATCCGCACGGAAAAGCCGGAACTGGTGTTCATCGGCGACTCCATCACCCACTTCTGGGGCGGACAACCGCATGAGCCCAACCGCGGCCGAGGCCAGGAGTTCTGGGACGCACTGCGCGCCGGGCGCTCCGCGCTGAATCTCGGCTTTGGCTGGGACCGCACGCAGAATGTGCTGTGGCGCATCGGCCACGGGGAACTCGACGGCCTGAGCCCCAAAACCATCGTCATCCTCATCGGCACCAACAACCTCGCCGGCACTGAAAACGCGCGCAAAAACACCCCCGCCGAAATCGCGGAGGGCATCGAGGCCGTCATGCTGCAGGCCAAATTCAAATGCCCATCCGCCAAAATCATTCTGATGGGCGTCCTTCCGCGCGGAGGCTCCGCCTCCGATCCCGCCCGCGCGGAGATCACTGCCATCAACGCCCTGCTCCCGGACATGGCCAAGGCCGCCGGAGCGGTCTTCCTGGACATCGGGCCACAGTTCCTGGATGCCGCCGGCCATATCCCCGCCGATCTGATGCCTGACAGCCTCCACCCCTCCGCCAAAGGCTATCAGCTCTGGGCGGATGCCGTGCGGCCTTTAATGGGTGGCTGAGCGGGGCTCCATAAGGATTCACCATAGCCGGCACCCGGCGGCATGTGACCGTCTGAATTCCCGAAGTCACCGCTTTGGCGGAAATCTTTGTCAAAAAACGGGCTTCCCCGCGAAAGAGTGGAGGAAGCCCGTCCCATGATCAATACTGCCCGCCGTTTCGAAAAACTGTTTCTGGCCCATGAGGCGGATCTGCGCGCCTTCATCGCCAGCGTGGTCAGGCTGCCGGCGGCGCGGGAGGATGTGATGCAGGAGGTGGCGCTGACCCTGTGGCGGAATTTCCACCACTATGACCCGGCGCGCTCCTTTGGGGCGTGGGGGCGGGGCATTGCGCGGCACAAGGTCTTCGACCAGCTGCGGAGGGACAGCCGCTGCCTGCTGACCATGGGACCGGAGGCGGTGGAGGCTCTGGACCGGGCTTTTGGAGAGGAAATGACTGTATCCTCCGGCAGCTCCACCGCGCAGGGAACCGAAACCGCCTTGGCGGAATGCCTGGAGCATCTGCCCGCCCGGTCCACGGATTTGCTCACGCGCCGCTACGCGGGTCGCGAGGAAATCAGCCAGCTGGCCTCCCGCTTCGGGACCTCCGCCACTGCCATTTACCAGCAGCTCAGCCGTCTGCGGGCCGCGCTGGGGGACTGCATCCGCCGCCGCCTGTCACGGCAGGAAGAGGAGGATGACAGCCCCGCACCCCGTCCAATTTCCAACGTCCAGCCGTTATGATTCCACTCACCCTTATCGAAGCCCATCTGGCCGGCACCCTTACCGATGGGGACCAGCGCCTGCTGGAGGAAACCCTGTGCCTTGATCCCTCATCCGCCCGCACTCTGGTCCATGCGGCCAGGCTGGAGACGGCGCTGGAGGGGCACTTTGCCCCGGCGGGGACACGGGTTCCAACCGCTGCCTGGCTGTCCGCCATCACGGCCACTCCCGCCGGTTCCGATTCCGTGGCCCAGTCTGTTCCCATTTTCATTCCCATTCCACAGCCTCCCGTCGGACACCGCCGCCATCCATGGACCCGGCGCACTCTGGCTGCGGCGGCCCTGCTGACGGGCGCGGCTCTGGTGGTGCATTTTCAACTCCGGCATCCGTCCGGCAGCGGCATGGATCAGGCGTCCCGGCCAGTTCACCGTCCTCTGTTTCAGGAGGCCGCTGTGGCCCGGCCAGGAAATCCCGTTCCGGCTTCGGTTTCAGTCCGGACCCCGGAGCAGGAGGCTGAGGCTCTGGCCTTCCGGCAACTGACGGTCCATTACGGCCTGACGGACCTGCAGCTGGACCAGCCCCAATCCATCCCCGCCGCTGTGGACCATCTTCTTAGCCGAGCCAAAGCCCTCAACCACCTGAATCGTGCGGAAATCGCCGCCATGACCTTCAGAATGCCGGAGGACCCGGCGGTGGCGGAAAAAATCACCTCCACCACCCTCAGCCTGCCGTTTCAGACCATGGCCCTGATGGAGGCCGTGGAGTGGTATGCTGCCTCGGTGCAGTGCCGGGTGGCATGCCCGGAAGCCGGGGTGCTGACCTTCGTGCCTTGGACAGGGGAGGATGGCCAGCCGCCTGATGACCGCGAACTGGTCAGCCGGGAATACATTCTGTCCGAAAAGGATCTGCGCCAAGCGCCTGGCTTGGCGGATGAACCGGACCCCGGCAATGTTATCGAGGCCCGCCTGCGGGCATGGGGAGTGCCCATGGGAAACGGAGCGTCCGTCGTGTATGACAGCGGAGCCGCCGGACTGCGGGCCACTCTGACTACTGCCGCGCATTGGACCCTGGATCAAAAACTGCCAAACGTCCGGGGAAAGACAGGGCCCACCGTTTTCCTGTCCACCAAGTTTATTAATCTCTTCATCGATTATCCGCTGGAGAACCAGCTGCTGGACGATCCGGGCTTCCAAATGCTGATGCGGGAACTGAGTCAGCGGAAAGGCGTGGATCTGATGACGGCCCCCTCAGCCATCACGCGGTCCGGTGTGGAGGCGAAAGTGGAAATTTTTGCACCGGCGGAAAACGGCAACGGGCCCGGTGCTGGAACTGAAACAGCGCCCGTGAAAGATCCCGGCTCCTCCGGCGAAGGCGGGTCTGCACCCGGCGCTGACGGCGCGCAGCCGGCGATCAGGATCTTGATACTTCCTTGGGTGGAGGGGGAAGTGACAAAGCTGTCAGGTTCAGTGGATATAGTGGCCGGCCCCGAAAACAATGCCATCGAAGTTGATTTTGCCGGCATGGTCCCGCATCGTCACACAGCGTTCTTTTCCCTCAGCGGAACCTCCGATGACTCCCGCGTTTTTGCAGCCATCACGGTTACGGAAATAGATGCCGCTGGCCAGGCACTGCCGGAGCGCGCCAATGGAAAAACGAAAGCGGAATCCCCATAAACACATCAGGCGGCAACTCCAAACTCGATCAGCGCATATTCCCCCGCGGGATCGTCCACGCGGCACAGTTCGCGCCAGCCGAGATGGAGGTAGAAACCCTGGGCCGCCCGGTTGGCGGTTTTGCATTTGAGCCGCCAAGGAGGCGGCAGCTAGGAGGCAAGGTCGTCCAGCAGCCTCCGGCCAACACCCTGCCCCAGCCGGTCGGGGTCGACAAACAGGTGGTGGATAAAGCGCTCCGGGGTCCAGACCGAGATAAACCCAAGCGGCTGGCCGGTGGAGGCGTCCTCCGCCAGCCTGATGACCTCTCCCTCCCTCTGTGCGTCGAAGTCTCCGGTTTGAAAGGAACTGGCATCCTCCCATGGGAAGGCGTGCTGCCGGGAGGAGAGGAAAATCCCCGCGAGTACGGGGAGGTCCGCGGGAGTTGCGGGACGGATGATGATCATGCGAAGAATAAAACCGGATCTGGACGATGCGCACAGGGAGGCGGTGGGCAATAGGAGGTCTGGCAAAGTCCCGGTTGCCTTGGCGCAGAGTCATAATCAACGATCCGGAAACAACACTATCCATGCGCCGCACGGTGGTGGCGCAGGCCCGTTGCACCGTGACAGCCCGCCATGATTTTCAGACAACCGCAGGATTTTGCCATTAAGGCCCATCCCGGGCCGTCCGATCCCCAATGGCGCGGTTGTGGGCGCATCCGCGTCCATGTTCAGGGGGTGCGGATTGGCGACATCATCAGGGAGCACTGCCTCCTGCTCCTTGGCACCGAACGTTTCCTGGTGCTGCACCCGGCGGTTGACAGTCTGTGGGACGCCTCGTTTGCCGGGCTGTCCGACGTGACGATCTTCACCATTCTTGACAGGGCGCTTTAGGCGGGAAGTGATTCCGGCTGGAAATGTTGAGAATACGGCTTCCAACCGGCATGGGCAAAATCCCAAACCTGCGCTGCTTTGTTGGATAATCGGAAAGCAGCAGTCCAGTGAAGCAATCCGGAAACACTAATGGCGGTCAGCCATCAAATTCACCGACATTCAAAGGCGGGAACGCCGGACAGGAGGAAACACCTCTGAATATGGGCGGAAATGGCCTCCGAAGACAAGTTTTCATAGCGGCGACACACCGATTCCGGGATCAGATGACAGGCCCATGCACCCGTTTTAGTATTTTCCGCGCTGACCTTCCAATGGTGCTCCCTTTCATTAAAAAGAACGCTGACAGAAGCAAAACCGCCTTTGCGCTCCATTTCGTTGGATAGGCATTCGATATACCGACGGATTTTCATGAAAAATACCAAAAGTAAATTTCAATCCTTCCGCATTCTTTTTCTATCTGATTATCCGCAAACGTGTAAATCCCAAGTAGGGGCCTATCCGGAAATCACAGCCCGATTTGAAAAGACAAACGGCGCGGAATTACCGAAAACCGGTGAATTCCGCGCCGCGTGTGGCATCCCCGGTTCCGCCCTCAGTTGGAGGAGCGGTTGGACCGGTTGTTCGGTGGTGGGTCAGACTTCCAAAACAGTATCGGGGGTGGCATGACGTCCACCGAAAGCGGCGGCACCGGCTCCCAGCACCAAGGCGAAAAAGGCCATCAGAGACAGTTTGGACAGACCGGACGCAGCCTTCTCCCCGGCTTCGCGGGCTTTTTGCTCCGCCTGGGCAGCCACTTCCTTGGCTTTTTGCTTGGTGGTCTGCCAAGTGGCAATCCAGCGGTCCACGATCTGCTCAGCTTCGGGACGTGGTTTACCGGTGCGCTGCATTACCACATTCACCGCCGCATCGCGGTCAGCCGCGGCTACGGTGTCCTGTCCCTCACGGAACAGGTTCTTCATCAAAGTATCAAGATCCGCGCCGGCATTCTGGGGATTTTCAGCCGCGGCCTGCGCCTGATTCTGAGCTTGGTCTCCGGCGTTCTGGGCCTGATTCTGAAGATTTTCGGGCTGCAAAGCGGGCTTGCCCGTCTGGCGCAGCAGGGTTTCGGCCTCATTGCGGATCTGGGTGGTGTCGATCCCATTCTGCTTCAGGGCGTCATTGATGGCCTGTCCGGCTTGGGGAGCCATCGCGGCCACACCATGGCCCGCAGCGCTCAGTCCCCTGCCCAGCATTCCGGCAGCTCCGCTGATCAGGGAGCCAAGCGAGGTGGTGATCAGATAAAAAGTAACTAGGGTGCTCAGCCCCCATGTCAGCAGCCCGTGCAGAGTGCTGTCCGTAGGGCGCGGAGTGCCCGACAGCCGTCCTGCCACCCAACCGCCCGCAAACAGCGACAACAGCCCGGTGATGAACCACCAGATCGCAGCTCCGGTTCCCAGTCCCTGGGCGGGATTACCGCTTTCCGACATGGGATTGATGGTGCTGAGCCCAATTCCCGCCCCCAGCAGGGTGAGCAGAAGCTGCAAGGCCAAAGCCATGACAGCCCCAGCGAGAACCGCCCCCCATGAGATACGGCGCGCAGACCGTGGAGCGTTCACAGGAATACGGGAGGAGTGCGGAAGATCCGTGACTTGAGGTGAGGTGTTCATTGATGTTGGTATTGAGGTTGCCGTGCTGTAAGTGGGGTTGGGTTGCTGTCAGGAATGCTGAACGCCTGGGACCGCACAGGGAATGGGGGGGGTTCGCTATGATCCGGAGAGCCGGACACTGCTTATTCCCTGCTGCCGTCAGCGTGTTCCGCAGGGCCGGCCTCTGCTGGTTTAATGCCGGGGCCGATTATGGCTATTTCCCCGACAAGCACAGAACCAGCGGCAGGGCTTCCGACGCAATACGCAGGATATGAAGGAAAAATTATGACTTTTTGCCATGGAGCCTTTGCTGCTGAAAGCAGGCGTGATTTTTCTGAATCATTCCAATGAACCGGCGATGGAACCCGGCGTTGCCGGACTTGAACCTGATGAAGCGTATATACAGCCAGGCGGCTCCCTCCGTTTTGGCGGGGAGACAAGTCCCGCCCGCAATTTGAGGTCAGACATCACGGCCCTCACCTGCCTCACAAACCCGCTTTTGGGCAGCGTCGGCATACATGACAGAGGAAAGTACAGATTCTGCGGGGGCACCTCATACTCCATGCGGGACATCAGCAGCCGCAGAGAGGCTTTGAGCAGTTCGACGGCGACCCGCTCCCCGGTGCAGCGGTGGCTGCGGTGGGGGTTGCCACCTCCCTGCGGAATGAAATTGAAGGGGTTGCCGCTCCAGTTGCGGAAACGCTGGGGCGCAAACCGCTCCGGGTCCTGCCATTCCCGCGGATCACGGTTGGTGCCGTAGAGGTCCAGCAGCACCAGAGTGCCCTGTTTGAAATCCGCCCCCCGCGATTCAAAATCCGCGCGCACCCGGACTCCAACGAATGGACCGAAGGGAGGATAATACCGGCGCACCTCCTGGGCAAACCATGTCAGCCTTTCCTCATTTTCCGCACCAGCCTCCCGCAGGCGACGGTGCCACTCCGGATGTTCATGCAGCGCCAAGGCGGCGAAGGCGATCCAAGTGGCGACCGCCACAGTGAGCCGCAGCACATTGATGATCTCGACTGCAGCGGTATGGGTGTCGAGAAGATTCCCCCCGCCGTCCCGGTGGGTGGCGATCACATGCAGAACGGTGCCGGGAGCAACCGGCAAGGTGCGGCCGCGCGTTTCGGCCACCAGACCCTCGATCCATTTTTTGGTCCGTCGGCGCGGCTTTGCCACGCCAGCAGCGGAGTCCAACGCCACCGAAGCCGTCCACCATCAGGCCAAAATCCGACGTCCGGCGGCCGGCCTCGCGCTCCCTCAGCGGCACACCAGCCCACAGGCATGCCGCACGGCAAAGGAGTTTCTGCGCCTCATCAAAGAGAATTACCCGCCTCCGCGCCTCCCACGCGGGAAGTGCGGCTCCAGCAGTTGTCCCCGACACATGGTGCGGCAACGCGCTGGCCGGGCCTGCATGCAGGATACAGTGGACATGGCCGATGCTGTTTCCCGGCACCAGGCTTCAGCCTTTTAATCCAGATAGAACTTCCGGATGGCCAAAAGGATTTTCCGACGGGTCCTCGCCATTTCCTGCCCGTCGAACTGCCGGGCCACTGCCATGGAGCAGCCCGCCTTCCAGTCGAGATCCTCAAGAGTCGCAACCCCGTCAAGGCTGTAGGCGGCGGTGCCCACGCAGTTTCCGAAGTTGAACACAAAAGTGAGCATGGGACATTCATAAACGACGGTCCCGTCCTCCGTGACTGGAAACTCTGTCCGCGCGGCGGCATGCCGGGCCACCAGGATCCAGTGCTTGGAATCGGGAAGGATGTAGGCGGATGTCTCGGAGAAAACCTCATGATTCCGCGGAGACAAGTAGGGGAGACAGGATAATTCCGGAAGACGCGCCGCCTCGTCCTCAGTGATGGCCGCTGTGGGGCAGTCGTCACCGCACCAAGCATAAAGAGTTGCCCACATATCGATCTCCGACTCCGGGATTTTCCGGCACAGAGTCATCTGCTGAAGCATTATGGAGCCAATGAGCTGGTCATGGATTTCCTCAATAAGATCATGCAGATCCGGAGGTGGGGTCTTTGCCATGGTTTTGATGTGAATTTTTCGACCTTCGAAGCCTGAAGGCGCGGAGGCGAAACCGGTTTCGGGTTTCCGGACAGCTGCGGTCTGTGAATTTTGGACTCATGCCGCCGGGGCACCATGCAATGTCCGGAAAACCCCATGGGTTTTCCACTCATAGGGCAGAATTTCGGAAAGTGGAGTTCCGCCGGCGGCGTGGTCCTGCTCCGTCCCTTTTGATACTGCCCCGCACGCCAGCGTCCGAGCCTGAAACCGCGTCCTCACGGGGTGGGGAACACAGCCTCCAAACGTCAGGTCCGGACTCCAAGCCCGGAAAACGGAAATGCAGAGTGTTTTGAATAACTCACGGTATGAATCTGAATTCCGGTTGGGCTCCGGCTTCCCAGGAACGGCGAGGAGGAGTGATAGGTTTTGTCCTGCGGCCGCTCTGAATGAACACCGCTCCAACGCAGGGTAAGCCAAGTTCGCCTGCCGGATCCATTGAAGGGCTCCGGCAGGCACCTATGGCTGTCAGCGCCGGCAAAGAGGAGGCGGGATATCGAGGCCTGATCATGGCCGCCCCAGCCTACCTCTTTCTGCCGGCAAAGCTGGCAATTCTTCGTCCTGTTCCTCCATTGGATTGGCCTCCTGTGCGGTGAGGGCGCACTCCCGGAGTGCGGGACTGTCTTTCTTTGGGATGCACTCCAAAAAGGGGGCCAATCTCCGGGGGGATAGTTGATCCGGAACCCGGCAGTTTGCGCGGTTCAACTTTCCGTGGACGCGGCCACATTGATGACGGTCATGGCCAGATGGGTGAGCTTCTCATCCGTGTTCCGCTCCTCCTCCAAGGTGGTGGAGAGGATTTCGACGGCCTCGTCCTCCTCCAGCAGTTCGGCAAAGGCCCGGACACTGCCATATCCCGCGATCTCATAATGCTCCACCTTCTGGGCGGCGACAATCAGACCGGCGTCAAGCACCTCCGGATCAGCCTCCTCCTCGATCAGGGCCTGTCCCTCCTTCAGGAGGCCCTCCATGCCTTTGCACTTCTCTCCTTCAGTGCCTGCACCCGCCAGTTTAAGCACCTCCTCCAGCCGGGTGACATGGATCCGCGTCTCCTCCAGATGGAGTTCAAAGGCTGATTTGAGGTCGAAGTCACTGGCGGCCTCCGCCAGCAAAGGCAGAGCCCCGACTAGCTGGGTTTCAGCGCTGTAAAGGTCCTGCAGTTCGTGGATGTAAAGATCCTTCAATGTATCAAGTTCCATATGGATTGGATGGGTTGGGTTGGTTGTGGGGCCAGCCCATGCAGGAACCCAACCGTGGTGCTTTTAAGGGAATCAGTCTTATCCTATGGTGCGTTTTGCCATATTTTGGACCCGGGTGCCCGCACTTTGCAAGAATCCCTGAAATTATGGGTAGCTTTGAGACATCCACAGTGCCCTCTGATCCTGGACGACATCGCCACCAAGGCCACAGAGCTTTGCTCCATGTGATTCGCATTGAAAAATATTGGTATGATTATTAAATTTGAATTATTTTATGCATCTGACCTGTGATCCGGATGTTGAACCTTCAGTATGGATAAGACTTCAGCTGACAGACTCCTGATTTTGGCCGTCATTTGGAACGGTCTTTCCGGCGGTCATGCCAATTCCTTCCAGCAGGAGTTCGCCTCGGATTTGGAGTATTTGAAAAACCTTCAGGCATCAGGATTGGACAGACACTGTGCCGCGGGCAGGCTTTTCGAGATGAAAGTCATCCGGGCCTGCCGGCAAAGATTTCCAAGAAGCAAAATTCTGCAGTTCAAGGCCAGCCTGAACCGATGCAACTGACGGGGGGAGTTGCCCGGGGACCATGGGGTCCGTTTGATTTTTGGGGCCCTGCTCCGGACTGGGCCCGGGGTGGATCAACCATCTGCCTGGTGCTGATTATTACAGCCGGGTTTCAGCATGGTGAGGCACGGCGGAGTTTGCGTCCCCGCATGGGACATCCATATGGCTGGAGGCTCCCATCCTCCGCATCGCTGCCCTGTCCCGCAGCCGACAGCCCGATCCCCAGACGGCTGCATCTGCCCCGCAGCCGGATCAGTCCCCTTCTGATCCGCGCCTTCACCGTCCCCAGGGGCTCGGACAGCGTATCAGCAATCTGACGATGGGTCAGCGAACTGAAAAACGCAAGCTCCACCGCCTGCCGCTGTGGCTCCGGCAGTTCCCCCACGGCCTGTCTTAGAATGGCTGTCGCCCGGGAATTGATAGTCAGGGGCGGGGCTGAAGGATGCATCCATTCGGATCCGGCGGCCTCCTGAAGAATCCTCGCGCACCGGTCCTGAAGCCTGAGCCTGCGGGCATGATTCAGGGAACGGTTGCGGGAGACCACCGCCAGCCAGGCGGCCAGCCTTCCACACTGCGGGTTCCAAGCGGCGGGCCTGCAGTAAAGCGTCAGGAAAACATTCTGGGTGATATCCCTTGCCTCCTCGGGATCGGACAGAATCCTCAGGCTCACCGCGTAAACCAATCGCGAGTGTCTGCTGTAGAGTTCCGCAAAAGCGTTCCTGTTCCCTTTCGCCGCTAAATCCATCAAAATGTTTTCGTGGATGCGCAAGTCGGATAAATTACTCATGATTTAAACGCCTGGAAGCGGCTCAGTGCTGCGGTGTTGATCGGATTGAAAGCCTTCGGAATTGGCAAAGCTTGATTTCTGGATAAGCATGGAATGTACTTGGCAGATTTTCTCATATCTTCGGACTGCACCGATGGACCTCCGTGCATTTTGCATCCCTTCTAAGGCTTGCATCCCGCATTTTGCGGCACTGTTTGGGCATCGGGTATTGGCGGCCAACTATTCCCGACCCCCCTATTGGCTGAAATGGAAAATTTGTCCAACTGCGCGCTCTTTTGCCGGCACCTGCCCTGCAAACTGCAATGCGGTTAAGGATTCATCCGCTGGTTGAAAAAATGACCGTTTGAACTTTAAAATCATTATCCTTCGGGGAGGAATGTCTTCCTCCGCTGTTTCGCCCTCCGGTAGCAGCACCAGCAGATGGGCTGCCTCAAAAACCCTGATCAGTCCCGCTGGAATCTCACCGGGGAATTGTCCCGTAAAGCGCTTGAGGGTCCCGAGCCGCGAAAAAAACTCCTTGTTGAAGTCATCCGCCGATCGGCCTGTAAGGCGGCACCACATGGAGGTCAGGCCCTGAAGCCGGTTTAACAGCGGCGCGTTCATAATGGGTTTATTCACGGACGGGAATGGACACCGGCTCCTGGGTGGAGCGCTTGCGCTGCTCCCATGAAAACGTCACGCACCAAAATCCGGGTGTCCAAAAATCCGGGCCGGGGATGATTTCCTCCATCCCAGCACCAGGTCGCCGGCAGCACCTCCGGGGACGCATTCGGATTTGGTGGTGTCCCTTCCGCCGGACCGCTTCCCTGTTCCCCGCCGCCCCCCCTTGGGCTCCGGCCGGCTGTCGGGCCTGGTGGCGGTAATCGCCTGCCCGAAGATGTTCTCGAGTTGAATCATTCCGTCCTGCCGGAGCGCCTGAATCTTTTCGTCATAAATTTATCACAAAGGAGCCGGACTGGATCAGGCGCACCAGATTGAGAGCCGGAGCGTCATAGGCTGCCGGATGTTTTGGTTTATGCCCGCCGGCCTGCCGCAAAAGCCTTTCCAGCTGCCGCCATCCGGCGCTTTTCAACCTGGGCCCTCTGAATTTCGGCGCTGGCCGTCAGCTCTTCAAAATCCTGACCGGTATCCGCTCCGCGGGACGCGGCCTCCTCCCGCAAAACACTCCAGAGCATCAACTGCCCATGGATGCCCAGCTCCAGAACCTCCAGTGCCTCCAGCAGGCCCAGCTTTCCGGGTGAAAGGCCGTGCCAGTGAAGCCTGAACTGTCCCGCCTTGGAGACGGCTTTGCCCAGCACCTCCCGGCTGTGGACGCGGCGGCATCCCAGTTCCCACATGATGTTCAGGAGGGCTTGGCGGTTGGCGGCGATCCCCTCCCGCAGCACCAGATAGAATGCGCTGTCCTGCGGGTCGGAGGCGGCCAGAGCCTTCAGCAGACTCAAAGCCCCTGCGGACCCGCTGAGGTGGTCATTCAGATATTGCTCAAGCGGCTTCATTTGAAATGGCGGCGTTCCCATGGAAAACGCCAAATCATCAGGTGGCGATGCCGGAAAACCGGGCACCGGCTGGCAGGGGAAGGCATATTGAAAACCGGCGGCACTCAGTCAGGATCCCCACAGCCTCCACCGCATCAATGAGCCGTAACGCGGAAGCCTGCCGTCAGGATACGGAGGGGGCCGATGGGCCGGCACCCGCGCACTTTGGCATTTGTTGACACTCCGCCACCTGCGTATTAAGGCAGTGGCCATGTCAAAACTCCACCGCTGTATTGTGATTGGAGCCTCGGCGGGTGGTGTGGAGGCCCTCAAGCAGGTCGCCGCCGGCCTGCCTGGGGATCTGGCCGTGCCCGTCTTTGTGGTGCTGCATATTTCCCCGTGGAGCCCAAGCCTGCTGACGGAGATTCTTGGCAATGTGTGCCCCCTGCCCGTGTGCTGCCCGCAGGACGGGGAGGAGATCCGCGGCGGGGCTGTTTATGTGGCCTCCCCTGATCATCACCTTCTCATCGAGGGGGGGAAGGTGGGCGTGAAACGAGGGCCGAAGGAGAACGGCTTCCGCCCCTCCATTGACGCGCTGTTCCGCTCGGCGGCCTACACCTGCGGAGCGGGCGCGGTGGGGGTGGTGCTCTCCGGAGCACTTCATGACGGAACCTCAGGGCTTTGGAGCATCAAGCAGCTGGGGGGAACCGCCGTCGTCCAGCATCCCGACGAAGCCCAGTTTGACAGCATGCCCCTCAGTGCGTTGGAGTATGTGGCTCCCGACTATCTGCTGCCGGCCTCCGAAATGGGAACTCTGCTGGGCAGGCTGGCGGCGGAGCCTCTCCCGGCTCCGGCTCCAATCGGTCCGGATGCGGAGAAGCTGCTGGCCGCCGAGGTGGCAGTGGCCGCCGGAGAGGTTGCCATCCGCCAAGGCATCATGGAGATGGGCACCCTGACCCCCTTTACGTGTCCGGAATGCCACGGGACTTTGACAAGAATCGGTGACGGCCCACTTTCGCGGTTCCGGTGCCACACCGGCCATGCCTACACGGACAGCGCCCTGCTGGCGGCGGTCATGGACTCCACGGGGGAAATGATCTGGCAGGTGGTCCGCAGCCTTGAGGAGGGTATAATGCTTCTGAGCGGCAGGGGAACCAGTCTGAAGGAGGCCGGGGACCCTGTGCGGGCGGAGATTTTTCTCAGCAGGGCCCGCCTTCTTGAACAGCAGTCCAAAACCTTCCAGAAGGCTGCTGTGGAACACGGGAGAACGGGAACGGACAACGGCGGCCAAAAATCGGAAAGCTGAAAACAGCGCACTCCAGGCGGGCAGGTCCGGGGCCGGCACCATCCGAAGGCCTAAGGGCTCCCCGAACGTCCCCACTCATGCGCCGATGACATCCCTCACGTTCCCTCCAGTGGCTTCAGCACCGCTGGGGAATGGGCGCACCATCCGCCACACGGACGGGAAGTTATCATTCAGACTGGCCCGGCCGGAGAAGAATGACCAGCCGGCCGTCCGGACGGCCGCCCAGGCCACTGATGGTCGCAGGATGGAAACCCCGCAGCCGGCGAGGCTGACCCGGCATATCAGGCAACAGACTGCCTTGGGCCTTCTGTTTTCCAGTCCCTGACCGCACCTTCCAGATTTTCCTGACTGTCATAAGCAAAGAACGGAGACAACGGAGGCAAGCTGGCGGGCTCCGCCTGCCAGTCAAACGTCCGCGCCACTCTCCGGCCGATAATGGAGGGGCACCTGAAGGTGGTGGGGAGTATCACCGGCACTTTGCTAAAAAGGACAGGGCGGCCTTTGAGACATGGGCTGACGGGCCCGCCAAGCCACCGGGGAGTAAGGGAAAAAGCAGCCGGCGACAGCCACAGGGCCATTCAGAAGCTCCTGTGTGCTGCCTTCCGGTATTGGGATCGTGGGCGGGACCGAACCACCGTCATCCGCCGGAACGCAAAAAGCCGGCATTCAGGACTTCCTGATGCCGGCTTTGAAAGTGGTGGAGGCGACGGGAATTGAACCCGTGTCCCAGCGCCTTTTAACGCAGGTTTCTACATGCTTATCCGGCGATTTGATTTAAGATCCTGAACTTCCGTCGGCGGAATTTCGGGATCCGATTCTCCTGTTGAATCTCGCCTCGGACCCGGAAACCCGGTCCTTCAGCCAGCCTGTTAAGTTGCACCCAGTGTCATAACAGACATTTGACCCCGGATGTCGCTGTCAATTAAGCAGCGAGGGCAAGCTCGTTGGAGTTCGCGTTTATTTGTTTTGAACTGATTGTTAACGGGGCCAACAATTCATCCCCGGCATGCTGCCTGCGCCTCCAGTCACTGGTCGAAACCGGTGCGCCCCCAGCAGTGAACATCATGGCATGGAATGCCGAAAAAGCAAGCTTTGCTTTTCGGAACCGCAAAATTGGCCTTTGAGTCCGGTTTCCCTGCCCATCACCGGGGGATTGACCAGCTGGTTGTCCGGTCCGGGGGCACACGGCGGAGAGGCGGCGCACCGGGGTCTTTCCTTCACTCCTTCACTCCGTCGCTGTACCGCTCCGGTCCTCAGGACCTCACGCCGGGATGGCCTCCTCCATCTGGCCGAATTTCCGGAATTTCGCGTAGCGCTCGCGCAGCAGGGTCTCGGGTTTGGCGGACTGGAGGGCGGAGAGGTGGCGCAGGATGGCGTCCTTGACCGTGGCCGCGGTTTCCGCGGGGGAATACTGGGCTCCGCCCACCGGTTCGGGCAGGACCTCGTCCACGATGCCGTGACTGGCCAGATCGACAGCCGTGAGCTTCAGGGCCTCCGCCGCCTCGGGGGCGTGCTGGCGGTGCTTCCACAGAATGGCCGCGCAGCCCTCGGGGCTGATGACGGAATAGTAGGCGTTCTCCAGCATCAGCACCCGGTCCGCCACCCCGATGCCCAAGGCGCCGCCGGAGCCGCCTTCGCCGATGATGATGGCGATGATGGGGGTTTTCAGGGTCATCATCTCCCGGAGATTGAAGGCGATGGCCTCCGCGATGTTCCGCTCCTCCGACTGCACGCCGGGAAAAGCGCCGGGGGTGTCGATGAGGGTGACAATGGGCAGGCGGAATTTTTCCGCCATGCGCATGAGCCGCAGAGCCTTGCGGTAGCCTTCGGGGTGGGCGCAGCCGAAGTTGCGCTTCAGGTTCTCCTTGATCTCCCGGCCCTTTTGGTGGCCGACCACCACCACGCGCTGGCCGCCGATGTTGGCGAAGCCGCCGGGCATGGCGTCATCATCCCCCTGATGGCGGTCCCCGTGGATTTCAATGAATTCGGAGAAGCAGTCCCGCACATAGTCGAGCATGTAGGGCCGGGCCGGATGGCGGGCGATCTGCACCCGGTGCCAGGCGGTGAGGTTGCGGTAGGTGTCCGCGCGGGTCACCTCAATTTTTTCGCGGATGGCCTGCACCTCCCCGCTCACATCCACGGACTGGTCCGTGCTTTTCTGCACCAGGTCATCCAGTTGCTTCTGAAGCTCGAGAATGGGCTTTTCGAATTCGAGAGGGACGGGAGGCATGGTATTGGCTTGGCTTGGATAGGGTTGCGGGGCAAAAATCAGTTCTTCGCGCCGGGTGCGGGCGCAGGAGCCGCGGTCTTCAGAAACTGGAGCGGCGTGCCCACCCGGACAAGGGTGGAAAGTTCCTCGATATCGTCCTCGCTCAGATAAATCCCCGGAGGGTTTTCCTGGAATTTTCCGGGGGCCGCGCCAACCGCGGCAGGCTCCGCCGCCCTGGGGGCGGGGCAGAAGATGACCCCCGACGTGCCGGCCTTGGCTCCGGCGGTCTGCAGCCATTTGCGGGCGGCGGAATACTGTTCATCCGTAAGCCGGATCTTTTTGCCGTCCAGCCACGCCGGCTTGTCGCCGATGACCGTCTGCTCCGGCAGCTTGGAATGGGTCAGATTGCGTCCGGTGATGGCATAGTCCTTGAAGTAGCGCCCGTCCTTCAGCAGGGTGAAGCGGTTTCCAGCGAGATCGACCTCGATGCTGAAGTCGAGCGGATACAGGATCAGGCGGTCATCGGGGTGGATGATGTTGCCCAGCAGGTTGTTCACCCGCTTGATGAAGGCGATGGTGCTGCGGAACCGCTTGGCGATCTCCACCAGATTGTCCCCCCGCACCGCGGTGTACTCCAGCTTCCCCGGCATGGGCGCGCGGGAGAACAGGCGGTCCAGATTCATCTCCCCCAGCACCCGGCGGGAGTCCTGGTAGCGGGTGGAGTCCCGGTAAACCTCCGTAATCTCCACCAACTGACGGCGCGCAGCCTCGAAATCCCCCTGCCGGATGGCCTCCATGGCCTGGTCGAACTGCTTGCGGCCCGGATCCGCCTTGGGAGCGCTGGAACTGAGCATCTCCTTCACCTCCTGCGTCCGGGCGCGCTCGGGCAAGTAGGTTTCGCGGTAAATGTAAAAAGCCCCGAACACGGTGGCGGCCAACACCCCGAGGGCGAACAGAGCGGCAAGGATGCGTAGATAAACCCGGGCCATGAGTGGAGACAGAATCGGAAACCAAGGGGAGATACCACGCCCGCACCGGGGCGAAATGGGATTTTTCCGGAAAAAGCCTTTTGCCAAGCGGACCGGAGGCCCGAATCCGGTCACCCGCCTCTGCGTCGGAAAGCCACGGCTTCCAAGCCTTGTCCTTTTCCAAAAATCACCGTCGGACGAAGGTCGGATCAGATCAGATCAGACCGCGGCGTTTGAAGTCGAAGAGGTTGATCCTGTGGGACTTCTGGATCATTTCGATCGTGAACTTCAACAGGCAGATCTCCCAGGTGTCGTCCACCCCCAGAATCACCGCCGCCAAGGGATTTCCGGAGCGCTTCGCGTCTTCCACCACACGGTCGGTCACCACCGCCAGGGAGTCGTGGACCATGCTCTCCGTGACATCGCTTTTACGGAAGGAGAATCCGTACTGCAGAAGGGCGGATTTGCCGATGCGCTCCTTCATCCAGTTGGCGAAGGCATGCGCCTGATCCCCGAATCCCTCGAACTCCAGATCGGAGTAGGGCTCGGGCTTCAGGATGGTTGGACGCTCGGCATGGATCTGACCGGAGCGCACACGGACCTGGCTCACGTCATCCATCAGCTCGCTGATGAGATGAAACTGGAAGCTGGTGGTGCCGAAAGTGTCAATTCTGCGGTCCGGCTCGTGCAAAACCTCCGTTGTCTCCAGCGCGTATTGGATACTGTCCTCGGAATACATTACTTGATTCCCACCCTATGGCCGATTCGCGCTGGGTCCAACGGGAATCCTGGAATTTAAAGCCCCTGAAAAATTGCCCCCTGCGGCGCGTTCGGCTACCATGCGGCGGGCATTTCCCGCCATTCAACCCCCATGAGCTGCGACAACGTTCTTTTCACCCGCACCCGGCGGGAATTTCTACGCCGCGCGGGCGGTGGATTCGGGACTCTGGCTCTGGCGCACCTGCTCCAGACGCAGCCGGTGGCCGGGGCGGACTCCGGCTCCGCTGCGGCCTCCGCCCTGCCCTCCCGTCCCCTGCCGCAGCGCGCGCCCACGGCGCGGAGCGTAATTTTTCTGTTCATGGAGGGCGGGCCTAGCCACCTCGATCTTTTTGACCCCAAGCCGGAGCTGAACCGCCTGGCGGGCCAGAAAATCCCCGACAGCTTCCGCAGGGTGATCACCGCCATGGGAGAATTCAGCTCCCCCCTGCTGGGCTGCAAACGCACCTGGGCGCAGCACGGGCAGAGCGGCCTGTGGGTCAGCGACTGGCTGCCGCACACCGCCCAGTGCGCGGACGATCTGGCGGTGATCCGCTCCTGCTGGGGGGACGGCATCAACCACTCCTCCGGCGTCTGCCAGATGAACACCGGCAGCCCCCTGGGCGGGCGGCCCTCGCTGGGGTCCTGGGTCAGCTACGGGCTGGGCACGGAGAACGCGGACCTGCCGGCCTTTGTGGTCATGCAGGACAATCCCTCGCCGGTGATCAACGGCCCGCGCAACTGGAGTGCCGGCTTCATGCCCGCCGCCTATCAGGGGATCCGCCTGAGCTCGGGCGCGGAGCCGATTCCGAACCTGAACACGCCCATGGACGTGACCACGGAGCGGCAGGAGGGCCGTCTGGCCTTTCTGAACCGGCTGAACCGCAACTACGCGGACCTGCATCCGGATCAGAGCGAGCTGGAGGCGCGCATCGCCTCCTATGAACTGGCGTGGCGCATGCAGTCCGCCGCCCCCGAGGCCGTGGATCTGACCAAAGAGACGGAGGCCACCAAGGCCCTCTACGGCCTGAATGAGAAAGCCACGGAAACCTTTGGCCGCATGTGTCTGCACGCCCGCCGGCTGGTGGAGCGCGGCACCCGGTTCGTGCAGCTCTACAGCGGGGCGGGCAGCCGGTGGGACGCCCACACCCGCATGGAGGAGAACCACTCCGGCCTGTGCCGCAGCATTGACAAACCCATCGCCGGCCTGCTGCGGGACCTGAAATCCCGCGGCCTGCTGGACTCCACCCTCGTGGTCTGGGGCGGGGAGTTCGGGCGCACCCCGCAGAGCGAGAAGGGCGATGGCCGCGACCACAACCCCACCGGCTTCACCATGTGGATGGCCGGCGGCGGGGTCAAGGGAGGCCAGACCATCGGCACCACGGACGAGCTGGGCCTGCACGCTGTGGATGAGCGCCTGCACGTCCACGACCTCCACGCCACCATCCTCGCGGCCCTCGGGCTGGACAACATGGACCTCGTTTACAAATTCAAAGGCCGGCCCGAGCGCCCCACCCTCAACGAGGGGGAGGCCTATCGGAAAATCTTTGGCTAGTGCCTCCCGCGTAATCCGGTTGTGTCCCGCCCCCGCCGTGGGACGCTATCCCATGCGGCATCCCCGGCACAGCAGCACCACAGGCTCTTCCCCCTCCGCCTTCCCGCGTCCGTTCCCGCTGCTTATGACGGTCGCCGCCGGGCTGCCAATCTGCGGCTTGATCACCGTTTCCCTGCTCTCCGCTGTCCACAGCGGTTTCACCTTTGTGGCCGGTTTTTTTGCTGCGGTGCTGGCGGCCTCAGGGGTGCTGATCGGGTTGACGGGCCTGATCCTCCGTGAGCGTTCATGGTGGCTTTTCACCGTCAGCCTAGCCGCCAACGCAGCCCTGTTTTATGTGGTCAATGGCATCAGCATTCCCCCTGGCCCCGCCCCCGGTGACCGCAGGCCGGATGCCGGTTATGCAGCCGTCCCTGCCGACGCAGGTCCGCTCGGCGGCAGGTATTCCGGGCAGAGCGGGCATTCTCATCATTGTGTCCGTACGAGCTACAAGGAAGCCGTCTCAGGCAGGTTGGCAGGGTCTAATGATGAAAACGCTATGAAATGCTGCTTCAGGGCATGGTGAGATGCCTCACCCGGTAAAAGCGGGATTTGCCGGGCTGGGGCGGGCTGGAGGTGGCGGGGAATCCGCGGTCAATCCACTGGACGCGGTTTCCGGCGGCACGGATGCGGGTGAAGGAATCGCTCCATGAGGTGCCCGCGGTGTCGCTGTACTGGACCTCATACAGCTCGCCGGGCACCGCCGTGAATTCGATCAGGAAACTCCCGGACTCCAGCATCAGCGCGCGGTCGATGGCTATGCCGACGCCCTCCGAAGCCGGAGCGCCGCGGGGCATGGCGGTGGCAGCTGTGATCACAGGCTGGAGGGAACTCCGTGCCGGCGAGTAATATTCCAGAATGAAGGTGATCTCCTCCCCCGCGGCCAAGGGCTGGTAATATCCGATCACATACCCGCCGTCCGCAGTCCGGCCGCTCGAGTTGTAAACACTGGCGTTGACCGGCAGGCCGGTGACGGTGATTTCGAATCCCCCGATGGGGCGGCCCGCCCCGTTGCGCACGGTGACCTTCTGCTCCAGGAGGCCAGTCTGACGGTTGAGAGTCAAAACCGCGCCAGCCTGGATCTCCGGTGAGGGGAGAACCGGCAGACGGATAAGGAACTCACTCCGCGCGGACGTGCCGGCAGCATCCCTGACCTGCACTGTGACGACCGCGTCGCCACTGACATAAGGCGCGTACTGGATGGTCAGCCGTCCCTGGGCATCAAACGCCAGCGTTTTAAAAATCGAAGGGTTGGTGTTGCCGGTGACACTCCAGATCAGGGGGTCGCCCGTGTCGGGGTCGGTGGCGAACGGCGTGAAGTCGATCACGGCATCGGCGGCGGAATCCCCGGCGGAGACATTGGGGAGCGCCACGCCGATGGCCGGGGGGTCGTTGACTGCCCGGATCGTCAGTGCCAAGGGAACCGTGACACTGTCTCCGTCGGGGTCGGTGCCGGTCACGGAAACCGTCACCTCTCCATTGGCATTGGGCTGGGGGGTGAGGGTCAGCACGGAGCCGGCCACCACTGCGGTGACGGTGCCGGGCAGCGGGGAGACCGCGGAGAACACCAGAGCGGAGACCGGGGATTCCACATCCGAGAAGGCCGCTGCCAGATCCACGGTGATGGGCGGGCTGTCCTCGTCCACGGCGACGGACTGCAGACTGCCCCGGGGCGGGTCATTGACGGAGACCAGGGTGAGCGGAAAAGCCGCCTCCACGGAGGCACCCTCCGGATCCAGACAGCGCACGCGGATCTCCAGCTGGCCGAAGGCATCGGGCTGGGGCGTGATGCGCAGCGTATGGCCGGTCACCACCACCGCCGCCGCCGCCAGAGCCGGGGCGCTGGAGACAGCCTCATAGGCCAGCGCCGCGTCCGGGGATTCCACATCACTGAAATAATCGTCCAGACTGATCTCCACAGGAGTGGCATCCTCATCCAGCACCAGAGGCTCCAGCGATCCCGTGGGCGCATCGTTGACCGACTGGGTATTGATGGTGATCACCGCATCCGCAAAAAGTCCCCCGGCGTCGGTGGCGCGGACGGTGACACTGGCCGGGCCATTGGCGTCCGGCAGCCAGGCGAGCCGGAGCGGGGACGCGGAACTGTTGGTCAGCGAGGTGGTGACCACGCCTGCAGGAGGCGCAATGATGCTGTAGGTCAGGGCTCCGGAGGCGGTCTCCTCATCGGTGAACAGAGCGGTCAGATCCACCTCCTCCGGCGCAGCGTCCTCCTGACGGTTCAGGGCGGGATCCGTGTGCGCGGGTGGATCATTCACCTCCGCCACCGGCAGGGTGAACGTCTGCTCCACGGGAGTTTCATCCCCACACTGCACACTCAGAATGAGGGTATTGTCCCCGGTGTCGCGCTGCAGCGGCGTTCCGGAGAGACGTCCCTCCATGAACTGCATCCATACCGGCAGCTGAATAGCGGCCACGGTCAGGACAGCGTCGGGATCCGGATGGGTGACGGCGGGGGTCCAAGCCCAGGGAGTGTCCTCGGTGGCGGCGGGAATCTCCACCGGAGTGGCAAAAGCGGGCCGGGGCCGCGCGATGGCGGGCATCCACGTGGTGAAAGTTCCCGGAAGTCCTCCGGTTTGAACCGGCAGCCGGCGGATGGACGCCAAAGTGCTGTCCGTAAGGGCAATGTAACTGTAAGTGAAGCCAACGGCGATCTTTCCGGACAGGGAAAAACTGAGGTCCGTCACATAGCCGGAATCCCCGGGAGCGTCCAAAGACCTTAGCACAGCTCCGGTGGCGGAATGCGCCCGGATTTTTCCATAGGGATCGGCGGAGAAAAACTTCCCGTCCGCCGCCACCGCCAAGCCGCTCACCCCGTTGGTGGCAGTGCCTGAAAGGGTCACAGGGGAGGACCAGGCCAAGGGGTCCAGGGACAGGCGCCGGATTGATCCCGGGCCGCTGACCCCGTAAACATTGTTGTTCAACCCCATGATGATCTCACTGGGGGTGAAACCTCCCGGCAGAGCGGTGGATTCACCGGTCGCCACATTCACCAATCCGGCATAAGTGATGGCCCATTCACCGGAAACAGCGAGATCTGTCCTGCTCCTCTCCACATAGTTGAGATCTCCGGTGGCCACATGACTCCAGGTGCCAGTGGAGGAGTCATAGGTGGAGATATAATATTTAGGCACTCCATCCACTCTGCCGGAATTGACTACATGAATCCGGCCGATGGAATCGACGGCCAAGTCCAAAGCATTGGGATACAATTCACCGGGCACTGGAGCGATGGGCAAAGTGCGGCCTGCATCCCCTTCAGGGGTGAACTCCTGAATATCCTTGTAAGTGGAGACGAGCAGATTCCCCGGTGTGAAGAATGGAGTGGCCAGAGGACCGACGGAAAGCCGGGCGGGCTGGGTGGTGACGGTGCCGCTGCCGTTGGTGATGACCAGGCTGTAAAGCCCAGCGTCCCCGGACCCCGCATTGGAGAGAGTGAGCACCGGCGTGACCGCGCCGGGAATGGCCGTGCTGCCGGAATACCATTGGTAGGAAAGTCCCGGGGCGCTCTTCACGCCGGCCCGCAGCCGCACGGTGGAGCCGAAATTCACCCGCAGGGACTCCGGCTGCTGAAGGATTTCCGGAGGCGCGGTCAGGGAGGTGTAAACAGGATTCAGATCCGCATCCAGAATATGGAACACCGGCCGGCCGGGCTCAGTCCGGGTGATCACCAGCACCTGACCGCCGTCCAGCGGGAAAAGGCGCTCCGGACTTCCGGCCAGGCTGACGGAGGCCGCGCGCTTCCAAGCGCTGTCCCAGCGCTGCACAAGGCTGGACGAGGCTCCGGCGGCCTCCAGTCCCAGCAGCCGGTTGCCCTGCCAGATCATATCCTTCATCGAGGTCTGCAGCACGGTGACGGACTTCATGTCACTGGCCCGGAAAATGGGTCCCGTGGCGGTCGCCACCAAGGTGCCGTCCGCACTGACACGGATGGGTTTGGAGCCATCCAGGCTGGGATAGTCCGCCTGTCCCTGGGCCGTTTTCTGCCCTGTGGCATCGAAGGTCTCAAAAAGCAGGTAAGTGCCGTTGGAGCGGTCCCGGAAATGATAAACCCGCCGGCGCACAGGATCCCAGACGCATTGGGTGGCGGTGTAGCCACCGGAATCCCCTCCGTTGGAAAGGACAGCGCCAAGCGGCGAGAGGACTTCAAAAACAGCCCGTCTGGTGGTGTAAACCAGATCCCCCATGGCGGCCATGTCCCCCTGATCGCCAATGACTTTGGCAAAGAACTCCTCCGTGAAGGGCGGCACCAGTTTCATCAGGCGCAGCTGATTGCTGCGGTAATTGAGATAAACAGAATTCAGATCCGGAGCATGGGTGATGCGCGAGGGGGAACCCAGGAGGGGGATGGTGTCCTCCCATTTGCGGGCCGTGGCCGACCAGCGGAAGAGACTGGACTGGGCTTTGCTCAGCAGATGCACCGTTCCATTCTGATCCATGAAGGCGTCATCCACCGTGAAGCTCAGCCCCGAGGGGTCTTTGGGCAGTTCCGGCACAGGGGCCCGCAGGCTGTCCAGAGGCACCGTGCGGAGTGACAGGCCGTGCTCATTGCCATTGTCCGTCAGGAACACCAAGGCGTCCGTGCCGTCCACGACGACACGTTGACCGGCGGTGGAGCCGAGATCAAAACTGCCGGCCTCCAGCAGCGTGTTGGTGTAGGCGAAAAGTTTGCCCCCGCGCAGGACGATGGGCACATCCGGGCCCCGGAAGGCCAGATCCGTGAAGGCGGCTCCCAGGGTGCCGAGGTGCTCCAGGCTGTCCGTGCTGTAAACATTCCCGGTGTTGTCCGCCACCCGCCCGGCGTTGGGGAATGGAAAGGTGCGGGTGCCCTTGGGATAGCGGCTGCCATCGGGGCTGTCAAAACTCTCCAAGTATTTGCCGTCCGGACCGATATCCAGCATGCCCAGGTTGATGGAGCTTCCCGGCGTGGCCAGCAGAAAGAGCCGATTCAGGGGAGGATAGTAGGAGACTCCCACCCCGCCATCACGGTCGCCGGGGGCATCAAGCAGCACGCCCGTCTTTTTGTTAAGAGCGACGGTGGTGAAGCCATGGAAATAAATGAGAACGTCCTCCACGGTCGCCACCGAGAGAATATCATTCCCAGCGGTGCTCAGCAGGGTGCGTCCGCCGCCATCCGGATTCCACCTCAGCACGCTTCTGCCCTCCACCGCGTAAATCCCGTCGCTGTCCACCCACAGAGCGGTTGCGGGCGCGTTCATGGCCACCGGGGACAGCCAGGTCCGGGTGGGGATGCTGAAGCGTTCGATACGGGCCGGGCCGCTGAAGGCGAAGTAATAGACATCCCCGCTCCGCATGGAGTGCCCCGCAAAATCGCCCCCCAGCTTTGGGGTCGCGAAGGCTTTGGCGCCGGAGACACTGCTGCCGGTGCTGTTGACGGCGCGCACCCGGACGGAATAGGCGGCGGAGGAACTGAGACCAGTGAGGGTGGCGGACCTCACATTATAACCCACCGTGGCGGCGGCGGTCCAGACGGCGAACGGCGCCAGGGCGGTCTCGACCACGAACTCCTCCTCATTGGCGGAGTTGTCCTGCCAGGTGATGAGCGCCCCGGTGGCGGTGACGGCGCTGACCGTGACCGCCGAGGGCGCGGCCGGGGCAGCCGCGGTGGTGGCCGTCCGCGCATTCACCTGACTGGACAATTCACCCTGCACCGCGCCGTTGACGGCGCGGATGCGGTAAAAATACGGAGTGCCGGGCGTGAGTCCGGTGTCCTCAAAATAGATGGTGTCCGCAGGAACGGGCAGAACGGCCGCCAAGCCGTCCGCATTGGTGGAGCGCAGCAGCTCGAACCCGGTTTCATTATTGGCGTTGTCGCTCCATGTCAGGGCGATGCGGGATTCGGAAACCCGAGCCACCGTGAGATTGTAGGGCTCCCCGGCGGGCTCTCCCGGTACGGAAAGGGTGCTGGTCCGGACAATGGCGCTGGGCGCGGAATACAGTCCGCCACTCTCCGCCATCACCCGGAACTCCAAGGGGACTCCGGGGGAAAGCTGTCTGAATTCCGCTGTGTTGCTGTCCGCCACAACGGATCCAAAGGTCCATGGATCAAAGGTGCCGGCGGCGCGGTAATTCACCAGGAAACTATCCTCGTTGTCCGACTGATCCGCCCATGTCAGGGTGATGGAGGTGTCGGAGCGCATTGCGACGGTCGGGGTGCCTGGGGAGGCGGGGCGTGTGGGAGAGGTGTAGGTGGAATTGAGGACGTCATCCAGCAGGGTGAAGCGCGGCACTCCTTTCAGGGAGGTGATGAGCAGCAGTCCATACGGGGTGTTGAGCAGTCGGACCGGCTCGCCTTCCACCTGCTTCAGGATGCCCGGCTCGTTGAACAGTGCCCCTCTCCATTGCTGCACGTGGGTCAAACCGCCGATCAGCCGGATGGTGATCAGATACGGGCCCTTCCAGACACCATCCACAATTTCATAGGGAAGTGAGGCGGCGATGGTCAGGGTGTCGGCAAAATACATATCGCCACTGCCCAGCAGAATCCGGCCGGCGTCCGGGCTCAGGCGAATGGGGCCTTTGATTTTATAGTCTCCATGGTAGGGGGTTTCCCCATGCCCGGTGGGGACACCGTCCGGGCCGATGATGTCGTAGATCAGATCACTGGGGTAGGAGCGGTCTGAAAAATGATACATTCTCCGGCGTCCGGGATCCCAGGCATTGACCCGGCTGGACGCTTGGCCGATATGCTCCCCGAAAAGGACTTTCGCGGACGCGTCCAGCACACTGAATCCATTTTCGTAGGATGCCTGGATAAACGGATCCGCGGCCGTCACGCCGAAAATCTCCTCCGTGAAACTGGCGAAGGGCGTCTCCGGGGCTGAGGCGGCGTTCAGATCCATCCGCCGCATCGTTTTTCCAGCATAGGCCAGATAAAGCTCATTGCTTCCGGCGGCATAGCCCGTCGCCGCGGGATATCCGGAAAGCGCCAGCGGAGGCAGGTGGAGATGGTTTGCGGGAGACCAGCGGAAAACACTCATCTGTTCCGCGCTGACAAGATTCACGACTCCAAACGTGTCCAGAAAAGCATCTGTGACGGTGTAGGCAAGGCCCAGACCATTTCCCGCATGGATCGGAGCATAGGCTTTCAGCTGCGCCAGCGGAATGACCCGCGCCAGCGGCTGCGCCGCGTTCGCCTGAAACACAAAAACATAGTCACCCTGAACCGCCACCGCCGCCCCCGCCGCCGGCAGCGTCATCCGGCCCTCCTCCAGCAGCATGCTGTTATAGGCGATCAACTCATTCCCGCGCAGCACGATGGGAGCATCCCCCTTCCAGGCCATGGCTGTGATTTTGCCTCCCAGACTTCCCAGCCACGCGAGATTGTTCGCGCTGAAGATATTCCCGCTGTTGTCAAACACCCGGCGCCCGTCCGCGGAGACAAAGGTCAGGGTGGCATCGGGATGGGTTCCAAGATTATAGGCTCTCTCCGGTCCCTGCACCACTCCGGCTGCAGTGTAATCCGCTTTCGACAGGTCCGGGGAACTGACTCCCTGGGTTCTGCCGAAAATCCGGTTCAGCCCCGGTGCGTGGGAGGCTCCGGTCAAGGTATCAGCGGAGGCCGGCGAAGTGTCCCGCCTGGCCCCGGTGGTGCGGCTGAACGAGCTGACTTTTCCTTCGGTGGGGGATGAATGGGCCGCCAGCAGCAGATTGCCATCCAGAAAAAGCGAGCGCACCGGATTGGAGACGGCATTGAGGGAGACCTCGTCCGTGAACGCAGGGCTGTAGCCGTAGATCTTGGTGCCGTAGGCCACAAACATGCCAGCCTCATCCCCGGCCAGCGCCGTGGCGCCGGATCTCGGCAGGGCCACGGCGGGCTGCCAGGCCTGGCTGGCCAGATCGTAACTCTGGACGGAGCCATTGAAGAGAAACCGCATCACCTCCCCGGTGCGCACGGACTGCACCCAGGAGGTCTGGGCATGGAGCGCGCCGGTCAGGGAAAACCAGAGCGCGAGGACCGCCAAAAAGCGCCACAGCGTGGAATTGCGACTGTTGAATAGGGAAGGGGGAAAGGATTTCATCGGACTTAAGCAAGGAGTGGGAAGGCCCTGCAGGCAGGCAGGAGGAGAGGCGCAAAGGGGCCTCTCACCGGGGGAGCGGAGCGCCCCCATCAAACCGGCTGAAGGCCTGGTTGTTGTTGAACAGCATGCAAAGGCGTCCCTCGGACAGGATTCCCTCCGGAAAAGGAAACGCCGGATGGAAACCGGATAAAAGCTAGAAAGTGCAGCCAATCATTCCCCCGGCCATCCAGCCGGAGGGATCAAGATGAAAGCGGGACGGGCCCACTTGGGCCTCCAGCGAACGGCTCCAGGTGTAGTTGCCAAAAGCGCTCAGACTCACGCCGCGGGTCACTGGCAGGGTGGCGGCCATCTGCACGTAAACGCCGGGCAGGACATCGGTTCCGCTGGAGTAGTCCCTCCATTGCCGGTACACCTCCGCGTCCCGCCCGTCCCGGCGGACATACAGGGTTTCAGTATGGCTGGCGTCCCAGTCCACGATGTTCAGGGCCAGTCCGGTGCCAGCCGCCAGCTCCAGGCATCCCATCCTCGTGGCCGCCGTCGGTCCGAAATTCAGCGTGTGCAGATGGATGTCCAGCGACTCCTCGATACGGTTGAAAAAGGTGGTCCGGCTGCTGGCCAGTTCCGGCCCCGGCCGCACCGAGCGGGAGGCGGGCGTGTTGGGAATCAGCGGTCCTGGCCCCTTCAGGCTGCCCTGATAAGGGGCGGATGGGGCGATGATATCCCCCAGGACATAGGTGTCCTCGATGCCCGTAGCCTGACTGCTGCGGATTTGGGAGGCGCTGAAATTGCTCAGACTGCGGGCTCCATCGAAACCCAGATAGGAATACTGCATGGAACCCCCCACCGTCAGCTTTGGCTGAATATCCCAGGACAGATCCAGCTGGATGGCCGGCACCGCCCCGTCGCCGTCCTCTTCCCACACGCCCGGATCCAAGTCCCGGCGTGAACCGCTTTGCCGGGTGATGGAGTCGCCCGCCCCTTGGTATTTCAGTATCCGGTTTCCGGAACTGTCCGACTGAAGCTGCGCCGCATTTTCATATCCCCAGTACCAAGTGGTGCCATCGTTGCCGGTGCCGCCATCCCGCCTCACATAGCCATCGTTGTAAATCCGGTCCGCGAAACCGGAAGCGGAACCCGCCGCCGAACGCATGCCCCGCAGCGCCGTTGAGGGAAAGGCCAGCCTCTCCTGCCCGGAGCGGGAGCCTGTCGAAAATTCCACCCCCTCCAAGGGGCGGTAGGCCGCTCCGGCACCCAGCCGGAAATGGAATTTTCCCGGTGCCGCCGTCTCGGTGGCGTCCAGATTGACCAAAGGCTGCTTTCCTGGCGGTTCCGTGCCCGCCAAAAGGGAGCCGGGTGGCAGGAGGAGCAGACCTGACACCCGAAGAGCCGCGGAAGCCATCCATGATCCGGACGGGGGGAGGTTTCGGAACCGGGGAGGATGGATCATATTATTGTTTCCGGAAAATGGTCGCTTGGCGGGCCATGGTCATGTATCAGAATGCCAAGCCAGCACAAATTCGGAATTAACAATGAACTGCAACAGCTATTTCGCTTCATGTTTTTAATGCGCCCTTTCGGGGCCGGCAGCGGGGCCGCCGCTTATAAAGCCGGAGAAAAGCGGATACTGGAAGCATACAACCTCTTTTCTTCATACCGGCACCCTTTTTGTCAGACAGTGACCGCCGGAATGTGTTTTATCCGTTGATGGGAGCTTTTCAGCACCAGCCAATGCACAGGATAAAGATCCCATCCCATGAAGCGATCCGCTCATCAGGCCTTTTCCACCCTTTTCAGCGAGCCATCAATCTCCACGCGGCCCTCACCCGGCGTGGCCGGCGGGGCTGCCGTTTATGTTTCAGGCGGACGGAGGCACCGCGTGAGCCCCGGGCCGGGTCGGGACCTTCAAGCATTTCCCTCCGGATCCGCATTTGCATAACGGGGTTTCCTCCCCAGCCGCTTCAGGATCTCCAAGACCGGGGCAGCCTGGTTGAGCGTGTAGAAGTGGATGCCGGACACCCCGTTGTGCATCAGGTCGAAGCACTGCTCCGTGGCGTGGTGGAGGCCGATTTCGAGGACCGCCGCCGGGTCGTCCTGATATTTGAGCAGGCTCCTCAAAAGCCGCCCCGGAATATTCGTCCCGCCCGACAGCTCCGCCATCCGCCTCAGACCGGCGAAGGTGGTCACGGGCAGAATGCCGGCCAGAACCGGCACGCGCACACCGGCCAGCTCACAGCGTTCCCGGAAGTCGTGGAAATGCCGGTTATCGAAAAACAGCTGGGTGCAGATGTAGTCCGCGCCGGCGTCCACCTTGGCCTTCAGATGATCCATCTCCGCCAGCCGGTTGGGGGTGGCGGGATGCCCCTCCGGAAACCCTGCCACGCCGATGCCGAACCCGCGGCTGTCAGGATGCGCCCCGCCGGCGTTGAATCCCCGGATGTGGCGGACCAGATCGGCGCAGTGGCCGCAGAAATCGTCCTGGTGGCGGTGGCCGGGCAGGTTCCGGGGAACATCCCCGCGCAGGGCCAGGATATTGCCGATGCCCATGGCCGCGTAGCCGGCCAGAATGGCGTCGATATCCGCGCGCTGGTGGTTGACGCAGGTGAAATGCGGGACGGGATTCAGTCCCGTGCTCCCTTTCACATGGGCCACCAGCTGCCGGGTCGCATCCCGCGTGGAGCCGCCGGCGCCGTAGGTGATGCTCACAAAGTCCGGCTGGCAGTCCGCCAGCCGGGAGATGGTCTCCTTCAGCCGTTCCTGGCCTTCCGCCGTGTTGGAGGGAAAGAATTCAAAGGAGACCGTGGGCGATGACGAGGCACGGAGGATGTCCTGTATATGCATGGAAGCGTATGGGAAAGGAAAGTGCCGTGGAGGAGAGCGGACTCTCTCCACGGCTTCGGAGATGGGAATGAATGGGGAAAGCGGCGGAAGTCCCGCCCGTGGCGGAAAGGCCGGGATCAGGCCACGGCGGGCTGGGCGGCGCGCAGGGTTTTGGCGGCGGCGACCATGTGGATGAGGGAGGGTTTGACCTCCTCCCAGCCGCGGGTCTTGAGCCCGCAGTCGGGGTTCACCCACAGGTTGCGGCGCGGCAGCACCGCTTCGGCTTTGGCCATCAGACGCACCATCTCCTCCTCGGTCGGCACGCGCGGGGAGTGGATATCATAGACGCCGGGTCCGATTTCATTGGGATATTGGAAGCCCACAAAAGCGTCAAGCAACTCCATGTTGGAGCGGCTGGTCTCGATGGTGATGACATCGGCGTCCATGTCCGCGATGGCCTGGATGATGTCGTTGAACTCCGAGTAGCACATGTGGGTGTGGATCTGCGTGTCATCCTTCACCCCGCTGGCGGTGAGACGGAATCCCTTCACGGCCCAGTCGAGATAATGGTCCCAGTCGCTGCGGCGCAGGGGCAGGCCCTCACGGATGGCGGGCTCGTCAATCTGGATGGCGGCGATGCCGGCGGTCTCCAGATCCACGACCTCGTCCCGGATGGCGAGACCGATTTGATGGGTGGTGACGGAGCGCGGCTGGTCGTCGCGGACGAAGCTCCACTGAAGGATGGTCACCGGGCCGGTGAGCATGCCCTTCATCGGCCTCCTGGTGACGGACTGCGCATACTGCGACCAGTAAACGGTCATGGGCTTCGGACGGCTGATGTCGCCGAAAATGAGGGGCGGCTTCACATAGCGGCTGCCATAGCTCTGCACCCAGCCATTGCCGGTGAAGGCGAATCCCTCGAGGTTCTCTCCGAAGTACTCCACCATGTCGTTGCGCTCGAACTCGCCGTGCACGGGCATGTCGATGCCGATCTCATCCTGCCACTCCACGCATTTTTTGGTTTCCGCTTTGAGGAAGGCATCATAATCGGCATCGCTAAGCGCGCCCTTCCTCCACTGCGCGCGGGCTTGGCGGATTTCGTGGGTCTGCGGGAAGGAGCCAATGGTGGTGGTGGGGAACTCCGGCAGTTTCAACTTGTCAGCCTGCTTCCGTTGCCGGGCCGGGAAACCGGAGGCGCGGTCGAAATCACCGGCTTTCACGGAGTTGAGCCGCGATTTGACGGCCTGATTGTGAATCCGCGTGCTGGTGCGCCGGGAAAAAGCGGCCTGCACATTGGCGGAAAGCTTCTCGGCGGCTCCGGTTCCATCCAGCAACTGGCGCAGGTCGGCAACCTCCACCAGTTTTTGATCCGCGAAAGCCAGCCAGTTTTTGAGTTCGTCATCAAGCTTCGGCTCATTGGCCAGAGTGACGGGGGAATGGATCAGGGAGCACGAGGGGGCCACCCACAAACGGTCCGCGCCGACAGCGGCTTTCGCTTTCTCCAGCACCGCCAGGGAGGCGTCATAGTTGTTTTTCCAGATGTTGCGTCCCTCGACAATGCCAACGGAGAGAATTTTGTCAGCGGGGAACCCCGCCAGCGCCGCACCGATGTCCTCCGCACCGCGCACGAAGTCGAAATGCAGCGCCTCCACCGGCAGCGCCAGATAGTCGTTCAGATTGCCGCGCACGCCGCCGAAGTAGGTGGCGACGATGAGTTTGGCGGACCCTTTGGCCTTGGAGAGGCGGTCATACGCCGTCCTCAGCGCGGCGCGCTGCTGGTCATTGAGATCCATGGAGAACACCGGCTCATCCAGCTGGATCCACGGCGCGCCGGCGGCGGCCAGTTTTCCGATGATTTCCGCATAAACATCCAGCAGGTTGTCCAACAGAGTGAAGGGATCGAAATCCGGATGGTCCCGGTCCTGGACCTTTCCGAAGCTGAGATAGGTCACCGGTCCGATGAGCACTGGCTTGGCGTTCAGGCCGAGCGATTTAGCCTCCTCAAATTCGTCAAACACCTTGGTGCCGCTAAGGGTGAATTGGGTATCCGCCTGAAACTCCGGCACGATATAATGGTAGTTCGTGTCCAGCCACTTGGTCATCTCGCTGGCGTGGGTGGACACCCTCTTTCCGCCGCCGTCACCGTTACCGCAGCCGCAGTCCGCGCCATGCCCGTGCGCCGCCGGGGAGGCGCCGTCCTGGGTGCCGCGGGCGATGGTGAAGACGGTGTTCACATCCATCAGTCCGCCCTTCCACTGGAAGCGGGGCGGCACATTGCCGAGCAGACAGCTCATATCGAGCGTCTGATCATAGAAGGAGAAATCGTTGACCGGGATCAGGTCCATGCCGGCGGCCCGCTGCTTTTTCCAGTTCGTCTCCCGCAGCCGCCTGCCGGCAGCCAGCAGCTCCTCCTGCGAAAGCTTTCCTTTCCAATAGGCCTCGGTCGCTTTTTTCAGCTCCCGCTGTTCGCCGATTCGGGGATAACCCAGGTTGTGCGTTTTGATGTTGCTCATGAATCCCTGAGCCAGCCGCAATCTTGCACTTTCATCCAATGCATTCTATTAGCGTTCTCCATTCATCATTTTTATGATCTCCAGCCCCTCCTCGCCGCTTGAGTTCCGGCATCTGCGCACGCTTTCGGCCATTGTGGACACCCACAGCCTGTCCAAGGCGGCGGAGCGCCTGCACCTGAGCCAGCCGGCGGTCTCGCATCAGGTGCGGGTCATGGAGGAGCTCTGCGGGCTGCCGCTTTTCGAGCGCCGGACCATGCCCATCAGGCTCACGCCCGCCGGGCAGCGGCTGCTGGAGCTGGCCCGCCGCATGGAGCAGCAGATGGCCGAGGCGGAGCGCGATCTGGCCCGTATCGCGGGCGGCAGCACCGGACAGCTTAGGATCGCCGTGGAGTGCCATTCCTGCTTCGACTGGCTGATGCCCTCCATGGATGCCTTCCGCGAGCGCTGGCCGGAGGTGGAGCAGGATCTGGTGTCTGGCTTTCATGCCGACCCCATCGGCCTGCTGCATGAGGACCGGGCGGATCTGGTCATCGTCTCCCACGCCATCAAACGCCCCCACACCGCTTTCCATCCACTCTTCCGCTACGAGGTTTCCGCCCTGCTGGCGAGGGAGCATGCCCTGACCAAAAAGACTTATCTCACGGCCAGGGATTTCGCCACCGAGACCCTGATCACCTACCCCATTCCCGACGACCGCATCGACGTCATGCGCGAGGTGCTGATCCCCGCCCGCATCGACCCCGCCAAACGGCGCGCCACGGAGCTCACCGTCGCCATTCTCCAGCTCGTCGCCAGCGGACGCGGCATCGCCGCCATGCCCCGGTGGGCCGTGCAGCCTTTTCTTGAGCGTGAATACGTGGCCTCCCGCCCCATCGGGAAAAACGGACTGCGCAGCGCCCTTTACGCCGCCACCACCGAAACCCTGGCCCATGTGGCGTGGATGTCGGATTTCCAGCAGATCATGCGCCGGGTCAGCTTCGCCTCCCTGCAGGGGATCAAGGCTTTTTGATGATAAATGGCGGTGCCTCCACCACCGGCAGTAGCCTTCAGGCCCATAAGCAATCCTTCTTTCCAGCTATCCGCTGCACGCCGTGGCCTCCGGACTTTCATCCAGCGAAATAACAAACGATTCCTCTTGGGCAGTGTCATCCACAGCCAAGGAAATACCGGACTGCACACTCCTCGTCAGATCATAAGTGATGATATGGGGGTTACGGAACCCAAGGCTGCACTGCTCCACCGCTACATTCCCGAAAAACGCCTGCACGCGCCGGAAGCCAAATCCAGCGCACCCTCCCAAATCGAACTCTTTAAACAAATCGGAGGTTTTGACGATGATGCGGTGAGAGAAAATACTTCCCCATTCATCCATGCACCATGTGAACTTTACGCTCTTTGTCCCGTCGCCCGACCTGACCTCCAGAAGTTGCATTGATGAGTGTTGATCCACGGGATTATTGGGCTCACGGACAATGGGACTGCAAGTGCATTCAGCAGCCCGTCTTCGGAAAAGACGCTGTTCCGCACAGTTTGTTTTCAACGGAGCCAAGCTCCGGGGCCACCGATCGTCTATCCACTTGAGCGGGGCAGCCAGTCCTAGCGTTTTGGGCGGCATCCATCCGCAATGCGTTTAATGAAGGTGTTTCCGCGCAGGACTCCCGTTTAAACGGATGCGCCTCGACCCTTCCGGTGCCAGGGAACGGGCATGGCAGACCTTGATTCCCAAGACCACAGCGGAGCCCTGTGGCTGATCGCCGTCGACCGGGGCGGCACCTTCACCGACTGCTGCGCGCGGACTCCCGGCGGGGAATGGCGGCGGGAGAAGATTCTCTCCAGCGGACGCCTGCGGACCGGGGTGAAAACGGTGGTGGACGGCCACCGGATTTCCGCCACAGCGGACTGGGCGCAGGGTGATGATTTTTTTGCCGGCTGGAAGGCGGAACTATTCTCTCCAGACTCCCCCTCCATCCCGGCGTGGAGCGGCACCTTGCGGCACTCTGCGGGATCCACGCTGGAGGTCTTCCCTGCCCTGCCTGCGGCTCTTTCCGGCATCGGCACCGCCGCCGGGCCTGACCACAGCACCGCAGCCGCAGCCGCAGCCGCAGCGGCAGCGGCAGGCTGGACCCTGGAGATCCACACGGGCGAGCCCGCGCCGGTGACCGGTGCCCGGCTGCTGACGGGCACGCGGCTGGATGCGGAGTTTCCCCCGCACGAATACCGCTTGGCGACCACGCTGGCGACCAATGCCCTGCTGGAGAATCAATGGGCGGAGGTGGCCTTTTGGGTGACGCGGGGCTTCCGCGATCTGCTGACCATCGGCGACCAGCGCCGCGCCGACCTGTTTGCCCGGCAGCATCACCGCGACCATCCACTGCACCACCACACCGTGGAGGTGGAGGAGCGGCTGGATGCGCGGGGGAATGTGTTGACTGGGTTCGATCCCGCCACTTTGGCACCCATCGCGGAACAGCTGGTGCGGCAGGGAGTGCGCACCGCCGCCGTGGCGCTGGCGCATTCCTATCTGAATCCCGCGCATGAGCAGGCGGTGGGCCGCGTGCTGCGGGCGGCGGGTTTCACCAGCATCACCCTGAGCGCGGAGCTGTCGCCCTTGATCCGCTTGCTGCCCCGCGCGCGCACGGCGGTGGTGAACGCCGCGCTGGCTCCGGTGATGGATGCCTTTGTGGAGAAGGTGCGCGCCTGCCTGGGGCCGGCGGCCCGGACCTTTTTCTGCCTGACCAGCGCCGGCGGGCTGGAGGAGCCGGGGACCTTCCGCGCCCGCGACAGTCTGCTCAGCGGCCCGGCGGGCGGGGTGGCCGGCTGCGCGGCTGCGGCCCGGCGCGCGGGTTTGCCACGGATTCTCACCTTGGATATGGGCGGCACCAGCACGGACGTGGCGCGCTGGGAGGGGGATTTTCTGTATCAGTTCGAGCAGCGGCTGGGGCAGTCGGTCATTCTGGCCCCTTCCCTGCGCATCGAAACGGTGGCCGCCGGGGGTGGATCCATCTGCGATGTCACGCCCACAGGCCTGACCGTCGGCCCCCGCAGCGCCGGAGCAGATCCCGGCCCCGCCTGCTACGGGCGCGGCGGCCCCCTGACCCTGACGGATGTGAATCTGCTGCTGGGCCGGCTGGATCCGGGAAAGGCCGGCATTCCCCTGAGCCGCCCGCCCGCCTTGGCGGCGCTGGAGGCCCTGAAGCGCAAAATGACGGACCACGGCCTGCCGGTTCCCGCCGACGACGCCACACTGCTCCACGGACTGCTGAAAATCGCCGTGGGCCGCATGGCGGAGGCGGTGCGGTCCATCTCCGTGCGCGACGGAGTGGACCCCGCGGGCTGCACCTTGGTGGCCTTTGGAGGAGCCGGTCCACAGCATGCCTGCGCCATCGCGGACCAGTTGGGCATTCCTCAAATCCTCGTGCCCCGCGATGCGGGCCTGCTCAGCGCCTCCGGGGCTGCCGCCGCGCTGCCAGAACGGTTCGCGGAGCGTCAGATTCTCCTGCCACTGGCGGACGCGGTCCTGAATCTGCCACCGGTGGTGGCTGAACTGGAGGCCGGCGCCCTGCATTCCCTGAACCACCCCGCCGGCCAAATCCGCCGACGCCTCGCGGAGGTGCGGCTGCAGGGGCAGGACACCAGCCTGACGCTGGACTTTGCGGACCCGGCTGGTCTGGCACCGGCCTTCGCGGAGGAATTTCAAAAACTCTATGGCTATCCGCCACCGCCCCACCGCCCCTTGGAACTGGTCTCCCTGCGGGTCATCGCCTCCCCGCCTGCGCCGGAGGAGGCGGCGGAGGTTTTTCCGGAAACATTGGCTCTTTCCATACCGCCCGCCGCCCCGCGTCCGCACCTGCTGCAGGACGCCTTCAGCACTCTGATCATCGACCCCGGCTGGACCGCGCGGCAAGGCAGTCAGGGATCGTGGCTGCTGGCGCGGATTTCCGGAAGAAGCGGAAGCGGAACGGATTTCGCATTGGCTCCCTCCCCGGCAGCCTCTGAGTCCCCGGCACCCGCCTCCGCCTCCACCACGCTCCCGCCGCCGCAGTCACAGCCACAGATACAACCACAGCCACCACCTGCGGAAACGGAGTCCGAGGCCGCCACCGCCGAGCTGTTCCGCTGCCGCTTTCAGGGACTGGTCGATGCCATGGGCGAGCTGCTGCGCCGCACGGCGGTGAGCACCAACGTGAAGGAGCGGCTGGACTACTCCTGCGCCCTGCTCGATGCGGACGGACGCCTGCTGGTCAACGCGCCGCACATTCCGGTGCATCTGGGCGCCTTGGGGGAATGCGTGCGCCGCAGCGTGGCCGTGCTGCCCCCGCAGCCGGGGGATGTGCTGGCGACCAACGACCCGGCCTGCGGCGGATCCCATCTGCCGGATGTGACCGTGATCTGCCCGGTCTTCGCTCCCTCCGGCGCTCTGCTGGGCTACACTGCCAACCGGGCGCACCATGCGGAGATCGGCGGCATCACGCCCGGCTCCATGCCCGCCTTTGCCCGGAATTTGGCGGAGGAGGGCGTGGTGCTGCCGCCCATGCATCTGGTAAGGGCCGGTGCCTCCTGTGAAAACGAGGTCGCGGACCGGCTGACCCGTGCTCCCTTCCCCACCCGCGCTTTGGCGGACAATCTCGCAGACCTGCGCGCCCAGACCGCCGCCGCCCGGCATGGAGCCGCCGCCCTGCTGGAGCTTTGCCAGGCCCACGGGGAGGAGACGCTCCGCGCCCGGCTGGGCCAACTCACCGCCCAGGCCCGCCGCGCCCTGGCGCGCACGCTGGAGACCGCCCCCCTGACGGATGCCCGCGCGGTGGAGGCGCTGGACGACGGCACGCCGATCGCGGTTTCCCTGACCAAGTCCGGGGGACGGCTCACGGTCGATTTCACTGGCAGCGGCGCGGTGCATCCCGGCAACCGCAACGCCACCCCCGCCGTGGTCCGCAGCGCCGTGCTGTACGTGCTGCGGCTGTGGACGGGGGAACCCATCCCGCTGAATGAGGGTTTTCTGGATCTGGTGGACCTCGTGCTGCCGCCGGGTTTTCTGAATCCGGACTTCGCGGAGGATCCCGCGCAGTCCCCGGCGGTGGTGGGCGGCAATGTGGAGACCAGCCAGCGGGTGGTGGACACCCTGCTGCATGCCTTGGGGCTGGAGGCCGGCAGCCAGGGGACCATGAACAACGTCATTTTCGGCAATGCCTCGTTCGGGCATTACGAAACCGTCTGCGGCGGCTCCGGCGCGGGGCCGGGGTATGCGGGCACGGATGCCGTGCACACCCACATGACCAACACCGCCATCACCGACATGGAGATTCTGGAGCGCCGCTACCCCGTGCGGCTGGAGGAGTTCTCAATCCGCCCGCACTCCGGCGGGGCCGGTGCCTTCCCCGGCGGCTGCGGGGCTGTGCGGCGCTATCATTTCCGCGCGCCGCTCACCGTTTCCCTGCTCACGGAGCACCGGCTCACTCCGCCCATCGGCCTTGCGGGCGGGGGACCGGGGGCCTGCGGCGGTCAATGGCTGACCCTGCCCGACGGCACCCGTCAGGACCTGCCCGGCACGGTCACCCTGGCCGTGGAGGCGGGGACCACCCTGCACCTGCGCACCCCCGGCGGCGGCGGCTGGGGGGCCGGCTCCGCATCCCCGGAAATATGAAAAGGGTTGCACAGGGATAGACCAGGGCACTAAACCCGTAACTGAACCCGCACCGCAGACTCCTCCTCCACCAACACCACCTTCCTTCCACTCATGAAATCCCGGCTTCTCACCGCCCTGCCCCTCGCCGCCCTGTTCAGCACCGGCATCGTTTTCCTCGCCACCGGTGAGGACACGGTTCTCGCCGCCCCCGCCCCCGCCCCCGCCTCCGCCGGTGTCGTCGAAACTGTCCAGCCTCTGAAGGCTCTGCTGGTCCTAGGCGGCTGCTGCCACGACTACGGCAAGCAGAAGGACATCCTCAAGGCCGGCCTGGAGGAGCGCGCCAACCTGGTGGTCGATATCTGCTACTCCAGCGATACCAGCACCAAAGCCACCTTCACCTGCTACGACAAAGCGAATTGGGCCGAGGGCTACGACGTGGTGATCCACGACGAGTGCTCCGCCGACATCAAGGACCTGACCGTGGTGAACCGCATCCTGGAGCCCCACCGCAACGGCGTCCCCGGCGTGAACCTGCACTGCGCCATGCACTCCTACCGCACCGCGGCGGATGTCGGCAAAACCGTCACCAGCGGCACCGACGCATCCCTGTGGTTCGACTACATCGGCCTCCAGTCCAGCGGCCACGGCCCCCAGAAGCCCATCGAAATCACCTATCAGAAGGGCACTATCGCCGACGGTCTGGAAAACTGGACCACCGTGAACGAGGAGCTCTACAACAACATCAAAATCCACGACGGCACCCAGGCCATCGCCAAGGGCAAGCAGGGCAACAGCGAGACTGTGGTGGCTTGGAGCCATGAGTACGGCCCCAAAAAGACCCGCGTCTTCTCCACCACCATCGGCCACAACAACGAGACCGTGGCGGACGACAAATACCTCGACCTCGTGACCCGCGGCCTTCTCTGGTCCACCGGCCACCTCACTGCCGAAGGCAAACCCGCCCCCGGCTATGAGGCCAAGGCCGCTGCTCCGGCCCCCGCCAAGTAAGCAGGCGGACCCGGATCCGGCTTCCGGTTCAGATTCTATATTCAGCCGACAGCCCGCACCCCGCATGGCGGGCCAATCAACAAACTCCTTTCCGGGGTGACTGCCCAGTGGCGGTCACCCCTTTTTTTGACATTTCAGCAGCCCCTGATTGAGACACTCTGGACAGCCGGACAAAATCCGCCCCAGAGCACTGATTTGAATGCGGGTTGGTTTTGAGTGCGGTAAACCTCCCAAGGAGACAGACGGCGGCAGGCACTGAGCTGAAAAAGGAACAGGCACAGGCACCCAAGGATCAGACGGACTTTGCATTCCTGCCTTCTTTTCAGCGGTATCACGGGGCAACCTCCCGGAGACGGTAGAACTGTTTGCCTGAGGCCAGCGCCGGGTCGCTCCAGACCGCAATTTCACCGATCGCCTGCACTTTGGCGCCCGACGGGGTCCAGGTTTTCAGATCCGCGCTGCGTTCCGCCTGATAAAAGGCTCCGGTGGTGCTTTTGAAGGTCATGTTGAAATGGTTATTGGCTCCCATTTCACAGGCGGTGACCGCCGGTGTGACCGGGGAAAAACGCAGCACCCGGTTGCGGAGGGAATCGGCGGCCCAGAGCGATCCACGGGGATCCATGGCGATGCCGGTGACCTTGCCCACATGCAGATGGTCCCAGCTGTCGTCGGTGGCGCCGAAACCGGATCTGCCCAGCACCCCGTTGGCCATGCCGCCGTTGGTTTTGCCGGCGGCGGCGTTGAACCAGGTGATGCGCCGGTTGTCGCGTTCGCTGACATAAAGCCGCCCGAAGGAGTCCACCACCAGGCATCCCTCGCCCACACTCATCTCCGCCGCGCCGGAGCCGGCGGTTTTGGTGATGAAGCCCGGCTGTCCCAGCACCCCGTCGGCGGCGGCGAAATTTGAGCGTCCGGCGATGCTGTCGAAACGGAGCACTCGGTTATTGCCTCCATCCAGCACCCAGAGCCGACCGGCGTTCAGGGTCAGCCCGGTGGGTAAATTCAGATTCCGGCTGGTCAGGCCGGGGGCGCTGGCCGTGGCCGTAGCCTGCCCCTGATACCCATCCGGCACGGCTCCATTGGCTTTGAAGGGAGCCAGATTGAAGCGCAGGAGCCGGTTATTGCCGGAGTCCGCCACCCACAGGGTCCCCTGCCCGTCAACCGCCAGGCCGCGTGGCGCATTCATGCGGCCGGCCCCCGCCGAACTGCCGCCCAGGCCGTAAGCCAGCTGTCCGAGCAGCGTGCCGGATACCGGGCCATTGGATCGGGTTGAGGCATTGGTGAAACGCAGAACCCGGTTGTTGCCTGTGTCCGCCACCCAGAGCTGATCATTGGAATCACAGGCCAGAGCCGTGGGAGCATTCATTCTTGTGGATTGGACACCCGGATCCTTACCCGCGAAATCGGTCTGACCAAACACTGCCTCCGGCCGGTATCCGGCCACCAGGACCGCATAGCTGGAGAAACGCAGCACCCGGTTTTTCGGGGCATCGGAGACATAGACTTTGCCGGAGACGGGATCAATGGCCAAGCCTGAACCAAAGCTGGGCGGATCCTGAATATCGTTTCCTTCAGGGGCCAGCACAAAATCGAAGTCGGAATCCATGGGCTTCTGCCGGGCCTGATCATAACGCACCACCCGGTTTTTCTGGATATCGGTGACCCAAAGCGCTCCGTCCCCATCGGCAAAGACTCCACGCACATTCCCGGCCCCGGTGGCGGTGCCTGCTTTGCCGGAAGAAAAATCCGACTGTCCGTAAACCATGGCAGCCAGTTGATTGTTCTGGCCGCTCCCGGGCGAATCCCAGCGGAGGACCCGGAAGAAGCCGGTGTCCGCCAGATAAAGGCTGTTGCCGGAGGCGGTCAGCTGCCCCGGCCAGAACAGGTTCCCGGCCCCTACAAAGCCGTTGTTGGCTTTGGTGGTGAAATCAGCCTGCCCCAGCACCCGCGTGGCTGTGGCGCCCGCGGGGCCGCCGGCGTTCGGATTGGGAAAACCGAGCACCCGCGCATTGTCAACATCCGATACCCATAAGGTGGTGGAACTGCCTTCGGTGGTGAGGGCCACTCCTCCCGGGACCGAAAAATTCTTAGCGGTGAGACCGGAGACTCCGCTGTTGAAATCCGCCTGTCCGAAAACCGCCTGGGCAGGGGCGCCATTGGCTTTGGCGGCGGCATTATCGAAACGCAGCACCCGTTTGTTGGATTCATCCACCACATAAAGAGTGGTGCCTGAACAGGCCATGGACGAGGGTTTCCACATGCCGGCCGCGCCCAACCCGTGCTGGGATGTCACGAAATCAGGACGCCCGAGCACTCCGCTGGGAGCCGGGGTTTCCCCAACCGATGGATTGTCATAACGAAGCACCCGATTGTTCGCGGAATCCGACACCCAAAGATGACCGGCGGCGTCAAAAACCACTGCTTGGGGAGAGTCAAGATGGTGCTTCGTGGTGCCTGATGACCGGTCAATCATGTTCTCCTGACCCAGAACCGCCTCCGGATGAAGTTTGGGCGTCACTCCGGCGGCGGCGGGAAAACGGAGGATCCGGTTGCTGCCCGTGTCACAGACAAAGATTTTTTTCGTGACCGGGTCCACCGTGATCCCCATGGGATAATAAAGCGCCTGGGTCGGGGCATACAGATTCCCCAGAATCACCTCCGCCGGCTGGTGGGTCTGGAAACCCCCCGGAGCCGTGCTGACGGTGAGGGCGCAAGCCGCAAGGCTGAGTCGGAGTGTTGATTTTTTCATAGGTGAATCAGTTAAATAAAATTGGATATTATTAAATATTGTTTTCCCGCCGTCCAAGAGATGACCAGCACAAACCCGAGCTGACACTGGTCGATCACAACACCCGCGGCAGCATTGCTTTCCCCGCTTGATCAGCCGGTGACGACCGGTTTTCAGCCATCGTTTTTTGTGATGGGAATCACACGGGGCTGATATGGTCATGCCGGACCATCACATACGCCGCCAGGAATCACCATAGGACTATGGTCCTCGTATTGACTTTTGTCAGGAAGCCGGATGGCCTCCCTGTACGACTTTAGTCCCGGACGCTGGTCACCGTCGGGTTGTGCCATGAAATTTTTCCCCGCAGCGTTTCCCTATCCGGCTCGCAGTCACCTGCCAGTTGCAGGGATCCAACAATCATGGAAAATAGGCCCAACGTTGTTCACCCTCCAACCCGAACTTGAGTATGTTTCTTTCCTTTATCTCCTAGGAAATCACCGGTTGAATTTTACTCATTCCCATCCTGATCCTGCTGCCTGGTGTCGCGATCGCCGCGCTGGTGGGGTTTCCCTCCTTTTTTCTGGTCCGGACCTGGGAGCGTTATGCCGCTGTCATCGCGGACTACCGCGCGGCGGTGGGCCTGCTCCCCCGGAAGCCATTTTTTGAGAATGACAGATTCCGCAATTCATGGATAAGGAACTGGGTGTGGATTTATTTGGCCAGCATCCTTGGCTCCCATGCCAGCTCCGCTCTGGGTTTTTCCATACTCGTTCTGGCCTGCGCCGGGGTGGCATTTTATTTTTTCCACCGCGCCTGGGCCTCATGGACCCTGCTGAGGGTCAATCCTGGTCTTGAACGCAGGTTGAAGCGGGTCCCCATCACGGAAATCTGTACCTTCGGCACCGCCGCCCTGATGGCGCTGATCATTTTTCATAACATAGTGGAGCAGGGGCCTCCAAAGGCATCGCCATCCCCCATCATCAGTCAGGCCAGTTCCCGGCTTTGACCATCGCTGCCCGTATGCCCAGACCTGCATGAAGTTTGTAGACCATTTCAGGAGTCAGTTCGCGTTTTCCCGACAGCACCTCGGACACCCGGCTTTTTGAGCCGATGAAGGGAATCAGATCCCGCTGTTTCAGCCCTGCCTGCTCCAAGCGGAATCGGATGGCCTCCGCAGGAGTGGGTGCGGGGATCATGACCGTGCGTTTCTCGTAATCCTCCACAAAGGAAGCAAGGAGGCCGAGTTCCATCTCCTCTTTGGAGCCCCCTTCGGAATCAGCTGTCATGAGCTCCGCAAGACGCTTCAGCGCCTTCTCATGGTCTTCGGAGTTCCGGATCCGCTTCATGACAGGTGGCAGAGTGCTTGTTCGGGCTTCTATTCCGGGCATTCGGCACGGATGCCGGTTCCCGCCATCAACAGAATACCGTTGTGTCAGCGCACGGGAAATGTCAGCCGGCCGTTTGTTCCCGCCTGTATCCAACCCTCTGCGGCTACGTCTCCGGCTTGGATTTTTTCGCGGCGGGGGTCTTGTTTTCCGCTTTGGGGGCGGGAGTGCTTTTCTCACCGCCGCCGCCGCTGTTGCCGCTTCCGCTCCCGGAGGCGGGAGATGAGGCTGCGGAGGGCTCGGATGAGGACGCTGGCGATGCTGCGGAGGAAGCCGCCGCGCTGTCCTGTTTGGCCGCGGTTTTATAGGACTCGCTGCGGTAGTCGGTGATGTAGAAGCCGCTGCCCTTGAACACGAGGCCGGCGCCGGTGCCGATTTTGCGGCGCACCTTGCCTTTGCAGCCTTTCTGGGGGCACTTGGTGAGGTGCTTGTCGTTCATCGACTGAAAGATTTCGAACTCGTGGCCGCATTTTTCGCAGACGTAATCGTAATGGGGCATGGCGGACGAATGATGGACAGAGACAGAAACAGAAACAGGGGCAAAAAAGGCCGGGACTTGCTGGTTCCTACTTCAGGGCCTCAAGTTTGGTTTTGATGATTGCGAAGTCGGGCAGTTCGCTGGGGGAATCGTAGGATTCGGCATACTGGATCACACCCTCGCGGTCCACGATGAAGACGGAGCGCTTGGCCACGCCGGCCTGGCCGAGGTTTTTCTCCGGCAGGAAGCTGTCGTAGGCCACATCGTAGGCCTTGGCGACGGTGTGGTCGTAATCGCTGAGCAGGGGAACTTTGATGTTCTCCTTCTCAGCCCACGCCGCCTGGGCAAAGGGGTTGTCGCCGCTGATGGCGAGCACGGTGGCGTTCAGGCCCGTGAAGTCATTCAGACCCGCGGAGATTTCACAAAGCTCCTTGGTGCAGCCACCCGTGAAGGCCATGGGCACAAACAGCAGGAGGGTGTTGGTTTTCCCGGCCTGGTCGCTCAGGGTGACATACTCAGGGCCGTTGGCGCCGAGGGTGGTGAGCTTGAAATCAGGAGCCTTGGTGCCGGGTGCGAGTGCCATAACAGGGAGTGCGGTGAGGGTTGAAAATCGGATCGGTGGGGCTGGTCGCATAACGCCGCCGCCGCCGGAGGTCAACCCCATCGTGCCGCCCGGTGCGGCTTGGCCGCACATTCCCCGATCAGGCTCGGGATCCCGTCTCCGCCGGGTCCACGCTGCCGAATCCCTGGGGCCGGAGGCCGAAGACTTTTCTCAAGGCCGTCAGCGCCGCGTGGTGCCCGCACATGCCGTGGACACCGCCTCCGGGGGGCGTGGAACTGGAGCAGATGAAGATCCCGCGGTCCGGCGTGGTCCAGGGATTCCAGCGGGCGACGGGCCGGGTGAACATCTGGGAAAGATCCATCACCCCGCCGGTGATATCCCCTCCCACATTGTTGGCGTTGTGCCGCTCCATAGCCGCCGGGCCCATTGCGTGGGTGGCGAGAATGGTCTGGCGGAAGCCCGGCGCGTAGTGCTCGATGCTGTTGAGAATGGCCTCGGAATGGTCCGTGCCGCACCGGCTGGCCACATGGGAGTAGGCCCAGACGGTATGCTTTCCGGCGGGCGCGCGCCGGGGATCGCAAATACTCTGCTGGGCCACCAGCACGAAAGGCCGCGGCCCCGCATTGCCCGTCCGGCAGGCGCGCTCGGCAGCGGCGACCTCCTCCAGCGTGCCGCCCACATGCACGGTGCCGGCTTTCCGGCAGAGCGGATTGGTCCAAGGAATGGGCTCGCTGACGGCGAGGTCCAGTTTGAAGACACCGGGGCCGTAGCGGAATTTCTCCAGCCGTCGCCGGTATCCCGCCGGCAGCCGGGCGGCAGCGATGCGGCCCATGGCCTGCGGGCCGGTGTCGAAAAGCACGGCCCTGGCCTTGGGCAGGTCCCGGATGTCCCGCACCTCCGCTCCGCAGACAATCTCCCCGCCCAAAGCCTCGAAGTAGCGGGCCATGGCTTGGGTGATCGACGCGCTGCCGCCGGCGGCCACCGGCCATCCTCCCGCGTGGCCGGCCACCGACAGGGCCACGCCGATGGCGGCGGTGAACCACTGGTCCAGCGGCCGGACACTGTGGGCGCAGTTGCCGGCCACCAGCGCGCGGGCCTCGTCCGATTTGAATTTCCCCCGCGCGAGGCACAGGCCGGACTTCATGGCGTCCAGCCCGAACCGCGCCAGCAGCAGCGGATGCCGCGGGCGCACCGGCAGAGCTCCCAGCAGATCCTTGAAAAGCCCATGTGCGTGCGGCAGAAAAGGAGCCAGCCAGTTTTTCCAGGCTTTTCCATCCCTCCCCGGCAAAGCCTCCGCCGTGCGGTCCAGATCCAGCCACATGGTCGCCGCGCGCCCGCCGTCCAAGGGATGCGCCAGCAGGATCTCGGGATGCACCCATTCCAGCCCGAACTTCGTCAGGGGCAGCGACCGCAGGAAGGGGGAGATCATGGACATGGGATGCACGGCGCTGCACACATCGTGGTGGAATCCCGGCAGGGTCAGCTCCACCGTCCGCGTGCCCCCGCCCGGCCGGTCCGCCGCCTCCAGGATCAGGACCCGCAGGCCCTCCCGCGCCAGGGTGATACCCGCGGCCAGTCCGTTAGGCCCAGCTCCCACGATCACCGCCTCATACTCACCGCTTTGCGGAACACTGGACATGGTTGGAAATGTATCAAAAGGAAAACTTGCCTGATCAAAGCGGTTCCGGTTGGCTGGCGGGGACGCGGGGGTGGTCTGATTGGTTGTCAGATTACGACCCGGTCATGCGTTTTCGTTTCAACCAATCCCACATGATGCAACGCCGCCGATTTTTAACCACCGCCGCCGCCGCCGCGGTCACCGCTCCCGCCTTCATCCGGAATCTCCGGGCCGCCTCCCCCAACGGCAAGGTCCGTCACGCCAGCTTTGGCGGTGGCGGACAGGCCATGAGCGACCTCCAGAGCTTCGCCTCCCACCCGGATTTCGAACTGGTGGCCGTGGCCGATGTGGACACCGCCAACTTCGCGGAGATCAAAAAGCTCTGGCCGCAGGCCAAATGCTATCAGGACTGGCGGCAGCTGCTGGAGAAGGAGGTCGGGAACATCGACTCCGTGAACGTCTCCGTGCCCGACCACATGCACGCCCCCATCGGTGCCGCCGCCCTGCAGCTGGGCAAGCACCTTTACGGCCAGAAGCCGCTCACCCAGAACCTCCGTGAATGCCGCTTCATCACCGAGCTGGCCCGGGAAAAGAAACTGATGACCCAGATGGGCATCCAGGTCTCCAGCGACTTTTATGAGCGCTATGCGGTGCACATGGTGCAGAGCGGTGTCATCGGCAAAATCAAGGAAGTCCACACCTTCAGCAACAAGGAGTGGGGTGATCCGGAGCCCGTGCCGCAACGGCAGGATCCCGTGCCCTCCACCCTGGACTGGGATCTGTGGCTGGGCACGGCGGCGGAGCGGCCTTATATCAATGGCTACTATCACCCCGGCAACTGGCGCAAGCGCCGCGACTTCGGCACCGGCACTCTCGGCGACATGGGCTGTCACATGTTCAGCGGCTGGATGCGCGCCTTGGCGCTGACCAGCCCCACGCTGGTGAAAAGCACGGGGCCCGCCCCCGGCAAGGACAACTGGGCCATCGGCGGCCGGGTGGAGTACACCTTCCCCGCCACCGCTTACACCGCCGGCCCCGAGGTCAAAGTGACCTGGACGGACGGTCAGGCCAGACCGCCGCAGGAGGTGGCCGATCTGGCCGGCGGCAAGCTGCCCTCCCAAGGCAGTGTCTTCATCGGCACCGAGGGCGTGATCGTTTTCGGCCATATGAGCCGCCCGGTCATTCTGCCTGCGGAAAAAGCAAAGGAATACAAATTCCCCACCCTGGAGAAGCGGAACCACTATCACGAGTTCCTCGACGCCGTGCGCAACGGCGGCAAGCTGCCATCCGCCAACTTCGACTACTCCGGCCCGCTCACCGAAGCGGTGCTCCTCGGCTGTCTGTCCAGCATCTTCCCGGATCAGCCGCTGGAGTTCGACACCGCGGCTCTGAAATTCAAAAACAAGGCTGAGGCCAACGCCTTCGTGGGCCGCACTTACCGCAAGGGATGGGAAATCCCCGGTCTGAAGGTCTGACCCAAAACGGCACCGAAGGCGGGGCGGGAGCCTCTGCGGGGGAGCAGGGCATCCGGCGGTTTGGAACTTTCCATTTGCGAAAGTTGCGTCACAGTCCGGGCTCCCGTGCCTCCCGCCCCCGACACACACCGTCTCGTCCTCATCCCCACCTACAACACCGGTCTCCGCGTGCTGGAGGTGGTGCGCGGCGTGCTGGAGCAGTGGGCACCGGTGTGGGTGGTGGTGGACGGCAGTGACGACGGCACCGGCGCCATGCTGGACGAACTGGCGCGCACCGAGCCCCGGCTGCGCGTGATCCACCACGACCGGAACTGCGGCAAGGGCGCGGCCATCTGCACCGGCGCCAAGGCGGCGCTGGAGGCTGGCTTCACCCACGCCTTGGCGTTTGATGCCGACGGGCAGCATCCGGCGGATTTCATTCCCCGCTACATGGCGCTGTCGCAGGCCCATCCGGAGGCGCTGATTCTGGGCAAGCCGGTGTTTCCGGAAAATGCCCCCCGCGAGCGCATCCTGGGGCGGAAGGTGGCGAATTTCTGGACGGACTTCCACAGCGGCTGGTGGGGCATCGGGGATGTGATGTTCGGCATGCGGGTCTTCCCCCTGCGGGATCTGCTGGCGGTGATGAACAGCACCCGGTTTGGCCGGCGGTATGATTTTGAATGCGAGTCCGGCATCCGCCTGTGCTGGCGGCGGGTGCCCCTCATCAATGTGCCCACGCCGGTGCGCTATCTGAATGCCGCGGAGGGCGGCGTCTCACACTATCACTATCTGCGGGACAACGTCCGGCTGGTGTCGCTGTTCCTGCGTCTGATGCCCGGAGGGATTCTGCGCTGGCCGGGGCTCATCGCGGGACGGCTGTCCGGTAAATCCCTGCCTGCTGAATGAAAGCTCCCTCCCCTTTCAACTCTCCGGCCCTCCGCGGGCTGGCGCGTGCTTTTCCCGCCGTTTCGGAACGGTGGTATGTTATTTCCAAGCTGGCGTCCGATCCCCTCTACGATGCGGTTTTCCGGGAGCTGGCCCCCACCTCCCAGCCTCTGCTGGATGTGGGCTGCGGCATGGGGGTGCTGGCTTTTTACCTGCGCGCCCGCGGATGGCGGCACCGGATTTCCGGTCTGGACTACGACCCCCGGAAAATCGACAGTGCCCGCAGGGTGGCGGACCAGTGGGGACCGGACACGGAATTCCACGCCGGCGATGCCCGCACCGGCCTGCCGGATCACCGCGGCAGCGTGACCATTCTGGATATTCTGCAGTATTTCACCCCGGACGAGCAGCGCGGCCTGCTGCAGGCGGCAGCTCACCGGGTGGCTCCCGGCGGACGGCTGATTCTGCGCAATGGCTTGGCGTCCCGCAACTGGCGCAGCCGCCTGACCCGCGCCGGCGACCGCCTGGCCAAGGCCACCCGATGGATGCAGGACCACGCCCTGCATTATCCCACGGCGGATTTTCTCGATTCCTGCCTGCACGGGGCCGGCCTGAACGGCTCCCTCCGCCCCCTCTGGGGCCGCACTCCCTTCAATAACTGGCTGGGCGTCTGGCACCATCCGGCTCCGGCAGCCTGACATCCGGACAAAATAACGGCATCCTCGTTCAAAAATTAAAGTCGTGACATTTTCACGACTCAATTGTCTGATAGGAGAGCATTCCTATCCCTATGCGCCTATCCTCCCGACTCCGCACCGGTGCTCTATTGACCATTTCCGCCGCTGCTGTTTTCGCAGCCGGCCGATACACCGCGCCCGGCCGTGGCCCAGCTCCCTTGGGAGCCGCTGTCAGGGGTGTCGGGAACAGCACCCTCCTGGTGCCGGTTCCTGAGGAACAGAAACTCCCGCCGGGGGCGGCGGGTCCGGGGGCGGCTGGTAAAACAGCCACTCCGGCAGGCGCGGCGGGAGACCGGGCGCAGAAACTGCTGAAGTCGCTGACTCCGGGCGGCGGGCTGAAAAACCAAGCCGCCATCCTCCAGTTCGCCGCCGGTCTCGACGCCGCCTCCGCCCGCGCCGCCGCCATGTCCTCCTTGGGCAAGGGGTGGTTCGGTGACCGGAATTCCTATCAGCTTTACGATGCCGTGTTCACCCGCTGGGCGGAGCTGGATCCCGAGGCGGTGCTCCAAGCCGCCAAAACCACCGGCGATCAGTTTTTCCGGTATCAGACCATGAACGCGGCCTTTGCGGTCCTGGCAAATAAAGACTCCAATCAGGCTTGGGAAACCGCCAATAAAATGGGAACCATGCGGAATGAGTCCCGGCGGATCATCCTCAACGCCCTCAGCGCCACGGATCCTCAAAAGGCTTTTGATCTGGCTTCCAACAGCCAAACTGCGGACCGGCCCTGGGCCATGCAGAATCTGATGGCCCAGTGGGGGACACGGGATCCGCAGGCGGCGGGTGCCGCCACCATGAAGCTGCCGGCGGGCCAGACCCGGAACTCCGCCATCAGCGGCTTGGCCTCCCGCTGGGCGGCTTCGGATTTTGAATCCGCAACCGCCTGGGCCTCCGCGCTGCCCACCGCCCACGAGAGGGTGAATGCCACCTCGGCCGCCATTCAGACCCTGAGTCAGATCGATCCGGATAAATGCTTGGCGGCCCTGAGGAAAGCGGATGTCGGCAACAACCGCACCGGCATCATCAATCAGGCCATGAGCTCCCTGGCGCTCAGGGATTTTGATGGCGCCATGGGCCGGGTGTCGGAGTTCAAAAATTTCAGCGACAAGGCCGCCGCGCTGGGTGCGCTGGCGGGAAACGTGACCGATGAGAACCGGGACAAGCTGCTGAAACTGGCGGCCACCCTGCCCGCCAATCTGGCTCGCACCATCTATGAGGGAGGACTCTGGAATCAGCTGGAGTCCGATCCGTCCAAGCTGGTGGCCTCGCTCAAGAACATTCCCATCGCCTCCATCCGGGAGCAGGCGATGGCGCGGGCGGTGGGCGCGCTGGGCTATTCCCAGCCGGAGGAGGCCATGAATCTTTTCGGCAAACTGCAGCCGGTTTCCCAGACTCCGGAGGTGGCGGCCCAAGTGGTTTCCAATCTGGCCTGGAGCAGTCCGGAGAAGGCCGTGGAGTGGGCCCAGGGGCTGGGCACCGAGGCCCAGCGGAAAGCCGCGCTGACCTCCGCCATCGGCATCTGGGCCCAGACCGATCCGGAGAAAGCCGGTCAGGAGATCGCCAAAATCTCCAATCCTGACACCCGCGCTGAGATCACCCGCAGCGTGGCCGACAGCCTCATTGGACGCAGCCTGTCCGAGGCCGAGAAGTGGGCCTCCGGGCTGACCGGCTCCGACCGCACCGCAGCTCTCAGCAAAGTGGTGGAGCAGGCCGCCTCCCAAGACCCGGACCGGGTGCAGTCGCTGTATGCGCGCTTCGCCTCCGGCATGACGGCGGAGGACGCCGCCAAATCCGAAAACCAGGCCGTGGCCCGCAATGTGGCGGCCCAACTGGCGCAGACCGACGCCGCGAAGGCCGCCGCCTGGGCTCTGACCCTTCCCGAAGGCGGAGCGCGCGACGAGGCCTCCGCCGGCGTGGTCGCCGCCTGGGCGGGCTACGATGCTGTGGCCGCCTCCCAGTGGGTGCAGAATTTGCCCGAAGGCAAAAGCCGCGATCTGGCCACCGGCAATCTGGTCGGCACCATTGCCCGCGACGATCCTGAAAGCGCCTGGACTTGGGCGCTCAGCATCGGTGACGATTCCCGCCGCCGGGAGGCCGCCGCCACTGCCCTCCAAGGCTGGAAAGCCAACGGCAACCGCGAGGCCGCCCATGCCGCTCTGGACGCCGCCGGCTTCAACGATACCGACCGCCAGGAGCTGATGCGCAAGCTGCAGTAGTCTGCGGAGCGGCCAGTCCGGGGTTGGCTTGGTGCGGATCCGCGGCAGGCTCCTCCGGTCCTGCTTATTTCCCTGGCGTCGCAGGCTTCACCTGCGGAGTGTACTCCAGCACCACCTTGCCCGGCTCACAGCGGGTGCTGGTGATCTGGGTGAGCAGGCTTTTCAGGCGGTTGTCCTTCCGGACTTCATCGAGCGCCAACCCGTCCAGATGGTTTGCTTGGAGATAACTGCCGGAGAATCCCGGGGGCAGCGTTTTGTCCGGCACCTCCACGCTGCGGGTCAGCAGCACCAGCCCGCTGTCGGATTTGATCTCCGGCCGCACTGTTATGAAGCCGTTCAGGTAAAGCCGCTCGCCGCTGAAGGGCACGCCGTTGAGCGCCAGCGCCACTTTCACCTTCACCACGTCCGTGATCTCCTCGACCTTGGCGATGTCCTTCAGCCGGTTCACCGGTTCTTGGGCGGAGAGGAGGTGATTCAGGTCGACCACTGTGAGCTCCAGTTTGTCCGCCGTGCGGGCGTCGATGGAGTTGCCGAACGCCGCCAGTTTGGCGCGCAGCGCCGCCAAATCATCGCCCGTCGGCTGGTCGGGGTGGATCACTTGAGCGGTGGGCTGAGTGAAGGTCCGCATTTCCCGCACCTGCGCATAGACGTGCCAGATCATCCACACCCCCAAGGCCAGCAGCCAGCAGGCGACCAGCACCAGCATGAAACAGCCGGTGGTCATCCGCGGGGATGACGGGGCGCCGGCGGGAGGGGAGGAGTCTGCTTCGGACATGGAACGCCACCACGAGCACGGATGCCCGCCCCGCGCAACCCGGACCGAAAACCGATTGCACCCGTCCCCTGAGCGCTTAAATCAGCGGCTCCCCGCTTTGACCGGGACGCTCTGCACCTCTTTTTCCCAACCACGATATCATGAGCCAACTCGACGAACTGAAGAAATACACCACCGTTGTCGCCGACACGGGTGATTTCGAATCCATGCGCGCCTACCAGCCGCAGGATGCCACGACGAACCCTTCGCTCATTCTGCAGGCTACGGAAAAACCGCAGTACCGCCACTTGGTGGACAAGGCTCTGAGCGAGCACAAATCCAGCGACCTCGCCGGCGGGGACCTGCTGGGCAGCATCATCGACCGCGTGCTCATTCTTTTCGGCAAGGAAATCCTCAACATCGTGCCCGGCCGCGTCTCCACCGAGGTGGACGCCCGGCTCTCCTTCGACACCGCCGGCACCGTGGACAAGGCCCGCAAGCTGATCGCCGACTACGCCGCCGAGGGCATCGCCAAAGAGCGCATCCTGATCAAAATCGCCTCCACCTGGGAGGGCATCAAGGCCGCCGAGATCCTCCAGAAGGAGGGCATCAACTGCAATCTCACCCTGCTCTTCTCCCTGCCTCAGGCGGTGGCCTGCGCCGATGCCGGCGTGACGCTGATCTCCCCTTTCGTGGGCCGTATCCTCGACTGGTACAAGGCCAACGAGAAGAAGGACTACACCCCCGCTGAGGATCCCGGCGTGCTGTCCGTAACCGAGATCTACCACTATTACAAAAAGTATGGCCACAAGACCGAGGTCATGGGCGCCAGCTTCCGCAATAAGGGTGAAATCACCGAACTCGCCGGCTGCGACCTTCTCACCATCGCCCCCTCCCTGCTGGGCGAACTGGCCGCCAGCGACGAGCCCCTCACCCGCAGGCTGGAACCCGCCGCCTCCAGCGGACTGGATATCGCGAAGCGCGTTTACGATGAAAAGACCTTCAGGCTGGAGCTGAACGACAATGCCATGGCCACCGAGAAGACTGCCGAGGGCATCCGCAAGTTCTCCATCGACATCGTCAAACTGGAAAAAGTTCTTGCCGCCGCTCTCTGAGCCCGGTGGCTGCCGGATGCGCACGGCGATTCAACCGCCGTGCGCATCCGGAGGTAAAAAAATGATAAGGAAAAAGGCGGAATCCGTGAGGATTCCGCCTTTTTCAGTTTGGAAATAAACAGCCTGAAGGCTGGATCGTCGCATCAGTGGCATCCGCAGCCTTCGCCGCATCCACCACCACTGCCGCCGCCCCCGGATCCACTGGTCAGCTCTTTCTCACTGGGCACGCGGCCCAGTTCGAGGGTGCGGCTGACGTAGGCCATGATAAAGCTCTCGATCTCCTGCAGCATGCCGCGGGCCTCCATGAAGGACTGCACGGCGGGCTCGGTGAGGGTGCTGCGGCGCAGATCCTCGAAAGCCTTGGCGTCTTCCTCGGTGATGGGGGTGCCGCTCATCTCCTGGCGCTGCAGCGCCTCGCTCTTCTCCACCAATTTGGCATAGCTGGCGGTGGCGTCGGAGTCACTGAGGAAACGCTCCACCCGGCGGCGGGCGGCGATCACATTGTCATCGTCGGCCAAGGCTTCGCAAAGTTCGCGAATTTTCTCGCCGAGGTCCACTTTCGGCATTTCTTCATCATCAACTCCGATAATAAGGCTCATAATTGTACCGATCTACGCGTGCCATGCGGTTAACGGCAATGCGGATTTGCGTCTTTTTCACGGCGGGTCCCTTGTCTCCCCGCCGGCCGCCCTTTCACACACCGCACCACCCGCACCCTTTCCCCGCTTCTTTCCACCATGCCCCGCCTTTCCCCGTTTTTCACCAGCCTTTGCCTGAGCCTGGCCTGCCTGACCCTGCTGCCGGCGCAGCTGATTCCCCGCAAACCCGCTCCCGTCCCGCAGACCGGGCCGTCGGCCACTCCGCCGGCCGCTCCCGGTCCGCCCCGCCCGCTGAAACAGGAGGATGTGGACCGGCTGCTGCAGCAACTGTCGGAGATCCAGGACGATCTGCAGGGGAAGCGCTCCACCTACAACAACAGCCTCCTGTCCCAGCTGAAGGAGGCGGGAAACTCCGAGGAGAAATCCTTTCAGCTTTGGCTCGACGGCACCAAGGAGTTCGAATTCGACGAAAAAGGGAAAACCTCGACCGAGTTTGCGGAGTGGAAGCGCACGAAGGGCAAGGAACTGCACAATCCCCCTTTCATGACCGGTCTGCGCCTCCAGGTGCGGTATTTGTCCGTGCTCATCCTGTATGCCAACGCCCACACGGAATTCGCCAGGACCGAGGCCATCACCGCGGCGGTGGCCTATCTGGAGGATCTGGCGGGCAGCGCGAAAAAGCTGGACGGGCAGATGGACGAACTGAACCGCAGTGTACTGGACGGCGTGATTGCCAAACACCTCAAACTGGACAACAGTCTGGCCAAAGTGAAGGACAGTGGCGGCAAAAACGACCGCAACGACGCCTACCGGCCCGGCAATATCTTCGAGATCTACGACCGCGCCATTTTCCCCTATTACCGCGACAAGGGGCAGGTATCGGCTCTGGTGGCTGCCTGGCAGAAGCTCATCAGTCAGGAGACCGCCATGGTGGAGGCCGGGAAAGTGCCGGAAAAGGTGGAGTCCTTCAACCGCGAGCGCCTGCCGGTGCTGAAGTGGGGCATGGCTCGGGAAATGTTCAACGCCGGCCAGGAGGACACCGGCATGGCGGCCATGCTGACCCTGATCAAAGCCAATCTGGGCAACCGGAACGCGGCCGGGTGGATTTCGGAAATGAGCGGCCTTCTGAAGACCAAAAAGGAGCAGTCCATGGCCTCCTCCACGCCCATTCCCTCCCCGGCTCCCGCGGCAGTGCCTGCCTCCTCCGTCACCTCCCCCTCGATCCCGCCTCCTCCGGCCCCTTCTGTCAAAACCGGACCTGCCACCGGTAAGGACAAAGCCCCGGTTTTGAACCCCTTCGAAAATCCGGAGTTGGAGCCCATCCCTATTCCCGGCGATCCCTCCGCCGCGCCTCCGGCCCAGTCCTCGGTTTCCCCCTCCGGTAAAAAAATCTCCGGATCCGGATCCCGCGCCTCCTGAACCGGGAAATCCTCTTCCCTTTCCCTTCCCCCTCCCTACTTCCCCCGCCCTCGGTTTTGCCCGTGTTGAAATCCGGCTTTCAAAACCGGTCGGGGCACCTTATTCTGGCACCCATGCGTCAGGCTCTTCCTTGTTTTGTGTTTCTGTTCCTGTGCAGCTGCGCGGGCACCATCGCACCCCGCAGGCAGGTGGCTCACACTGGCCCGCCGACGGGACCGGTTCTGACCACCCCGGCATCAGTGGCTCCCAAAGGGCTTCCCGCTCCTGCGCCGGCTCCATCACTGGCACATCTGGTTGTGGCTCCGGATAAATACCAAGGTCCCGGCAGTATCACTCCCCTGCCGGTCACCGGACTGGAGAAGCCTCCCACCGGTTTCCTCAACCTTGATAAAACCACGGTAAGCGGCAGCATCTCCGTGGCTGTGGGCTACGACAGCGTCCACTACTCCCGGGTGGACCGCATCGACCGCCATCCCGGCAGCAACGGCACCCGCTGAGAGCCGCTGGCGTCAGCGGGCCGGAACCGTCGTGTTTCAAACCGACCGTCAGACTGTCTGCTCCTCCAGCGTGCCCAGCGTCACGCCCAGTTTGCTCTGGGCGCGCAGGCTGCGCCAGAGATCGGCCCCGTCGGCATGCCCGTCCAGCAGGGCGCGGTAGGTGCGCAGCAGGCGGCGGACGCCTTCGGCATCCTCCTCCAGCAGCTCGATCCGGCAGCGGCGGAGCCCGGCGGCGCGCAGCTGGGTGAAGTAGCGGGCTCCGGTCTGAGCCTGGGAGTTGAAGAGAGTGTTGCGGCAGCCGACATCCGCCTTCAGCGGATGCTCCATGCCCACGCGGTCCCGCAGCTTGACGGAGTGGCTCTCGCAGGGCCGGCCACAGTCGAGAAAGGTTTTGCCTTTTGAGAGAAAAGCGGCAAACACACAGTGTTCCATGTGAAACATGGGCATATGCTGATGCAGCGTCAGCTCAAACCACTCCGGCGGCGCGGCGGCCAGCAGGTCGAGCACCTGGGCGATATTGAGGTCGTAGGAGACCGTCAGCACCTCCAGCCCCTGCTCCCGGAAAAACGCGGCGGTCAGCGGGTTGGCGATATTCAGGGAGAAATCGCCCACTGTTTCCATGCCCCGGTGGGTGAACCACGGCACCGCGCCCAGATTCCGCACCAGCACGCCCTGGGGATTGGCGCGCTCGATGAGTTTGAAAAACCCCTGCTCGCCGGGCTTCTGAATGCGCGGCGTGGCCAGCAGCAGGCGCATGGCCGAGGTGTCCCGCACCTGTTTGACAGCAGCGGCATAAGCTCGCGCATCCTCGAAATCCGCATAGGCCACCGCCACTCCCTCCGCCGCGCAGATCTCCACCTGCTCCAGGGTGCGGCATAGCACGGACAGTTCAAAGCCGTTGTCCGGGGTTATGAATTCCGCAGGCCCCTGATCCTCCTGAGGGCGCAGGTCATGGCTTGGAATCTCCGGATTTTCCTGTGGATCCATCCTTCTTTGCACAATCCGGCCTGTGCCATCAAAACGGAAGATTTCCCGCCAAGGCCGCTCCGGACTGGCGGCGGGTGCGGAGGCATCGGCAGTGGCAGTGGAACCGTCAGCGGCAGGCCCGGCTGCCTGAATGCGCTCCACCAGCTCCCGCCGCAGGCGGTTCAATTCGCTGAGCGGGAGCATCATCTCCCCCTCCACCGTGCTCTCCAAGGTTGCCAGATTGAAGCCGGTGCCGCCCAGCCGTCCCAGCTGATCGCGCAGCGTCTCCTCCGTCAGCGGGCGCTTCAGTGCCTGGGTCAGAGGCATGGCCGACTGCACCGCCGCTCCGGAGCCTTTCTCCGTGATGCGCAGCGGCTCCCCTTCCCGACCGGCAACAGCCAGCCGCAGGCCGTGGACCGGCTGCCAGGCAGCCTCCTTCTCAAAGGTGGCGCGCAGGCGCTTCTCCAAGGCGGGATCGCTGGTTTTCCAGACGCGGTCACCGGGTTTGATGCTTGAAAAATCCACCTTGCCCCGTGCAAAGGTCAGACGGCGGCCCAGGATTTCAAACACACGCCCCCCCTGCTCGTCATTGGTGTCGCCGCCAGTGTCGAAAACCACGCCATCGCCGGGCTTGAGGCCGGCCCCCAGCGATTCCAGTTCCACCCAGCCGGGGCCGGCGCTCCGCACCCGGCCCGCCAGCGCTCCACGCTTTTTGCCATACCGGGCACCCACCAGCTGCTGGTGGTCCACACCGTGCATCCAGCCGCTGAAGAGCCCGCGGCTGAAGGTCATCTCCAGCGAATAACGGTCCTCTGGAGTGGCCATTGGCCCCTCCGTTTTCCCGGCCATGGCCGCGTCCAGCGCCTTGCGGTAAACCGCCGTCACCGCCGCCACATATTCCGGGGACTTCAGACGGCCTTCGATTTTGAAGCTGCGCACGCCCCGCGCCAGCAATGCCGGGACCTCCTCCACCGCCGCCAAGTCCTGGGGCGACAGCAGATAGCGGCGGTCCCCCAGATCTGTCTTTTCACCATCCACAATGAGCTCATAGGGCATGCGGCAGGCCTGCGCGCACTCGCCCCGGTTGGCGCTGCGGCGGCCCAGGCTTTCACTGGTCAGGCACTGGCCGGAATAGGCCACGCACAGCGCCCCGTGGACAAAAACCTCCAGCGGCACCTCCGTGGCGCGGAACCGCTCCAGCTCCCGCAGCGACAGCTCGCGGGCCAGCACCGCACGGTCCAGCCCGATACTGCGGTCCACAAACTCCAAGCCCTCCGGCGAGGTGATGGTCATCTGGGTGCTGGCGTGCAGGTTGAGCCTCGGCGCCACCGCCCGCGCCAGCCGCGCCAGACCAATGTCCTGCACGATGATGGCGTCCACCCCCGCCGCCTCCAGCCGCCGCAGCTGCCGCACGGCGTCATCCAGCTCGCCGGTGAAAATGAGGGTGTTCATGGTCACGAGACCGCGCACGCCATGGGCGTGCAGATACTCCATCAGCCTCGGCAGATCCTCCTCCGTGAAATTGTCCGCCCGCATGCGCGCATTGAACCGGGGCATGCCGAAAAAGATCGCGTCCGCTCCATTGGCGACCGCGGCCCTTGCGCATTCCCAGTTCCCCGCCGGAGCCAAAAGCTCCAGAGCCGTGTCAGCATCCCGTGTCATCCGCACAGTCTCCGCCGGAATGTCCCCGGCTGCAAGCCAGTGTCATGGATCGCTCCCGTAGCCCGCTGTGCGGTTGGTGGATGCCCTATAGGCCGCCACATCCGGCTGGGATCCATAGAAGGCGTTGGGGAACTCTCCCACATCCAACAGCTGCCGTGGGCGATCCTCCGAAAGACACCAGTCAATCAGGCGGCGGACACCCCCCGGCCCGATAACCCCATGCTTATCAAACGAAGGGCACCGGAAGCGCGTCCAGCCACCAGCGCTCTCGATTCATCCTGGCCAAGGACATAATGAACCATAAACCGCTTGTCGTCACTGAAGACATGCAGGATGCGGTCTGTGCTGTCCTCATCCGGCAGGACATACCAGATAAAAAGTCTCCCCTCCCTGATGAGCCGCCGGCGTTTTTTGGTGGCAACAGCCATGGCCTCCGGAATGATGTTTACAGCACACCCGCTCTTTGGACGATTAGGCTGCGACCGCCGGCACCCCGATGGAGCGGCGGCGGAAGAGGAACTCAAACAGATTCCCCTCGTGCGGCTGGTCCCACTGCACCCGGTTGGTGGGGGTGGGCCCGAGATTCAGGCGGTCAATGTGGGGACACTCCAGGAGCAGCGGAATCCACGACTGGTCCTCGGTGATGGCGGTGACCACCAGTGAGGGCCCGATCACGTCCAGCATTTGCGCCTGCGGCACCTCCGTCACACTGGCGAAGGGGAACAGGAACTCGCGGTTGGCCAAGGGATGGTCAAAATCCGGACAGCCCACGATGGTCGGCAACAGGTAGTTCATACCCTGATGCGCCGCCCGGCGGGGAGTGTTGCCGCGGAGGGCGGCGGAGTGATCAACGGCCCCTTTGGCCTGCATGCCGTCGGTGATGGTGCCGTCGATCCATTCCGGCATGGCCGGGTTGGCGAAGCCGGACAGCGTGGCCTCGGGATCCTCCGACGCGCGGGGCAGCATGTCCTTGAGCGCCTCGGCCATCGCCTGGCCGATCTCGGCGGCGTATTTCGGCACCAGAATGGCGCTGGTGTTGATGCAGCTGCGGCCGCTGTTGGCGCTGACGCTCTCCACCAGCACCGGCAGGAAATCGCGCCACTGCTCGATTTTGTCCTCGCCGATCAGAATCTTGCTCCGGCCGCTGCCGTGGACCTCCACGCGCGGGTCGCTGGCGTGCTGGGCCACGGTGGCGTCATCTCCGAACATCATCACCCGCCCCGCCCGCCGGACGATGAGCGCCGATCCGTCATGCCCGCAGGGCAGGAAGCTGAATGCCGAGCGCGGGAAGCCGGCTTTGATCATGGCTTCGATGATGCGCCAGGGCGTCCACGGCTCCTCGCGGCCCGGCTTCAGAATCACCGGCACCCCCATGGCGATGGCGGGAATCCACAGGGCGTTCACCGCCGGGGAATTGCTTGGCAGGATCACCGCCAGATGGTCCGTCACGCAGCCGAAGCTGACCGGCGCGCCGCCCTGCTCACCGTAGCCGCGGTCCAGCACATCCGGGTCCAGTCCGCGTGTCAGCCCGCGCAGGATGATATCGATCTGCCCGAACACCGCGGCCAGCCGCTGCATGTTCATGCGGATGAGCCGGTGCGGCAGGCCGCCGGTGGAGGAGAGCTGTTTCACATAGTCCTCCGGTGACTGCATCCGCCCGTCAGTGCCCAGCGGCAGGGTGTCATTCAGGAAAATTTCGCCCGCCTTTTTCACCATCTCCATGCGCTGGCGCATCGGAATTTTCTGAAGCTCCGCCCGCGCCGCTTTGGTGTTGGTCAGCTCGCGGGCTACCAAGCCGCTGTTGGCTTGGCTGACGCGCAGCACCGGTTCGCCGGTGGAGACGCCTTGAATTTCGGAAACGTCCAGACTTGTGTAGGGCACACCGTGGCGCAGCAGGGGAAGTTCAGGAAGCTCGGACATGGCAGGAAAACAGGGAGAGGAAGGGATAGGCAGGCGGTGGCAATCAATCACGGGACATACGCGAAAACCGCTGCCGCCTTTTCCCATCCAACTCCCTCGCGCATGGAAACTCAACCCCATTCCGGGTTCTCCGCCTTTGCGGGCCAATTGCCCTGCCCATACGCCTGTCCGCGCCAAGGAGGCACCAATGGCGTTCATTTTTCCCATCTGCAGCCCTGCGCTGCCCTGCGCCGGGCACAAAAACCACTTACCCTAATTCAAATTTCCCTTGCACCGTCGCGCAAGCCTTCTAAGGTCAGCGCTCCCGGTAAAAAACCGCGAATCAAACGCGCGCTTAGCTCAGTGGTAGAGCACATCCTTCACACGGATGGGGTCGCAGGTTCGAACCCTGCAGCGCGCACCAATTTACCAGTTTGCAAACTCAAAACGCTGAGAGGCTGTCTGGAAAATCGCGATAACTTGGTCCAAAAGGTGAAAAATGGCCCGTTCCGGCTAAAATTCGGGCGTAAATGCCTACCCCTCCAGCCTCAGTGATTCTGAATGGGAAATTCTCAGTCCCCTCCTCCCGCCCCGGTCGGACACCCTGCGCGGCCGGTCGGAGGAGAACTCCCGCCGCAGCATCGTTGACGGCATCCTTTACATCCTGCGCACCGGAGGCTCATGGCGGATGATGCCCAATGACCTGCCACACTGGAAGACGTGTTATCATTATTTCCGGCTGTGGTCAAAGCTGGGATACCGGGAAAAAATTCATGATGCCATCCGGACCTGGCCCGCACTGCCCTTGAAAAAAAGCCCCGACCGCTGCGGTTATCGACAGTCAAAGCGTTCGGACGGCCTGCCAGCCCGGACCCCGTGGTTACGATGCGGCCAGGAAAATTACTGGACGAAAAAGACATGTCCTGGCCGACACCTGCGGATTTCTCCTGGCGCTGAAAGTCACCCCTGCAGATGTGCAGGACCGCGACGGGGCCCGAATGCTGCCGGCCATCCTCATGCTGGCTTCCGGCTGGCTCAAAATCATTTGGCCGACAGCGCTTGCGGAGGCCCTTTGCAGGATGAGGTCCGGAGCATTCCCCGCCACCGCAAAGTCAAGCTGGAGATCGTGAGGCGCTCCGATGATGTCAAAGGCTTCAAAGTGCTGCCCAGGCGGTGGATTGCCTGCGGCTGTCTCCGCTATGCTCCGGCTGTGGAACGAACCTTCGGCTGGCTCATTCAGCCACGCCGGCTGGTCCGCGATTACGAGTCCAAAATCAGTCATTCCGAGTCCATGATTCACATTTCCATGATCAAACGGATGCTCGCCGGAATCACCCGCTGATTATTTTTAAGACAGCCTCTGAGTTTACTAACTAATTAATGTTAAGTCGTTTGTAAGAAGCTGTTTGGTTAAAACGAGGAATCACTGATCAAACATTCAAAACACCCGCAAAATGCACCCAAAATTAACGTTGCGGGGAGGAGGTTGAAACGATTTTGAACCGCTCATCGGTTTAACCAAACAGCTTCTGAGGCATTCCAAGTTGTCGGCACACCTCTGGGCCCGTTTGTGACTGCAAGCTTGATCGCCTCGGAATGACGGTCAGGCTCTCCGATCATACGCATCACGAAGTCATACGATTTCCTCAAAAGAAAATGACAATTATGGCAGGAGTGGCAAAATCCGGCATGGCCGGAGCCCGGCTTCATTTGGATTTGCCGGAGGTGGCCGCCGTCATCGACAAACTGCACACCGCCGAACGCGACGGCTGGCGCAAAACCCGGCTGCTGGCCGTCAAGCTGGCGGCAAGGGGGAAATACACCTCCGCGGAGGTGGCCGGCATCTGCGGGATCGCCCACGGGCACCTCTTCCGGTGGACCGCGGCGGTGCGCGAAGGCGGGATTGAGGCCCTGCTCACCCGGGGTCCGCCGGGTCCGAGGCCCGGACCTCCGCGCGGGCTGGCTCCGGAGACCCATGCGGAACTGATCCACAGACTTGAAGCCGGGGAATTCACCACCGTGCACGACGCCCGCCGGTGGCTGGAGGCGGAGGACGGGGTGGTCCGTCCCTGTAACACCGTGTGGTCATGGCTGAAAAAAGCCGCAGGAGTGCTGCTGAGGCCGCGGCCGGCGCACTCCAGAAAGGATCCCGCCGCGGCCGGAAAGTTCAAAGAGGAACTGGTTCAAAGGATGGAGGCGCTGGAACTCCCCGCCGGATCAAAGGTGGGACTGTGGATAATGGATGAGGTCAGCTTGGGCCTGCGCACGGAGAGGTGCCGGCTATGGGCGCTCAAAAGGAGCCGACCCGTGGTCAGCCGCCAGATGAAGTATGTGTGGGATTATCTGGATGGCTCCCTGGACATCATGGGCGGACAGGCCCACTCCGCCCATATTCCCTCCGTCAGCCAGGAGTGGGACCGCGCCTGTTTGAAGGACCCTGCGGCCATGGCCACAAATGCCGTGCATGTGGTCATCCGCGACCAGGCGGGATTCCATTTGAGGGACGGTAATCCGCGGCTTCCGGACAGGGTGCGCATCCTGAACCTCCCCCCGTACACTCCGGAGCTCAACCCCTATGGGCAGCTTGGGGATGTGATGCGCGACAGCATCGGCAACAAAGTGTTCGCCACGGTGCGTCAACTGCGAAAGGCCATGGCCCCGGCGCTCACGCGCTGGTGGGATGACTCCGCTGCCGTGCCCAGTCTGATCGGGCGGCCCTGGATAACTTTTAAAATCAGGGAGTCCGCCGCCAACGCATGGGCTGGAGTATTGCGCAGGGGCAGGCTGCGGCCTTGCTGTTCTTGCTAGATTATGTCGTCATGAGATAGATGTTCATAAAATGGCGCAGCGGAACTGGACCGCGGCCAAGTAGGAGGCCGCGCGTTTCGCATAGCGCGGGCGATTCCGCGCCATTCCTTGATCCGCATGAAGGCGTTTTCCACCAAGTGCCTCAATTTATAGGGGAATTGATCACTGTCCTGCAGGGTTTTGCGGTTTGACTTCGGAGGGATCACCCCTTCCATCCCCCTCCCTGCGCCACCGCCACAATGGTGCTGGTGTCGCAGCCTTTGCCGGCGATCAGGAGCTTTCGCCTCAATCCCCTTAATCAGGCCGTCAGCCTGCGTGCAATCAGCCACGGGACTTGCTGTAACAATGATTCGCACCGGCATACCATGCGCATCCACGGCCAAATGTATTTCGGTGCTGCGCCCCCTTTTGTGAGGCTGACCGCCTCATTGCCGCCAGCTCCCCCCGCCGCATGGGGACGGGCCTTCACATAACTGGCATTGATCAGGAGCCACTCATAGTCCGCATCCTTCACCAGCTGCGCCAGCAGTTTTTCCCAGTGCCCTTTGTCCCTCCAGCGGCAGAAGCGGCGGTGGGTGTTTTTCCAATCCCCGTAATCCTCCGGCAGATCCCGCCATGGGGAGCAGGTGCGCAGAATCCACATCACGGCATTGAGGAAGAGACGGTTGTCGTGGGCCACTCCGCCCCAGCTTCCCGCTCTTCCAGGAAGAAGCGGCTCCAAAACATTCCAGACCCGGTCCGGCAGATCATGACGATGATAGTTCTCAGACATAAAGTCAGAATTTCCTTGTTCAGGAAGCCAAGTCAAGAAAGTCTTGTGACGACACGCTCCAAGGTTATTGCAGAATCCTTCAAGGCTCGGGAGGACGAGGAAGAGGAGCCCGGTTCATCGCGGAAAGAAAGACGAGGCTGCGGCCTCCAGCGAGGATCACATCGCCGTCGAGCAGGTGACGGACTTCTCCAACTAGGCAAGGGCGGTCATTCAGCTTGGTTCCGTTGGTGGAATTCAAATCGCGCAGAAAGTATTCCCCATCCTGCGGAAACACCTCGAAGTGTTTTTTGCTGAGACCTTTATCGGTTTGAAAAATCAGACCGCAGGAGGCTGAGCGGCCCACGATGAGGGATTCCCTGACCAGCGTGACCGTAGCCATTTCCGGTCCGTGCATGGTGATCAGCGAGGCTTCCGGAGGCAGGGAGGCGAGACTGGACAGCATTTCAGCCACCAATTTCAACCGCCGCTCCAGATTGTCCTCCAGAGGAACGGCCATCATGGTGGCCATCCCGGTGCCGCCGGAGGCCAGCAGGGCGTCCAGTTCGCCGTCGGTAAGGGATGGAGTGGTTTCGCTCATGGGTTTGCAGTTAAATAAAAAGTCAGGAATCTGTTTTCCCTCGCATGAGATCCTCTAAAATCCGCTTCAACTTTTGCTTCAGCGTGTGGACAATCTGGCGGGCGTGGACTTCCGTGATGCCGAAAGTCTCCGCCGCCTCCGCGCCCGTCATGCCACGCAGCACGATGCTTTCAAAAACCTCCACATTGCGCCCGCTGCCGCGATAGGATTCCCGCAGAATAACGAGCGCCTGCTCCAGCAGGGACTGCCGGAAGGCGGTTTCCGAGGCCTCATCCGCCGCCTCGTCCGGCTGCGGCGCCGGATCCGGCAGGCGCTCCATGGCCCCCTCTTCGCCGTCCGGCACCGGAAGGCCCCCGCGTGCGGCGAATTTCCGGATCTCCCAAACCTTGATTTGCACCACCCCCTTCAGCCATGAACGGAACCGGACAAAGGCGTGGGTTTCCCCGTCACGGACGACAGCGGCATTCCGGAATGTCCGCGTTTCGGGATCATAAAGAAAGCCGCAGGCTTCGCGGATTACCACCATCATAACCATCTGCAGGACATCATGGCAGCGGTCCGCGTCCAGCCCCATTCTGCCAGCCATGGAAAGAATGTAATGGCGGTATTTCGTGTAAAACTCGCGCCACGAATTTTCGCCGCCGCCGCTTTGCAGTCCCGCCAGCAGTGAGAAACGCGTGTCCAAGCCGGATACGGCATCCGGCACGCCATCGGAGATCGGAGGGTTTGATGGGGTTTTCACCGGGTTGTGAATATCTGGAGCCAGCCATCCCTGGCCTGCCCTGGTTGGTGCATGATATAAGCATAACATGAATCAGAACCCCGGAGTTGTCATTTAAAAATCCCGCCGGACGCAGTATCCGGCGGGAGTATACTTTGTCCGCCGCGGCGGCGGTGCGCTCAGCGTGCCCGATCGGCGTTTATCTCGTCGTCAATCTGATTGACGGTGGTGCCCAGGTGGGTGAGTTCGGCGCGGTAAGCCGCAAAACGCTCATCCTGAAGCCATCCGCTGACGGTGGAGGCCAGCACCTCCATCCGGGCCCCGGCCGCGTCCTCATTTTCGGGAGGGGCTGAAGTGGTGGTCAGATTGTGGCTGATGAATTGTCCTTTTTGGATCAGGGATGAGAGGAATTTCTCCCGCTCCTCAGGCGTGATATCCGGGCGGGCCAGGTAATTCTCGGCCTGCTGGCGCTGCTCCACGTCGCCCAGATCCACCCGCGAGACCAGATCGGCGCGCAGCAGAGGCATATTGGCCAGAAGTCCGGGCTGCTGATTGAGCATGGTGGTGAGTTCCAGCGGCTTAGCGGCGGCGAGGCGGTCAAGCGCCACCGAGGCGGCGCGGCCGAGGGAGGGCTCCTCCCCGGCGATCAGGCGGCTCAGTTCCGGCACATTGTTGAGGGCCCCGGTGTGCACGATGAGGTCGAAGGCCTCCAGCATGCCTTGGGAGGGATTCCTCCGCCACGGTTCATACTCCAGCATGGCGGTGACGCGGTCGGCCAGAAACCCGCGGCTGTCCGGATCCAGCCACGCCATGTTGCGCATGGAGAGAGCCCACTCGTCGGCGGAACCGGTGCGGCCGAGGACCTCCCGCGCCACCTCTAGGGCGGCGGCCGCGCTTCCAGCCTCCCGCGACAGGCCGCCGAGGCGGTCCATCAGTTTCACCCGCAGGGTGGTGGCCTCCGTGAGCATGCCGCCCTCCCCCACGATGAATGCCTGCCCGGTGCGGACGTCGCGGCCGGATTTAAGGAATTCCACAATGGCCGCGATGCCGGCGGCCGCATTATGATGTTTGCCGGCAAGGACATCATCCAGTCTGCCCAAAGCCTCCTTCACAGCCTCCGGATCCCCGGTCCGCAGCACCTCCATGACCTGATCGATCACCTCAAGGATTTCACCTTTGGTCAGCGCCCGGGAGGGAAGGCGCTGCAGGCTGATGCCGACCGCCGCCCCGGCCCCCGCCGCTGTCATGCTTTCAACCTTTGATTTCAGGGTTCCGCCGGCGGGAACGGTTTCCGCTTTTGAGATGGAGGAGGGCGGGCCGGAAGGGGAATTGTGCGTGTGGAGCAGGATTCCCAGCAGGGCGGCACTCAGCGTGAGAGCACCGATGGTCAGCAATGGTTTTTTCATGACAGCGGGCGGGGTTCGGAGTGAAGTGAAGTGAAATGAAATGGAAGTGATGGAGCGATAGGATTACTGGAGGTAGTTTTTGATCAGTACGGAGGTGTCGGCGTCGATGGCGCGCACGCCTCCCCCACTGGTGCGGGAAGCGGTTCCGCTGACATTCACTGCGCAGACATACCAGAGATTGTTGTACTGGGCAAAAACCGGTCCGCCGCTCATGCCGGCCTCGATGGCGCAGGAGGTGTTCGTATACCACGACGCTGTCTGTCCGATGAAGGCGCTGGAGGGCGCGCTGCGCAGCATTTCCTGTCCGTTATGCCACTCGGAGCCGTATCCCAGGCACATATTGTAGGAGGGGCCTGTCAGCAGGGCCGGATTCTGCCACCAGCCCGCATAGCCGCCGTTCATGGGGCGGGAGAAAAAGATGATGCCGCCGGTGTCCCGGGAAAAAGCGGCGGCGGTGTTGTTGGCCCCGCTGTTGATGACGGCCGTGGTGTAGCCTCCCAGAATGAAGGGCTGTCTGGCGGTTGAGCTGCTGGCCCAGGTGCCGTTGCTGTAAGCCCGCTGAAAGACAAAATTGGTCCTCCAGCCGTTGCCTCTGGACCACAGGCAATGGGCGGCGGTCAGAATGGAGTAGGGCTTGATGACAGTGCCGGAACCCTGCCTGGGAATCGTGCCGTCCTTGTAGGTGAGACGTCCCACATAGTAGTAGGGATTGTAGTTGCGAAGGGCGTTCACGGAGGTTGGCGAAGCTTGGGCGGCGGCGCTTCCAGCGGCCAGGAATGGGGCAGCGGCGATTGCGGCGGCCAGGATAAGACGGGAGCGGGTGGATTTGATTTTCGTTTTCATGGCATTGGTTGGTTGGTTGGTTGATTGATTGGTTTGTTGGTTTTTTTGTTGTTGTTTCATGCTTTGTTTTTGCTGGTCTCAAGCGGTCGGAAGCGCCGCTTCACCAAGTCATGTCGTGGCGCGGGGGGGCCGTTACACCTGCCGTGAATAATTTTTTCCCTTCCCGGGATTTCCTCACTGGCCGGCCACACAGCCCGCCGGAGACCGGTCCTAAAGCTGCCTGCCCTGGCGGGATGACAGAGGACACCAAACGGATCACGCACCATTGAATCGATGGATGCGGTGGCCGCCGCCCCTTTTCAACTCCGACCGGCCTGACGAGGGGCGGAGCTTGTTTCAGGAGGCGCTCAGGCTCAGCCAGGAAGCCAATGGCGCGCTTCATACCGTTACGCCAAGTATCAGAAACAATCCGGGTGCCGCTTTCTATAAGGCAGGCCTCCACTCCGATGCTCTCAAACTGCGGGAGGAAACGCTTAAGCTCCACCTGAGCGCGACGGGGCGGAGGAGGTGGCCTCCAGACGTTATGCCTTTACCGCGATGCGGGATCCCGCCACACCCCTTGATCGGGAGGGTCTTATGAAGGAGGCCATACCGCTTTTTGAAAGAGTGCTGTCCGCACGCTGTAAAACCCTTCCGCCCTACCTGCGCAAAACTGGGGGAAGGCCGTCAGCGGCGAGGACGAAACTCTGCTCAGACGTTTTCCATCCCCGGCACTTTGGCTGCCGGAGCCCACATCCTGGACATTTCCATGCACAACGCCACGCCCCCAGCTGCGATGTCACTTTGGTTGAGCTGGCTCCAGAAAACCTGTGAAATAATCACGGCGGAAGCCTTCGACACGCACCGGTCGGAAACAAGCGGCCAAGCAACCTGTTCTCACTTCGGCAATGCCGGGGCGTGCGTCAGAGTGGCCTTCCTGACTTGGTAAGCGAACAGGGATGGCGGTGAAACAAAAACGGGCAGCGGAAATTTCCGCTGCCCGTTACTTGAATATCCGCGGATCTCCCTCAGGGCATGATGACGGAATCAATGACGTGAATCACGCCGTTCTCCGCCACGATATCCGTTTTCACCACCTTGGCCTTGTCCACCGTCACCTTGCCGTCGGTCACTTTCACGGACACTTCCTTGCCATTCACGGTTTTGACCTTCCCGGTGGTGACATCGGCAGCCATGACTTTGGCCGGGACCACATGGTAGGTCAGCAGAGCCACCAGCTTTTCCTTGTTCTCGGGCTTGAGCAGGTTCTCCACCGTGCCTTTCGGCAGCTTCGCGAAGGCTTCGTCCGTGGGCGCGAACACGGTGAAGGGTCCTTTGCCACTCAAAGTCTCCGCCAGTCCGGCGGCTTTCACGGCGGCAACAAGGGTTTTAAACTGGCCGGCATCGACCGCGACGGCCACGATGTTTTTTTCAGCGGCTTGGGTGGTGATGGTGCCAAGGGACAGAAAGAGCGCGGAAGCCAAAGTGAAGAGTTTGCTGTGTTTCATATCTGTTTGGATTTTGTTTATGTTTCGGCAGAGTATCCGCCATTCAAAAAACGCCTGTGGTGAACATTTGGAAACATTTTGTTTATAATTTTTTTTCACTATGCCCGTTAAGCGTCCTAGGGGAGGCTCCAGCCGTTCACATTTTGTTTATGAGGCCCCTCCATTCCCTGAAACTTGTCTGCCAGCGCACCGGCCTCTCCCCTCAGCTCGTGCGGACTTGGGAAAAGCGGTATGCGGCGGTCACTCCGGTCCGCACCGATACCCACCGCCGGCTTTATTCGGAGGAGGAGATCACCCGTCTGGATCTGCTGCATCAACTGACGCGAAAGGGGCATGCCATCAGCCGGATCGCCACTCTTCCTGAGGCCGAACTGCGCAGACTGCTGGAAAGCGCGGCCAACCTTCCGCTTCCAGCCGCAGGCGGCCATCCAAAGGGGGATGGCGATTTTTTTGAGGACACGTTCGTGGCCATTGAATCGCTGGACACCTCCGCCCTGCTTGACCGCCTGCAGCAGGCGGTCCTGCAAAACGGCCATTCGTGGGTGTTGGAGAACATCGCCCGCCTGACCGGACAGATTGGAGACCGATGGAGATCGGGAAGTCTGCGGATTGCCCATGAGCACTTGGCCACAGCGGCGCTCCGGATTTTTCTGGGAGGATTTATACAGGATTCCAAGCCCGGACCCTCCGCGCCGCTGCTGCTGGTCTGCACTCCCGCAGGACAGCATCATGATCTGGGGGCGTTTCTTGCGGGTGCCGCCGCCTGCAATGTCGGCTGGCGGGTGAGTTTCCTGGGAGCTTCACTGCCCTCTGAGGAAATCGCCGCGGCGGCCATCACGACCCGGGCCAAAGCCGTGGCCCTGAGCATTATTTATCCGGCGGATGATCCGAATCTTCCGCGTGAACTGGAAAAACTGCGGAATTTGCTTCCATCGGGCGTGCCTGTCCTGATTGGAGGAAGGTCGGCATCCTCCTACCACGCTTCTTTGGAAAGGATCAAAGCCTTGCCTGTAACCTCGCTCAGCGGTCTTCAACAAGTCCTGGAGGACATATGCCGGTAAGGCTGTCTCAGGGAAAAACGCCAAAAACCCCTACCCGCCAGCTTTTGGCCGGGGATTTCCCGCACCCCGCCTCACTGAGCCCGGTGAGCGGGGGAACCGGAATCCTGCCGGGTTATCCGGTACCATGCCGCACCGAAGTGAGGGGTCCAGGATGCCCCGAAAAGGAAAATGAAATTTTCATGACTCCGAGTGAGGGAATGTGCATGCTTCCTGCCCTCACAGACACCAATATGAGCCTCAGCACGGGAACAGAAATACAACCAGTGGAAGCGGTGGGCACGGACACCGTCACCACCACGTCCGCCGCCACGGAAACAGTCATATCCCCGCCGCCGCCGGCTCCAAGCCAGCGGCTGGTCAGTCTGGATGTCCTGCGGGGCTTCGATATGTTCTGGATTCTCGGCATGGAGGAGGTGGGCGCGGCCATCGCCAAAGCTTCGAATGCGCCGTGGGCCCGGTTTGTGGGGCAGCAGCTGGACCATGTGCCATGGGCTGGATTTCACTTTCTGGACCTGATTTTCCCGATGTTTGTGTTCATTTCCGGAGTTTCCGCCGTGTTTTCGCTGGATAAGGCGGTGGCCACGGTGGGAAGAAAGGCGGCGGCGTGGAAACTGGTGAAACGCTCGGTGATTCTGTATCTGCTGGGAGTTTTCCTTTACGGCGGGCTGGCGCAGGTGGCCCACCCCGATGCCCGGTGGCTGGGGGTGCTGCAGCGGCTGGCCATCTGCGGACTGGCCGGCGGACTGGCCTATCTGTATATGCCGCAGGCAAAACGGGTGTATCTGCTCTTGGGACTGCTCGCGGGTTACTGGGCTTTGATGTCGTTTGTGCCGGTGCCGGGATTCGGCGCGGGAAATTTTGAGGAGGGGAAAAATCTGGCCAACTGGATCGATGCCCACTGTCTGGGCGGCTACAAATGGGATGGCGACCATGATCCGGAGGGCCTGCTGAGCACCCTGCCCGCCATCGGCAGCGCCCTGCTGGGCATTTTCGCGGGCGAGTGGCTGAAGCGCGGTCCGGGCGGCCTGTGGGCGAAAGCCGGCAGTCTGGCCCTGGCCGGAGTGGTCTGCGTGGCCGCCGGCTGGCTGTGGAATGAGCAGTTCCCCGTCATCAAGAAGCTGTGGACCTCCTCTTTCGTGCTCGTGGCCGGAGGATACAGCCTGCTGCTGCTGGCACTGGCCGTGGCCGTGGTGGATGGTCTGGGTGTGCGGCGCGGGGTGCAGCCATTCATCTGGATCGGCATGAATCCCATCACCCTTTACCTGTCGCACCATGTGGTGGAATACGGGGATGTAAGCCGCGACCTCCTTGGCGGGCCGCTGGCCAATGCGTTCGGCGTCTGGCACCATACCGTGATCGCCGTGGGCGTGGTGGGGCTGAGCCTCCTGCTGGCATGGTTCCTTTACTCACGCCGCATCTTCCTGCGCATCTGACCGGGAGGACGGAACGCGCTCCGGCGTCAAGCTCCACGATTTACTTCCGCAGGTCATCTGTTATGGATGGCACCGCATGAACGACTCCCCGGCAGCACCGGCCAGCCTCTCCAGCGTGCGGGATTTCCCGGACCGCCTGTCCCCCGTGCTGGTGAAGGAGCTGCGGCAGGGTCTGCGGGCCAAGTATTTTGTGGAATTCACGGTGGGCTTTCACGGCCTCCTGTGGGTCATTATGGCCACGGACTCGCAGGAGCAGGCCGGCACCCGCATGACCTGGCTGATGTGGTGGATGTTCTCGGCGTTCATGATCTTCATCCTGCCGCTGCGCGGCCTGTCGGCCTTGGTGGATGAGCGCCGGGGGGACACCCTGGACTGCCTGGTGCTGACCAATCTCACCGCCGGACGCATCATCCGGGGAAAATGGCTGGCCATCGCCGCCCAGATCACCCTCGTTGCGGTGTCGGTGATCCCCTATGTGCTGATGATGTATTTCAGCCGCAGCCTGCCCTTGGCGGAGCTGATGCTGACGCTTTTCCGGCTGTGGCTCACCGGACTGCTGCTGACGGCCCTGTTCGTCAGCTTCTCCTGGCATTCCTCCTGGCTGATCCGGTCCGGGCTGGCCCTGCTGCTGGCGCCGATGGTCATCGCCGGCCATCTGGTTCCCTTGCTGGCCCAGCTGATCAACGGACAGCCGATGACGGGCGGCGAGGTGCTGCTGTGGTGGTCCCGCCAGGTCCCGTCTTTTGGCGGCATGCCGGGAGCCGCAGTTTCGGAGGCCATTGGCATGACCGTCACGGGGTTGGTGTTTCTGGAGGCCACCGCCACCCGCCTGGCCCCCGAGGAAAACCACAGCACCGCGCCAAGGGTGGCCGCTCTGGCCCTGACCGTGCTGACCTTGGCCAGCAGCGGGGATTCCATTTACGGCATCACCCTGCGGACCCTCTGGCTGGTGACCGCCCTCATAGTTTCCCTCTTCGCCCTGACAGACCAGTTCCGCCACAGGCCCGGTCCGGGGCGGCCAGCTTCCGGCTCCGGCTCCGCATTCGGATCCCGCCTGCCGTGGTGGACACCGCTGTCCCCCGGTCAGCCGCAGGGAGTGCTGTTTGCCTGCCTGGTCTGGAGCCTGGCCATTTCGGTCATCGCCACCGGCTCCCACCCGGTGCTGGAGTTCTCCGTGCACCGCCTTGCGGCCTGGCTGTTCTCCACACGGCTGCTTCTGTGGTTGATGCCCGGCAGCGGACAGTCCGGTCCGGGGAGATTCCTGGTGGCGGGCCTTATTCTCACGCTGATCCACGGCTCCGTGCAGCTCGCCGGCAATCTGCTGGGCGGCAACGACGCCTGGCTGTCCGCCGCGGCCTTTATTCCCAGCCCGCTGGCCCTGCTGGCCCCGGACCAGCCGGATATCACCGTGATGGTGGCCTGGACCGCGATGCTGCTGTGCGCCCTGAACGCCCTGCGCCTGCTGCGGACCTTCCGCCGCGGGAACCCGCCCACCGCTGTCCCCTTCTCTTCCCCTTCCCCCGCATGACCGAAATCCCCCATCCCCCCACCCTGCCCGAGGCCGGCATGGTCCGCGAGGCCCATGCGCGGGCGCGGGCCTGGTCCGGGCTGTTCCGCCTGCCGCTGCGCCAGCAGTCGTGGCGCGGCATGGCCGGCGAATACAGCGGCCAGGGCACCGGCAGCTCCCTCGACTTCCAGGACCATCGGGCCTATGCGCCGGGGGACGATCCCCGCCACATCAACTGGCAGGCCTACGCCCGGACGGGGAACTACTCCATGAAGCTTTTCCGCGAGGAGGTGCGGCCGGTGATCGATCTGGTGTGGGAGGTGTCCGCCTCCATGTGGTTCGATCCGGTCAAGGCCCGGCGCTCGGCGGAGCTGATGGCCTTCACGGTGGAGGGATCGCTGCGCGCGGGGGCCTCCCCACAGGTATGGCTGAGCCGGGGCCCGTGGCTGGCCCCGGTGCCGCCCGAGGCCGCAGTGGCCGGCCAGTGGACCGGTCTGCTGCCGGCGGAGGAATCCAGCGCGCCCGCGCCGCCGATGACGGTTCCCTCCATGGACCGCGTGCCATGGCGGGCGAAGTCTTTGCGCATTCTGATCAGCGACCTGCTTTTCCCCGGGTCTCCGGAGGCGCTGGCCGGATCGCTCTCAAGCCGGCAGGGGCGCGGCCTCATTCTGGCCCCCTTCTGCCAGGCGGAGGCCGATCCCGGCTGGGATGGAAACATCGACTTTCACGATGTGGAGAGCGGCTCCCGCCATCCCCGGCGCGTGGAGCCCGGACTGCTGAAGCGCTACACCGAGGCCTACGGACGGCATTTTGAACTTTGGAAAACCGCCTGCCGCCGGCACGGCGTGGTGCTGGCCCGCGTTCCCGCGGAGCCCGCTTTTCCCCAGGCCCTGCAACTGGAGGCGCTCCCGCTGGGGGCGGTGGAGCCATGGGCCTGACCCTCGCCAATCCCTGGGGGCTGCTGGCCCTGCTGGGCATTCCCGCCATTCTGGCCATCCATCTGCTGCAGCGCCGGGCGCGCATCATCCCGGTCAGCACCCTGTTTTTGCTGGAGCAGCTGCAGCGGGAAAGCCAGGGCGGCCGGCGCGTGGAGCGGCTGCGGGCCTCCATCCCACTGTGGCTGCAGCTCTTGGCGGTGCTGGTGCTGGCGTGGGTGCTGGCGGGACCGCGCTGGCTGGAGAAAAACAGCGTGCAGCGCATCGCCGTGGTGCTGGATGGCTCCGCCTCCATGCGCGCCGCCAAAAAAGCGGTGCTGGAGGCCCTGCCCGGCGATATCCACCGGCTGGCCTCGGCCACGGCGCAGACCGAGCTTTTCCTGCTCGACAGCCGGCGCGGCGCGGAGCCGCTCTACCATGGACCGGCGGGCCCGGAGTTCACCACCGCGCTGACCTCCTGGGATCCCGCCGCCGGCACCCATGACTTTTCCCCCGCTCTGCGCCTGGCGCGGAATCTGGCGGGCCGCGATGGTCTGGTGCTGATGGTGACCGACGGCGAAACCCCGGACCTGCCGCCCGGCGTCCAGCTTTACGCCTGCGGCGAGCCCCTTGGCAATGTCGGCATCGCCGGCGTGACGGTGGAGGAGGCGGGCGGCAAAACCGTCTGGCGGGCCACGGTGCGCAATTACGCCAAAACCCTGGAGACCCGCACTTGGACGATCGAGTCCGGAGGCCGCGCCTCCGCGCCGGAGTCCATCACCTTGGAGCCGGAACAGGTGCGGCAGATTCAGGCCCCGTTCGCCGACGGCATGGAATCGCTCACCATCGCGCTTTCACCGGACAGGTTTGATCTGGATGACCGTGCCCCGGTGCTGAAGCCCCGCCCGAAAACCGTCAGGGTTTCGCTGCCCGCCGCGGACGCCGCCGGTGTCTCCGGAGGAGGCGGGCCGCTTTACGATCCCATTTTCCGCAGCCTGCCGGGAGTGGAATTGACGGGGGCGGGAGCCGACGTCGCCGTGACCGGCTACAATCCCCTGTCCCCCGTTCTGCCGGAGGGGCCGGCTGTGATTTTTGTAGAGGATCCCAAGCCTTCTTCGCCGGTGCTCACGGGCACCCTGCTGGTGGAGAAGCATCCCCTGACCACGGAGCTGAATTGGCACAGCCTCATCTGCCAGGACGGCATCCGCCTGCCGCTGCGCCAGGAGGACGAGCCGCTGATCTGGCAGGGGGACCGGGCTCTTCTTTTCCTGCGCGGCACCGGCCAAAACCAGGACACTCAGCAGTTGGTGTTCAACTTCGACCTGCGCAAGAGCAACGCCCGGCGGCTGCCGGGATTCATCATCGCCATCCACCGGTATCTCGACCAAGTGCGGCGCAGGCTGCCGCGCGAGGAGTGGACGCTTTCCGAATGCGGTCAGAAGCTGGAGGCCGCCGCCGATTCCGGAGCCACCTCCCCCGCCTTGGTCATTCACACGGAGGGGGGCGGCGCCGATCTTTCCCTGCCGTCATCCCAGGCACCGCTGCTGCGGGCTCCACACGTCCCGGCCATCATGGAGGTCCGTCAGGGCGGACGTTTGCTGCTCCGCACCGCCTCCCACTTCGCAGATGTGCGGGAGGCTGATTTCACCACCCGGTCCACCAGCCGGGACCTCTCTGTCACCACGGCGGCGGTGACCCAGCGCCACAGTCGGGAGGACCCCGCCTGGCGGGCTTGGCTGCTGGGACTGCTGGGACTGCTGGGACTCAGCTGGTGGTTTATCTCCCGCTCCTCCCTGTCAGGACAGGCGGCAGGCGTGCCCGGCCCGCTGGCCGTCCGCAATAAGGCCAAAACGCCGGCTCCTGCCCGGAAGTGAGCCCTGTGCCACCCGGAAAGCGCCCGCGTTCAGGGCCGGCAAAGGAGGATAGATTGACCGGCCGGACCGCGTCTTCCCCGTCATGAAACTTTCTGCTTTTCTCTGTCTGGCAGCCACCGCTCCCCTGCTGGCTCTGGAGCCGCCGGCTCCGGCCGCTGAGGGGGCACCAGCCTCCCAGCCCGCAGCGACTGCTCCCATTCCCCCCACTCCTCCAGCACCGGCTTCCCCCACTCCTGCTGCCAATCCTGCTCCCCCTCCCGCCCCCGCACCGCCCGGCAAGCCCTCCGAGGCTCTGGCACGGCCCCTGCGGAAGTATGACACCGACAAGGACGGCAAACTGAGCGGCATGGAGCTGCATCTGGCCCGGCAGGCGTTCAACCGCGGTGGCAAAGCTCCGGAAATGAGCACGGATGACTGGCAGGGGGTGCTGGATTATTTCCAAGGTGAATGCCGGAAGCGCCACTTCGCCAAACTGGACACCAATGGGGACAGCAAGCTGGACGATGCGGAGAAGCAGCGCTTCCAAGCGGCTTGGAAACAGGTTGCCGCCCAGCTGACTACTCTGCGGACCGAACTGGTGCTGAAATACGATAAAAATGACGACGGCAACGTGACCCAGAAGGAACGCCGCGCTTTCGACCCGGAATTCAAGCGCCGGCGTCTGGAGATTGAGGACAATGCCATGGCCAAACTTGAGCCGGCGCCGGCGGACGGGGCTGGCGACTCCGCAGCCAAATAGACCGTCCTCCGACTCTCACTGTGGGGGCAAGCCGGCGATCCTATTCCATCACAGCAGCGGCGGCTGTTTCTACGGAGCATGGCTTTGCCTGCTGCTGAGCCCACCGTTCCCATCTCCGCTTTTCCCAAGACAAGCTCCTCTTCCGGCTTCGCGTAACGCTTACAAAGCCGAAATCAAAGTATCATTACGTGATTCCTGCTTCACTCCCGGCGGCGGAATCCCAGCCTGCCAAGGTGTTTCCCCGGCGGCACCACGCCGGATTCCGGCAAAAAGCTAGGCCGCGGCCCGGTCCGGTTTTCAAACCCCTCAACCGATTCTCCCCCCATGAACAAAAAAGGACTGATCCGGACGCACGCGCTGTGGACCCTGTTCGCGGCCGGAACCTTTGTCTTTGGCTATTATCTGGCACGGAGCCAGCAGCCGGACACCACCGCCTCCAACAGCCTCACCGCGCTCCGGATGCAGGCCCAGTCCGATGCTCTGAATCCCCGCGGCCTTCCGGGCGGCGCTCAGAAGGACGGCAAAGCCGGCGGAGGGGAAAATCAGGCCGCCCTTAAAGCCATTCTGACAAAGGCGCAGCTTGAAAAACTCTCCAAGGACGCCTTCAGCGATCCGAATCCCCTGACCCGGAATCTGGCTTTCTCCAAATTGCTGGAATCCATGACCCCGGAGAATGTGACCTCCCTGATGGAGACCATGCGCGGCAATCAGGCCGGAGGCGACCAGTGGCGTCTCTTTCTTTATGCGTGGGGAGCCATGGACGGCAAAGGGGCCCTGGCCCATGCCGAAACCTTGGAGGGTGGGCGCAAAAACCGTTTCCTGAACGAGATCCTGCCCGGCTGGGCCGGAAAAAATCCGGATGCCGCCGTCGCCTGGCTCGACACCCAGAAGGATGGCGAGGACAAGGAGCGGATGCGCGGCAACCTGGTGGCCGGTCTCGCCGACCATGATATCGGCAGGGCGACCGACTACGCCTATGCGCGTGCCAAGGCCGGCGACAAGCAGGCGGAATCCTATCTTGAAACCGTGACCGCCGAGCAGTTGCGCAAAAGCGGTCCCGTCGCCGCCGCCGCCTGGGGGGAATCGCTGCCGGAGGGCACCCTCAAAGGAGAGGCCCTTGAGAGTATCGCCGAGGCGTATGCCCGCCGGGATCCGGCCGCCGCCTCGGCATGGGCCGCCAAATTCGCCTCCACGGACTACGGAACGCAGGTGGTGGAGGAGATTGGAGCGCAATGGGCGGGCCGTGACCCAAAGGCCGCCATGGCATGGTTGGACACGCTCCAAGAAGGCAACAGCCGGTCGGAGGGCAGCTTTTCCGCCCTGCGCGAATGGACGCAGAAGGACCCTATGGCCGCCAGCCAGTATCTCGCCGATATGCCCAACTCCCCGGCCAAGGACTCCGCCGTCGGCGGATTCGTCCGCACCCTGTCCCGCGAGGATCCCGAATCCGCTTTGATCTGGGCTAAAACCATCAGTGATCCCCAATCCCGCAACCAGACGCTGACGCGCACCGGCCAGATGTGGTTCCGCCGTGACCCGGCGTCCGCCAGCAACTGGCTGCAGACCTCCAATGTCCCTCCGGCTGTGCGCGAAGCCATCCTCAATCCGCCCCGTGACGGCGGAGGCCGCCGCCGGAGTTAGGACATCTTTTCCGGTTACCATTCGGTCAGTAGTACTTCTTCCACCACTCCTCCCTCAGCCCCTTCATTCTTTCGGGTTCGTCCCGGAGGGTTGACGGTGTTTTCCCCCTTCAGCACTTTCAGTGCTTTGAAACTGCGGATCAGAGCACACCCGCACTCCGGGCATATCCAGCCTATGCGGCTTGCTCCAGTTGGTCAGTAACTCCACTTTGGAAAGCGCCCCTTTTTCGTCCGATTTAAAATAAAGGTTGGCTGGCTCCAAAAGGTTGGCTGGCCCCATCCACTTGGGGACGGTTCCCAACTCGCCCGCATAAAAGCGGCCAGCTACGGTTGAAGTTCCACATTCCGGACAGGGCCGATCCATCGGTTTCACCTCTTGGGACGAGCCTGGCATGGGAGTTGGAATATTGGCGCAGATGACAGCGGTGTCCAGTACGGGTGGGGCGTCACTGCGCACCTGTGGACCAGCCGGGCAGGGAATTTCAGGCCCGGATCAAAAAAATTCTGAAAAAATGGCATTTTATGCTCTGTTGCGCATACATGTCAAAACTTCAGTTTCTCCGTAATTTGGCGGCACTTGTTTCGCTCACGGTGGCATCCTGTGGGAAAAAAGAAACGGGCGCGGTGGTGGTGCTGACCGGATCCAGCACCATCGCTCCGGTTATTTCCGATGTGGCGAAGCGTTATGAAGCGGCCAACCCCGGTGTCCGTATCGAAGTGCAGAGCGGCGGCAGCTCGCGCGGCATCGCGGATGCCCTTTCCGGCACTGCGGATCTCGGGATGGCCTCGCGGGCGCTTTCCGCGGACGAGGCGGCGAAGCTGACCGCCCACCGGATCGCCGCGGACGGGGTCTGCGTGGTGGTGCACAGGGACAATCCGGTCAGCGAACTGAGCAGGGAGCAGCTGATCAGCATCTACACGAAAAAAGCCACCAACTGGAAGGATTTCGGCGGGCCGGACGCCACCATTGTGGTCGCCAACAAAGCGGAGGGCCGCTCCACGCTGGAAGTTTTCCTTCACTACCTCGGCCTCGACAATGCCGACGTCAAAGCCGACGTCGTGGTCGGGGAGAATCTGCATGTGATCAACTCCGTCGTGGCCAATCCCAACACCATTGGCTACGTCTCCATCGGCACCGCCGCCAGCGAGGCCAAAGGGGGCACTCCCATCAAACTGGTCTCCACCGGAGGGGTGGCCGCCACCACGGAGAATGTGGCCAACGGCACCTTCCCCATCACCCGGCCGCTCAACATTGTCGAGGACGCCCTGACCTCGCCCGCCGCGAAAGCCTTTCTTGACCACCTGACCTCCCCCGCCATCAATGACATCATCCAGAAACACTTCTTTGTCCCGGTCAATTGACCGGACCGCACAAGGGGTGATGGGCCTCCTCGCCCTTGTTGCCGGAGGCATGGTGCTGCTGATCATCGGCTATTTGCTCACCAATGCCTGGCCCGCCATCCAGGCGGGGCGGCTCGGCGGTTTTTTCACGGACACCAAATGGCAGCCCGGTTCGCAGCGCGATCCCCGGTTCGGCGTGGTCTCCATGCTCACCGCCTCCTTCCTCGTGACCTTCCTGGCCGTGGCCCTGGCTCTTCCGGTGGGTCTCGCATGCGCCATTTTCCACCGTTTCTACGCCCCGCCCGTGCTGGAGCGCTGGAACCGCCGGATGCTGGAGCTGCTGATCGGCGTGCCTGCCGTGGTCTTCGGTTTCTGGGGGCTCATGGTGGTGGTGCCCTTGCTTATCCGCCTGGCTCCTGGAACCCCCGGACAAAGCCTGCTGGCCGGGAGCATCGTGCTGGGGTTCATGATCCTGCCGATCATCACCCTCACCAGCCAGGCCGCCCTGCAGGCGGTACCGGCGGCGCAGCTCCAAGCGGCCGCAGGATTGGGCATGGGACGCGCCCGCACTATATGGTGTGTTGTACTGCCCGCCGCCAAAGGAGGCATTGGCACCGGGGTGCTGCTGGCGCTGGCCCGCGCCATTGGTGAAACCATGGCCGTGGTTCTGGTCTGCGGCAATATTCCCCAAATTCCCAAAAGCCTGTTTGACCCGGTGCGTCCCATCACGTCGACCATTGCCTTGGAAATGGGTTATGCCACCGCCTCGCACAAGGCGCTGCTGTTCTGTGCCGGCCTCATTCTTGTGCTCTGCACCGCGCTGCTGGTTGGCTGGATCTCCTTTCGTCGTGCCGACTCCGACCCCGGCACCGGCGGCGCATGACGGTCTGCGGGTCCGCCGCGCCAACCACTTTCCTCCTTCATGCCCTCCGTTTCCAAGCCCGCCGCCAGACGCGCCTCCTTCCGGTGGCTGGACCGCTCCTTCGCCGTTGCAGGGGGAATGGCGGCATTGGTCAGCTTCGGCCTCTTCGCTTGGCTGATCCGGGATCTTGTCCGGCTGGGAATGCCCCGGATTTCCTGGGAATTCCTCACCGCAGAAGTGGCGGATGCCGGACGGAGCGGGGGCATCGGCCCGGTCCTGGTTTCCTCGGTCCTCATTCTCGTCTGCTGCCTGGGACTGGCCATTCCTCTGGGCACCGGCTGCGCCCTCTGGCTGGCCGAATACGCGCGCCGGGGAAGCGTTCCCGCGCGCCTCGTCACCGGCGGGGTCGATCTGCTCGCCAGCGTGCCCTCCATTGTCTTCGGGTTGTTCGGCATGGTGTTTTTCGGACAGACGTTGAGGATGGGCTTCTCCATCCTTTCCGGAGGCCTCACTCTGGCCTGCATGATTCTGCCCATGCTGGTGCGCACCACCCTGTCCGCCTTGGAAGCGCTGCCCGCGGATCTGCGGCCCGCCGCCGCCGGGCTGGGCATGACCCGCAGCACCACTATCGCCAAAGTGCTGCTTCCCGCCGCACTGCCCGGCATTGTCATCGGCGTCACCCTCGGCATCGGCCGGGCGCTTTCGGAGACCGCCGCGCTTATCTTCACCAGCGGCTACTCCACCCGCTGGCCGGAAACGCTCTCCGACTCCGGGCGCGCCCTCTCCGTGCACATTTACGACCTCGCCCTCAACGTGGCCAATGGCGGCCCCATGGCCTCGTCCAGCGCCTTGGTGCTTCTGGCCCTTATTCTTGTGGTCAACTCCGCTGCGGTCACCCTGTCGGAGCGTTGGCTGCTGAAACGCCATCAGACCTCATGAACGCCCCCTCCATTTCCCTCCCCTTCCCGGCGGATGTCCCGGCCGGCAGCCCGGCGACCGGTGATGCCACCGCCTGCCTGCGCGTGACGGGCCTGACAGTTCAATACCGTGGTTTCACCGCATTGCGGGATATCACGATCGATATCCCGGAAGGGGAAATCACCGCTCTTGTCGGCCCGTCCGGATGCGGCAAAAGCAGTTTTCTGCACAGCCTCAACCGTCTCACCGACCTCGTTCCGGGCTGCCGCGTCACCGGCTCCATCCACCTCGCCGACGGCACCGAGGTCACCCACCCGAAAGCCGATGTGCTGACCCTGCGGGGCCGGGTTGGCATTGTCTTCCAGCGACCCAATCCCTTTCCGCAGTCCATCCGCCGCAACTTTGAAATCCCGCTCCGGGAACACGGCTGGAGCAAAGAGGATATCCCGGACCGCATGGAAACCGTGCTCCGGCAGGTCGGCCTGTGGAATGAAGTCCACGACCGTCTGCATAAAAGCGCCATCGCCCTCTCCGGCGGCCAGCTGCAGCGCCTCTGCATCGCCCGGGCCTTGGCTTTGGAACCCGCAGTCATTCTTTTCGATGAACCGTGCAGCGCCCTCGATCCCTTGGCTTCCGGCGTCGTCGAGGATCTGATCCATTCCCTGCGCGGCCAGCTGACTATCGTCATCGTCACCCACAATCTGGCCCAAGCCCGCCGGATCGCCGATCACGCCGCCGTTTTCTGGGTGCGCGACGGCGCGGGCACCATGGTTGAGCACGGTCCCGCCGCGCGGGTCTTTTCCTCCCCGGCCGATCCCGATGCCGGACTTTACCTCAGTGGCGCCAGAGGATAGCGGTTTGTGGGATCCCAAGGAAAACGAAATAAACCGCATTTGTCACTGCTTCACCAAAGCAGCGTTATCCCACACCCGGACGCGGCCATGCTCACGAAGGTTGCCGGACAGGATGCGGCCGGCCCTCCGCGGAGGGCTCAGGCGCCCGCGTGGTCACTTCTTCAAAGCGGCGCTCATAATCAGGATGGTTGGTGCCCATGATGCGGTCCCAGAAATTGAAGTAGAGGCCGTAGTTCCCACGGACTTTATCGTGGTGCATGATGTGGTTGGTCGGCGTGTTGAGAATGAGGCGAAGCGGCGAGCGCATGAAGCCATTGCGATTATACTCATATCCGGTGTGTCCAATCACATTGAAAACCATCTGCCACAGCATGAAGACCCTGAAGGCCATCGGATGCATGGGCATGAGCGTGACCGCGAGGGGGAAGATGGCCGCTTGGACCACTGCCTCGCCAGGACTGAAAGCGAAGGCCGCCCACGGAGTGGGATTGGTGGAGAGATGGTGCGTGCGGTGAAAATGCCGGAACAGGCGCGGATGGTGCATCGCCCGGTGGGTCCAATAAAACCAAGTGTCGTGCAGCAGGATGGCCAGCCCGATGCTGGCCCACCACCAGCCCCAGGAATGCTCCTCCACGTTCCAGTACAGCTGCGTCCATCCCCGCCGCGCCGCCGCAATCGTCAACAAGGCCGCCCCGGTGAAGATCAGGAGGGTCCGCAGCGAATGAAGTATTTCCTGCCGCACCTGTTTGGAGGAGGGCAGCGCCTGGATGATCTTGCGGTGAAACCACTTGCGGCGGAACCAGACATAGCCCAGCACCCAGGCTGCGCCTGCCAAGAGAAGATAACGCAGGGCGGTCACAACGCCCGCGCCGATCAACAGTTCCGGCCAGCTTAAATCGCTCATGATGCAAGGTTGTTTGGTGCCGGAGCCAATGGAGCCGCAGCATTAATTGAGTCAACTCAATTTTTACTTGGCCCGCCAAAAGACTTTGCGGCTCACCCTGTCGCCATGCCGGAACATGGCATAATTTTTGCCGTGCAGTTGCCTTGGAGAATCTCAACCATGGATCTTGAAAGCTGGGTTGTGAGCGCTTCCATAGGCTCCTCCCAGCCCTCCACGATGATTTCGGATCGGTCGCTCATCCTCACATGCAGGGTATTGCCATTGCGCTCCAAGGAGGTGATCTGGGCCGGATTGATTTGAAGGGAGGTCATAATGGGATTTTTGGGGGTTGGCTGTTTGGGACGCTTTCCTTTCAGGTTTTATTCATCCACCGTTTTTGACGCGTGCCATCCATGAATTCAACCCACCGCGTCTCACGGCATCCTCAGCCGCCAATCCAAAAAAGAGGACACACAAGTCAATGTGTGTCCCCCTTTCGAAAGAAATTGCCGCACCCGTGGAAGCACCAGGGGTTTCTATCAATCCGTGATTATTTCTTTTCCGTTACGACCTCTTCGGTGACGGTTTCCTCCGTGACGACTGTCGGGGCCGGGGCTAGGCTCACAGTGGGAATCCGCACGGAATCCACCACCTTGTAGGTCTTGTCGATGGCCACCACATTGCCACCTGCGACATAGTAGCGGACCTCGGTTTGGGCGGGGGGCAGAATTTTCACAAGGGCCGGAGGCGCCTCCACCAGATAAGGGCGGGTATCCTCGGTCAGGATGGTGCCGGGGGCGATCCGGGTTGTGGTCCATGCGGGGGGCAGCTGCTGGATTTTGATCCGGGCCGCCCATTCCGGCGGAAGGCCATTGGGATTGGCTTTATAGGTGTCAAAATACTGAACCACCTTGGTTTGAACCTCCGGGTTGAAGGTGGTGGTGGTCTTGGAGCTCTGCTGGACGGTTCCATCGGAGGCGGTGGTCGTCGTTTTTTCTGTCTTCGTCTCCGTCACCTGCGCGCTGGCGGACAGGATCAGGGCGAGGGAGAGGGAACCGATCGTGGAATGCAGCTTCATGGTATTGTGGGGTTATTGGATGGGTTCAGGTGTTGCTGACCGCCGGGACTTTTTATCCCGCAGGCTGACCTGCATGGCTTTGCAGTAATCGAACCAACTCTTTTTGAGAGCAGTTCTACGGGGAAAATCTCAGGCGGCGTAGCCCGTGGGCGCGATCCGCAAATGCGGTTTGCCTCAAAACCACCATCAATTGCAGCGTAATGCCGCAATCTATGCGCCGGAGCGCCAACGTGCGGCTAAAGCGCGGCGACTTCGCCACACGGCAATCCAAAGAAGCGGAGATGAGAAGAGAAACGGAGGCGGCGGTGCAGCGCAGGGCCTCACGGGCATTGGAGAAACTGGCCGTCATTTTCCGTCGCCAAGTTCTGATGGTGCCCGTGGCAGCCTTGGCGGCGGGACTCTCCTCCAGCCTGCAGGGTTCCGCACCGGCCGATGTCCTGCCGCCTGCCCCGGCACCGGTCTTCCTGACTCTGCCTTTGGCGGGACGCGCCGCCATCCTGACCTTGGCCAGAGCCTGCGCAACTGCGGCGGGATACGCGGCGGCGGCCTTGGAAAATCCGGCTCCCGCGTCCTCCGCCGCTGCTAGTAGTGGTGCCGTCAATATCAGCACTCCTTCCGGAACCTTGGGCGGGCTCCGTCCTCTTGAATTTGCCTTGGCCGGTCCGGCGGGGGACTGGCGCACGCTGATCACGGAAGCCGCCCATGATTTGAAATGAGGCGCGGACCGCCCCGCCAAAGCCCGGGCCTCCCTGCGCCTTTCGGCTCTCAAACCTGCGGAGTTCGCCGGGGCTCTGGACTGGGCCGCCGCGCTTCCGCAGGATGACGCCGCGAAGGCGCATCTCATCGCCGTGGTCCTCGGGCTTCAGTCCACTCAGGATCCCGCCGCCGCCTGGGCCGCTTATGGGACTTTCCACTATCTGACACAGGAGAAACTTCCTGAGGATCGGGACTAGCGGCGGGATCTGGCGGGCTTGCCCGAGCCCTGGGCCGCCACTCTGTTTTTAAAACTCTGGGATCATAACCCCGCCGCCGCCCTGGCCGCGCTGGCAAAAATGAGTGAAGGCCCGGAGGCGGCCAGCTTCAGGGCGGGAGAGCTGATACAGAATTCCGCAGGCGGCCGCGCGCGCTGGAACCGGGAGACGGAAAAACGGCCTCTCCGAGACGCTTCCAAGGGATTCGAAAATAGTCTGTCCGGTCCCGGCTTGGGCGGGTTCTAATGGGAAACGCCGCTATCCCCCATGTCGAACCGTGATTCCCTCCTCCTCCCGCCGGACAGCGATGCCGCGCTGTTCACACGCTATCAAGCCGCGCCCACCGGAGAGACTTTCCGCCTGCTGGCGGGCCGGCATCTCCCCCTGATCTGGTCCACCGCCCGGCGCCTGGTCAATGGTGACGCCGCCCTGGCCGAGGATGTCTCGCAGATTGTCCTGACGGATTTTGCCCGGAAGGCGCCTCAACTCCCGCCCGGCACCGTGGCCGCCGGCTGGCTGCACCGGCACACCTGTTTCACCGCCCGCAAGATGGTGCGCACGGAAATCCGCCGCCGCGCCCGCGAGCACCGCGCCGCTGAACTCCGCCGTGATATTGATCAGGACAACCCTATGACCTCCTCTGCCGCCGACGCCTCTGGCTCAGACTCCGCCTGGTCGGAGGCCGGCCCTTTCCTGGACGCCGCCCTGGACCAGCTTTCCAAAGCCGACCGGGAGGTCCTGCTGCTCCGGTTTTACCAGCGGCAGGATCTCCGCTCCGTCGGAGCCGCGCTGGGATATTCCGAGGAGGCCGCCCGCAAACGCATCACCCGCGCCCTCGAAAAACTGCGGACGCTTTTCCGCCGCCGGGGAATCCTCCTCACCGCCGCGCTGCTCGCCCAGTTTCTTACCGAGCACGCCAGCGCCTCCGTCCCCGTCGGTCCCGCCGCCACGCTGCCTGGAGCCGCATGGCGGCAAGCCACCGCCGCCGGTCCGCTGGCGGCCACCAAGCCTCTTATCTCCCTGATGCGCCGGTTTTCCCTGCCTGCCGCCGCCGTGATTCTCATTTTCGCCGGCGGCGTCTGGGCGGTCGCCAAAAGCGGCTGGTTCAGCGGCGGACCGGCGGCTTTGGCCACTGCCTCCAGCGCGGCGGCCCCATCCGGAAATAAACCCGCCGCCCAAGGCCCCACCCTCCTTCTGCGCTACACCATCGTGGACCTTCCCGCCAAATTTCTCGCCGTCCGGCTCCTGACTTACCAAACCAGCCCGGCGAATGACGCCGCCCTGCTGGCGGAAGCGCGCGGTCTGTCCCAATCCGGCGGAAAGCTGGAGGATTTTGACCTTTCCGCTTCCCTGGGCCGCGCGGTCCAATTCGAAAAGACCCACGACTATGATTACGCCGATGGTTGGTTCTGGGACCAGGAGAACGATGTGGGCAAAGCCATGGAGTCGAACAAGGAGACCAAAAAATTGGGCACCTGGATCGGCGGCACCGTCAGCGCATCCGAAGCGGACGGGCTCGAACTGACTTGGAGGATCCGCCACCACTACGCCGCGCCGGAGCCTCACGCCTGGCCGATCTCACTGGAAAAACCCACAGCCGATCCCGAACGGAGCATCAAAATGGAGGACTTTCACGAGGCTGCCGCCAGCGGCCGCAGCGGGAATCTCCAGGAGAACGAACCACGCCTGCTTTTCATCCAGCACCTGCCCTCCTCCGTCCTCCCCGACGCCTTTCCCGAGCCCCGCAGTCTCCTCCTCTTTGTCACTCTCAATCCCTCCTGACCGCTATGAAATCCTCCCTGTCCTTTGCTCCGGCTCTGGCTCTGGCTATTGCTCTTTTTTCCGGGTGCAGCCTTTCGACTGTCAGGGCACAGGAAAACGAAAGAACGGCTCCCCCTGGAAATATCCAAGTGCAGACCACGGTTTTCAAAGTCACCGGACCCGCTCTTCCACTCACCCTGCTCCATGAAGCGCCCGACTCCGATGAGGCGCTCTTTATCCGTCTCGCCGGCATGGTCAGCGACGGCGGCGCCGAACTCACCGCCGACCAGCATTACACCATTCCCGCCAGCACAGGAGCCGAAGTTTTCGGAGGCCAAAGTCTCGAAAGCGTCAAGGAAACACCCTACCCCTCGGAATACACCCTTCAGCGCGGCGGTCTCGAAATGGTCCCGCAGTCTTTTGAATTTAGAAACTGCGGTCTTGCCGTGGGAGCGGAATTCAAACTCTTGCCACGAAACCCCGGCAACCCGGCCTCCTCCGGAGTGCTCGGTTCATTGTCCGTGGAGAGCATCCGGAGCGACCGGATCCGCTCCTTGCCCGTGAGCCTTCCCTCCGTTTCCGTTTCCGCCACCGGCAGCCTGGACGGCCCGCAATTTCTCACGGAAAAAACGCATGCGCTTTTTAAAAGCACCGATGCCCGGCACCATCTGATCTCCGTGGTCCGCCGTGCCGGTGAGACTTTGGAGAAAAACGACGAATATTGCCTCACCTTCGCCAAAGCCGCCCCGGAAATGGGCAAACCCGCCGCCAAATCCGGCAGAGGCACCGCCCTGCGCCTTCACGCCATCACTTTCCGCCTGCCCACCGCCGACGGCCGCCATCTGCTGGACCTCCGTCAGCAAAGCGGCGATGACCACGCGCTCCTTGACAGCCTCCTGCAGGCTAGCGCCACGCAAAAAGCGGTGCTCCACGACCATTCGATTCTGCGGGTGGAACCCTCCCAGGCGGCCCCTGCACCGAAGCCAAATGATCCTTTTGCCTCCGCAACGACAACGGCCAGCCTCGAGACGATTGAAGAATTTATGTACGCCACGGAACATAGCGACTTCCTAACGCCAAAATCATTTGAATTCAAAAATCTCGGCCGCACCTTCGAGGTTACTGCGGACAAACCCAATGCTTCCGGCCTGACGCGGCTCCGCATCGGGCTTCAATCGTATGCCGCGCCAGAAATATTTTCCTGGCCGGAATCCCCGGAAAATGGAGGCCCCGGTGCCCAGGTTCATTGCCCTTCCTTCCCGGTCCTGAAACTCTCGGCGGTGCTCAACGTGCGCCCGGGAGGCGCCTACTGTCTGGGCGCGGTCACGCTGCCCTCCTTTTTCAAAGACCAGCATTCGGAGCAAAGCGTGATGCAGATCAGCCTTCTGAAAGTCGTCGGGGCAGGCGGTGACAGCAGCACCCAGCACAAATCAGCAGCCGGTGCCCAGCCCGAACTCTCCAGCGAGATTATCTCCCTGACCCCGGGTGATGCGGCCAAACTCAAAATCCTCCGCGACTCACCCGTGCAGGCCAAAGCCCTGCTGGAGCGCCTGACGGAGGAGGGGACGGCCCACAGTCTTGCCTACCTCCAGATCGCCGGCGATGCCGCTTCACGACCGGAGATCCTGGCCGGGGTCGAAACTCCGATCCCTCTCGGCAGCCTCCGCACCGCAGCCGGACTTCTTCTGCCCACCGAGTTCGAAATATACTCCCTGAACAACTCCCTTGCCCTCCTGCCAGCAGGCGAGCCCGGATTCGAAAGCGACCCTCTCAGCAACTCTCCTGACTTCCTCCCGGCAGGCGAGCCCGGAAAAGGAAAGCTCCAGCTTCGTCTTGCCCACACCAACGCCACCCTGACTCAGCCCACGCTGCTCCAGCTCGAAAAAGCCGCCGCCGGGGACGGAACCCTCCCGCGGCCCGAACGCTTCGTGAACGAAGCGAGCCCTGCCTTCTCCCCCCGCCCTTTCCAGATTCTGAGCTCCGAACCCGCCAAAGCCCCCTCCGGCCATCCCGAGCAAGGCCGCTGGCATGTCACCATCCTGCGCTGCACCGCCCAGTAAACTCAGAATTTGCTCAGGCCTGGTGCCAAGGGAAACAGGTGAAACAGCTGCCCCGGCTCCACTGGGCGGCGGTGCAGAAGCGGCTCCAGCACCGGTTGGAAAATCATTTGCGGAGGGGGCAATGCCAATAATGCTTATCACCTCATGCATCGTACCATGCCGCTGCAGGTGAAGCACCTACGGTCGATGGGAATCTGCCGCCTCTGAACATGCTTGACCACCCCACTTGGTCCCGAAATCCACCGCGCCTTTTTTCTATTAGGCTCGGAACTCGGCACGGCAGTGCGCACTGTATTGTTGGGTGATGATGGCGATCAGTTCGGCAGGCTCGATGGGCTTGGGCAGGTGCATCTGGAAGCCTGCCAAGAGGGCGCGGCGGCGGTCTTCGGACCGGGCGAAGGCCGTTACCGCCACGGCAGGCGTATTCCCACCCTCTCCGGGCGGCAGGGTGCGCACCGCCCTCAGCAGATCGCAGCCGTCCCGGTCTGGCATTCCCACATCGCTCAGCAGCAGGTGCGGACGATCCCGCCGGAGGATCTCCACGGCCTCGGCCGCACTCCCAGCCGTGGTGACAGTGACGTGGCACCGTTCAAAGATGCGCTGGATTATTTTGCGGACATCGGGCTCATCATCGACGCCCAGCACGCGGAATCCCTCCAGTTTTGGTGTATCAAAAAGCTCGCCCGCAGGCAGGTCAGCCTTGTGGATGAACGGCGGGTGCCGGAAAAGGACTGCGGACAGCAGCGAGGGGAAGAGCCACTGTGAAACTGGACCCTTGGCCGATTCCGGGACTTGATGCCGTGACCGTGCCTCCATGAAGCTCGACTATGGATTTGACAATGGCCAGCCCGAGCCCCAAGCCGCCGTGACGGCGGGTTGAATCCGTTTCCTCCTGTGAGAACCGGTGAAACAGTTGGGGGAGAAACTCGCGGGGAATTCCCTGCCCGTTGTCGGACACCGTGATCTCCACATGCGAATTGACACGCTGGAGGAGAACCTGAATGCGTCCGCCGGGCGGCGTGAATTTGGCAGCGTTGGAAAGCAGGTTCCAGAAGACCTGCTGCAGGCGCTTGAGGTCACCCTTGACCCTGCAAAAGCTGGGATCCAAGAGCGGAGTGATGCGGATTCCCCGCGCATCGGCCGCAGGACGCACGGATTCAATGGCGCTGGTGATTGCCGGGGCCGGATCGATCTCCTGCAGATCAAGGCAAAGCTTGCCATTGATGATCTGCGATATGTCCAGCAGTTCATCAATGAGCCGGGCCTGGGACCGGGCACTGCGCTCAATGCTCTCCAACCCTTCCCGCAGCTCCTCCTCCTCAACATGTCCGCCGGAACTGCTCAGCATGCTGGCCCAGCCGAGAATGGCGCTCAGCGGGCTGCGCAGCTCATGGGAGAGGGTGGAGAGAAAATCGTCCTTCATGCGGCCGACGCGTTCGGCCTCCGCCCGCGCAGCGGTCTCCCTGGCCAGCAGCGCCTCGAGCTCGCGGAGGTGGCGTTTGATCCCGGTGATATCGCGGGCAACCTTGGAGACACCAGCCACTTTGCCTGTGGCGTCCGTCACGGGGGAAAAGGTGACTGAAACCTCGATTTTCCGCCCGTCCTTGCGGATGCGGACCGTCTCGAAATGGTCCACGCGCTGGCCACGGCGGATATGCTCCATAATTCTTGTCTCCTCGTCCAGCCGGTCCTCAGGAAAAAGGACAGTGATTGATTTTCCAATCATTTCCTCGGCGGTGTACCCAAATATCCGCGTCGCCGAAGGGTTCCAGCTCTGAACGACGCCGTCGAGATTCTTGGAAATGATGGCGTCGTCCGAAGAGGAAATGATGGCCTTGCACATCCCCTCCAGCGCTGATTGCGCTGAAATTTCACGGCAGGCCTTGGAAGCCCCGATCACGTGCCCGTCCGCGTTCCAAATGGGTGTGATGGTGACCGAAACCGCGACGGGATGGCCATCCCTGTGGAGGCGGACCGTGTTTACATGATCGATGCGCTCGCCCCGCTGAAGTTTGGCAAGAATCGCCTCCTCCTCGGCAAGGCGGTCCTCCGAAAAGAGGACAGTGAGCGGCTTGCCGATGATCTCCTCCGGGGCATATCCGAAAATCCGCTCAGCGGCGGGGTTCCAGCTTTGCACAATGCCATCGAGATTCGTTGCGATGATGGCATCGTCGGAGCAGGAAACGATGGCGGCCAGGATCGTCTCAAGCTCGGCCGCGGAAGCTGTCTTCGGGAACAGGGACATATTAATGGTTTCAAGCGAGGAACTTTTCACCGGCCAAAGGCAATGCGCCCCGCGTGCCGCGTGTATGTGTCTGGACAACGCTCAAATATGAGCGTCAGGACGGTTCAAATCTGATGAACCTCCAACTGGGCAGTCAGATTCCCCGGAGATTCGAAGGAAAACCTTTTCAGCCAGATTAATTTTCAAAGTGACGCAGCGGGGGCTCCCCGGATTGACCGGTCAGCCAACCCGATAATAAAGCTTATTGTGTTTCAATATTTTTCTCTCCGGTCCGCTGCGGAATCAGTTGCCTGTGTGAAATCATGGTTCCGCCTGAACTTTGGCGTCCGTTGCTGAATGCCGCAACCGCTTTAATATTTTCCCAGCCGCCGTGCATGGCGGCGGCATTCCGGAGTCACGCCTTAACTTAATACTGCTGCTGCTGTGGACAACCCCGGCGGGCGCTGGGAAATGGTGCCGGCCACGGTGGCGAAGGCATCCGCCAAGGCCAGCCAGTCGGCTAAGGTCGTCTCCCAGCCGCCGCTGAGGCGCAGGACCTGACCCAGTTTTTCAGTGGACAGGCCCATGGCGCGCAGCACTTCGGAGGCTCCGCCGCCCTGACTGCAGGCGGATCCGGTGGAGACTTGGAATCCCATCGCGCTCAAGCGGACGAGCCACTTCACGTTCTCCGGCAGCGGCACGGTGATGAGCACAGTGTTCCAGAGCCGGGGGCTGTGCTCCGCGATGATACCGGCCTCCGGCAGCACGGTGCGGAGACGCTGCTCAAAGCCCTGCCTCGCGGCCAGGGCGGCGGCGCGGTTTTCGGCGGATGACAGTTCCTTTTCCCGTGCTGCCCAAGCGGCCACCATGGCCGCCACGGCGGGCAGATTTTCCGTCCCCGCGCGGCGGCGTTCCTCCTGAGGGCCGCCCCGCAGCCAGCGCAGGGGCCGTCCGCCGGGCGGGACTTTCAGAAACCCGATGCCTTTCGGGCCGCCGAATTTGTGGGCGCTGCCGGTCACCCAGTCGCATTGGCCCAAGTTCCCGGCGGGCATTTTGCCGATCCACTGGGCGGCGTCGCAGTGAAACGCCGTGCCGTGCTCCCGGCAAATGCTCAGTGCCTCCTCCCATGGTTGGAGCACGCCGGTCTCGTTGTTTGCAGCCATCAGGGAAACCAGCGCCGGGCGGTCGCGGGCCACCATTTCCGGCAGCGCCGCCAGATCCGCCACCCCTGTGGCCGTGCATGGAATTCCCCTTAAACGGTCTCTGAATTCATGCCGCGCCGGCTCCACTACGCTGGGATGCTCCAGCCCACTGACCGCCGCCAAGATGCCGGATTCCGAGCCCGGAGAGGCGCAATGCCGCATCACCGCGTTGTTGGCCTCCGTGGCTCCGGACAGGAAAACGATGTCCTCCGCTCCGCAGCCCAGCCAGTCCGCCACCTGCTCCCGCGCATCCTCCAGCCCCTGCCGGGCCGCTCCGGCCCCATGGTAGAGGCTGGAAGGATTGTGCCAGAACCGGTCCGACGCCTCCAGCCATGCGGCGCGCGCCGCCGGGTGCAGCGGGGTGGTGGCATTGCAGTCAAAATATCCATTCATCCGGCAAGGATGGGGCCGGGGGCCTCTGCCGTCAAACCGGTGTGCCGACGCGGACACGCTTCCGATGGAGACCTCTTTTGTAATGCGTGTGTTTTATAAACCGGTGGCGGACCGCCGTTGCGGTACGGGGCCGGACGGTTATCATGCGCGCCCGCTGTTTCGCAGCGGCGTGTGTTGACTGTTTCCCCTCAGCTTTCCCCCATGACCCGAAAAGGCATTATCCTGGCCGGCGGCTCCGGCTCCCGCTTGGATCCCCTCACACGCATCGCGTGCAAGCAGCTGCTGCCCATTTACGACAAGCCGATGATTTATTATCCGCTGTCCACCCTCATGCTCGGGGGGATCCGGGAAATCCTCATCATCAGCACCCCGAAGGATCTGCCGGCCTTCCGCAATCTCCTCGGGGATGGGCGGCAGTTGGGGATTAGGCTGGAATACCAGGAGCAGGCCGCACCGGAGGGGATCGCCCAAGCTTTCCTGCTGGCGGAGAGCTTTCTCGCCGGAGCGGGGGCCGCCCTGATTCTGGGGGACAACCTGTTTTACGGCAAACTCGACTTCCTGCGCTCCGCTCTGGGTCTCCAGCAAGGGGCCTGCATTTTCGGCTATCATGTGCGCGATCCCGAGCGCTTCGGGGTGGTCGAGTTCGATGCGGAACACCGGGTGCTGAGCATTGAGGAGAAACCACGCGTTCCCCGCAGCCATTACGCCGTGCCCGGATTGTACGTGTATGACGGCACGGTGGTGGAGCGCACCAAAAAGCTCCAGCCCTCCGCCCGCCATGAGCTGGAGATCACCGATCTCAACAACGCCTATCTTGCAGACGGACTGCTGGAGGTCCGCCTGCTGGGCCGGGGCATCGCTTGGCTGGACACCGGCACCCCCGCCAGCCTGCTGGAGGCTGGCAACTATATCGCCACCATTGAACACCAGCAGAATCTGAAGATCGCCTGCCTGGAGGAAATCGCCTTCAATCAGAATCTCATAACCCGGAGCGGTTTTGAGCAAGTGATCGCTGAAACCCGCAACCCGGACTACCGCCGCTATCTGGAGGGCGTCCTCGCCGAAAAGGACCGCATCGCTTCCTTTTCCTCCCCTGCTTCGGCTTCGGTTTCCCCGGTGGAGACATCTGGCTGAGCAGCCAACAGAAAAAATCTGTCACCCCGAAGACGATGCGCATGGCCCTGATCCTGCGCCCGGCCACAGAGCCCTTTTTCCACCCTGCCTGCCGTCGGATCATGGAAGGGCAAAAAATTCCTTCTCTTTTACGCCGGCACCTGTTTATCTGAGTCCCATTCGAATTCCGCCGCCGCGACTGTTTTTCCGGTCCGCGTCTGGCCCTCCCTTTTCGAGCCTGTGGACGCAGCGCCGCTGATCTCCCCAAACCCTCTTTTCATTTCCGTCAATTCCGCCGCTCATGACTGCCCGGATTCCCCTCCTTTTCCTAGGTATCTGCTTTCTCGCCAGCCTCAGCGCCTGCAAAACCCAGCGCACCGTTCTGGCCGGACCAACCGTCACCAGCCTCGACATCAAGGAAACCGGCTCCAAAGGCTCGGGAGGTTTTGACGCCCGGTTCAACAGCGCCGATCCTTTCGGCTACAATCAGAACGCCTCCAACAAGGACGGCAAAGGCGGTCTCAACGCCATGAGCGAAAAAATGTTCGGCGGCCAACTGGAGTCACAGAGCAAAAAGGAATACACGGCCACCAAGGACTTCCTGACCCGTGAGTACGGCGGCAAAAAGTCATACAAAACCAGCGATTGGAAGGACAGAGGGAAAAATAGTCCCAACAAGTGGAATGACCAGCTTTTCGCCACTCAGGAGAACAAGGATGGCAATATGGCCTTCCGTGAGGGCTCGAAGGAGGCCGGCACCAAAACCTTCAGGGATGCGGGTAAAAACGCCGCCACCAAGGATTTCAATGAAGCGGGCAAAAACGCCCCGGTGAACGATTATTACCCGGCGGAGAAAGCACTCTCCGATGGCCGCGACAAGCCCAAGCTGGCCAATGCCCAGTCCGGCGACCCCGCCTCCCAGGATCAGACCATTCTCCAGCGCATCAAAAACAGCCAGGCCACCGCCTCCGAAATCAACAAATATCTGGGCAAACCCTGAGCCGGGCCGCTGCCGCACCGCGCGGGGCCGGCACCCGGCATTGCATGGGATGAGCAAGGAGAGTGGAATCCCCGTAAGGATGGAAAGGGTGGAATTGCCCGCCAGGTCCGGAACCGTTTCGTGCCGTTCCGCCGGTGTTTTGTTCTTTTTGAGCCCGCGCCCGCGCCTGACAACCGGAAACGGTGCCAGGGGCAATGGAATTCAGAAAGCCCGCGGCACTTGAGAATTCGCCCCGGCCTGTCAGAATGCGTTTCCTTCCCATGACTTTTCTTGTTCTCCTCCAGCAGCGCGCCGCGCAGGCCCTGGCCGCCTCCGGCCATGTTTTGCCTGACCAATTCCAAGTGACGGTGGACCCGGCGGCGGACACCCGTTTCGGCGACTACCAGACCAACGCCGCCATGGTGCTGGCCAAAGCGCTGAAAACCAATCCCCGCGCCTTGGCCACGGAGCTGGCGGAAAAAATGGACGTCAGCGGAATCTCCGCCCAGCCGACTGTCGCCGGACCCGGTTTTATCAATTTCACCATCACCCCCGCCGCCCTGGCCACACGGCTGGAGGAGATGCTGGCGGATGAAAAGCTGGGCGTGCCGCCGGCGGCGGAGCCCAAAACCATCGTGATCGACTTCAGCGCCCCGAACGTCGCCAAGCAGATGCACGTGGGCCACATCCGCAGCACCATCATCGGCGACTGTCTGGCGCGGATCGCCCGGTTCCTGGGCCACACCGTGGTCACGGACAACCACATTGGCGACTGGGGCACCCAGTTCGGCATGGTGCTGCATGGCTGGAAGCAGGGGCTGAACGAGGAGGCGCTGCTGGCCGATCCCATCCGGGAACTGCTGCGGGTTTACAAAGCGGTGAACGCCGAAAGCAAGGCGCAGGAGGAGGCTGTCAAAGCCGGAGAGCGCACGGACACGCCCATCCGCGACGCCTGCCGCGCTGAGCTCGTGAAGCTCCAAGCCGGCGATCCGGAAAACATGGCGATCTGGAAACGCTGCGTGGATGTCTCCCTGGCCGGGCTCAGTCTCATTTATCAAAAGCTGGATATCCAGTTTGACCACTACCTCGGCGAGAGTTTTTACAACGACCGCCTGCCCTCCCTCGTGGCCGAACTGGAGGCTAAAGGGCTGGCGCGGGAAAGCGAGGGCGCGCTGTGCATCTTCTTCGATGGCCAGCCGGAGCTGGGCGACAAAGCCCCCTTCATCATCAGGAAAACCGACGGCGGCTACGGCTATGCCACCACCGACCTGGCGACTATCGAGCACCGGGTGAAGGTTTGGCAGGCGGACGAGGTCTGGTATGTGGTGGGCGCTCCGCAGTCCCTGCATTTCAGCCAGCTTTTCGATGCCACCCGGCGCTGGGGCATGCATCCCCGCATGGAGCATGTCGCCTTCGGCAGCATCCTCGGCGAGGACGGTCGCATGATGAAGACCCGCAGCGGGGAAAGCGTCGGCCTGCAGGAGTTGCTGGGCGAGGCCGAGGAGCGCGCCCTGGCGGTGGTGCAGGAGAAAAACCCGGAGCTCACGAAGCAGGAGAAGGCGGAAATCGGCCACGCCGTGGGCATCGGCGCCGTGAAATACATGGAGCTGAGCCAGCACCGCCTGACGGACTACAAGTTCTCGTGGGAGAAGATGCTGTCCTTCAACGGCAACACCGCGCCCTACCTTCAGAACGCCTACGTCCGCACGCGCGGCATTTTCCGCAAGCTCGACGGGCCGGCGGAATTCCCCGGTCCCTATGAGCTGGCGGAGGAGTCCGAACGCTGGCTGGCCCTGACCCTCAGCCGCTTCGCGGAGGTGGTGCCATCGGTGCTGGAGGACTTCCGCCCAAATCTGCTGGCCAGCTATCTCTTCACTCTGGCCCAGGCGTTCCACAGCTTCTTCGAGGCCTGTCCCGTGCTGCGCGCCGAAGGCCAGGTGCGCGCCACCCGGCTGGCCCTGTGCGAGGCCACCTCGCGGGTGCTCCGCACCGGGCTGAACCTCATGGGCATCCGGGTCACGGAGCGCATGTGAACCGCGGCGGAGGAGGCCATGGTGACCATGGGTGGCCATCGTTCCTTTTTCCGCGTTTCCACACCGCCGGCCTGCCCATGCGCCGCCCGGCGGCCTGCGGTATCCGGCACCGGTCCGCTGACGTTAAGCGGGAAGCGGAAACCGGCCCGGCCATCGCAGTTGAAGCGTCCGGGGATGCCTCTACACTGGCCGCCGTTTTCCCTTTTCCCACTTCGAATCCCAATCCCGATTCCAAAACCACCTCACCGACTTTTTATGACGAACACCGATGCGCTGGGCGCGACCCTCACTGAAGCTGTGTCAGCCGGAAAACTGCTGGAAAGCAGCCGGGCGAACATTCTGGAACTGCTGGCGGGCAGCTCGAATCCCGCCTTCCGGGCCAGTGTGGATGAATTGGTGGCCGCCGGACAGTGGGAGGAGCTGAATGACCGGTTTTTCAAAAAACTGGCCTTCGGCACCAGCGGCCTGCGCGGGCGCACCATCGGGAAGATCGTCACCGCCGCCGAGCGCGGCAACGTCAGGGAGGGGGAGCGTCCGGACCAGCCCTGCACCGGCACCAACGCTCTCAACTTCTACAACGTCACCCGCGCCACCCGCGGCCTGTGCGCCTTTGTGCTGCAATACTACGCGGAAAACGGCCTGTCCGGAAAACCCTCCCTGGTTTTCAGCCACGACACGCGGCTCTTCTCCCGCGAGTTCGCGGAATTCTCCGCCAAAGTGGCGGCTGAGAGCGGGGTGGATGCCTGGCTGTTCGAAAGCTTCCGCCCCACGCCGCAGCTCTCCTTCGCCGTGCGCCAACTGAACGCCACCGGCGGCGTGATGATCACCGCCAGTCACAACCCTCCACACGACAACGGCTACAAGGTGTATTTCAAGGATGGCGATCCCATCATCGACCCGGTGGCCACCGGCATTCTGAATGAGGTCAACGCCGTGCAGAGCGACAGCTTCGAGCCGGTGCCGGAGGGTGAGCAGGGCAAGGTCACCATCATCGGGAAGGATCTGGACGAGGCCTACTTCGAGCGGGTGAAGGGCGTGATGCTGAACCCCGGCCTGCTGGAGAAGGCGCGCGGGCTGAAGATCGTTTACACCCCCATCCACGGCACTGGCGGGGTGCATGTGCCGCCCCTGCTGAAGGCCCTGGGCTTCAACTACCTCACCGTGCCGGAGCAGGACATTCCGGATGGCCGCTTTCCCACCGTGTCCTCCCCCAATCCGGAGAACGCCGCCGCCCTGAAAATGGGCATGGAGCTGGCGGACTGGGAGCAGGCGGACATCGTGATCGCCACCGACCCGGACTGCGACCGCATGGGCGTGGCCGTCCGCAACGCCAAGGGTGAGCTGCAGCTCATCACCGGCAACCAGATCGGTTCCCTCATGGCCTGGTACCGCACCAAAACCATGTTTGAGCTGGGATGGCTGAACGAGGCCAACCGCCGCAACGCCGTCCTGGTGAAGACCTTTGTGACCACCCGGCTGCAGGATGCCGTGGCCCATCAATACGGCATCTCCGTGGTGAACACCCTGACAGGTTTCAAATACATCGGCGGCAAGCTCGGCAAATACGAGCGCGGCCTGCCGGAGGACATTCAGGCCCGCTACCGCAGCCTGAGCGATGAGGAGTCCCGCGCGGTGCGGCTGGAGCACAGCAAATTCTTCGTGTTCGGAGGAGAGGAAAGTTACGGCTATCTCGGCGCGGACTGGCTGCGCGACAAGGACGGCAATGGGGCCGTGGTCATGTTCGCGGAGCTGGCCGCCTATGCCGCCAGCTTGGGGCTGACGGTCCCGGCCCTGCTGGACGAGGTGTATCTGGAATACGGCTACTTCCACGAGCATTCGGAAAACCTGGTGTTTGAGGGTGCCAGCGGCGCGGCCAAGATGCGCAAGCTGATGGATTCCTTCGCCGTCCATCTGCCGGAGACGCTCGCCGGGGTGAAGGTCACTGCCGCGCTCAACTTCGGCGGCATGGAGATCACGGACGAGGAGGGCGACATGGTGCCCAAGGAGAACATGTTCCTGCTGACGCTGGAGGATGGCCGCCGCTTTGTGATCCGTCCCTCGGGCACGGAGCCGAAGATCAAGGTTTACTTCTTCGGGGAACACCCTCCAAAGGCCGGCGGCAGGCTGCACGCCGCTGACCTGCCTAAAATCAAAGCGGACACTGCCGCAGGTCTTCAGGTTCTGTGGCAGGAGATTCAGCGGGACGTTGCAGCCCGTCTGGCGGAATAACCGGCGCGCCTCCGGTGCCGACCGGCGCTTTTCGATCGATGGATTCTCCTTCCCAGCCTCCGATTCCGCACACTGCCCCGCCCTCCGAGCCCGCTCTGCCCTTTTCCGCGTTCACCGCCTGGCAGGCGCGCGCGGCGGCGGTGGCGAGCGGTCTGCTGCTGGCGGCGGCGTTCCCTCCGTTGAACGCCTGGCCGCTGGTTTTTGCCGCTCCGGTCCCGCTGCTGCTGGCGGTTTGGGGCACCCGGAGGAGGAAAAATTCAAGCCCTGCACCGCCGGAAAACCCGGTTGGCAAAGACGGGGCCGCATTGCCCGCGGGCCTTGGCAACAAAGTCCGGACAGGATTTTTGGCCAAGTCATGGCGGAGGTTGGGAGGCTGGTTTAAGCACGTTTTCTGGACCGGCTTCGGACTGGGCTGGATCACCGGTCTGGTGTTCTTCACCGCCACGCTGTGGTGGGTGCAGTATGTCACCTTTCCCGGCATGCTGGCGCTGTGCGCCTATTTGGCGCTTTATCCCGCTCTGGTGCTTGGGGTGGCCGCATGGCTGGGGATGAAGCCGGAGGAGCGGTGGCTCACGGCTTTGGGCAAAACGGCCGTCCTGACCGGGATGTGGTGCGGACTGGAATGGGCGCGCAGCGTGGCGCTGTCCGGCTTCCCGTGGAACGGGCTGGCGGTGCCGCTGTTTCCGCTGCACGGCCTGCGGCATTTGTCGGCCTATACCGGAGTCACCGGTCTGGCTGCTGTGGTGCTGCTTCCGTCTTTATGGGCTGCCGCCGGTCTCCGGCTGCGGCGGGGACGGCAGCGGCGGAAGCTGTTGGCCACGCTGGGGCTGGTGCTGGCCGCAGGAGGAGCCTTGGAATGGACGGCCACCGCGCAGGACGCCCGCGCCATGGAGTCGGCCGCCGCATCCGGAACCCGTCTTCACGCCCTTCTGATCCAGCCGAATGTCTCCATGGCGGAGAAATTGTCACCGGATGTGGAGAGGCAGAGCCAGCGCTATTTTGACCTCGCGCATCAGACTGACGTGGCGCTGGCCTCCACCGTCGGAGCCGGCGGAAAGGCGCGGGTGGATCTGGTGGTCTGGCCGGAGTCCGCCATTCCGGGATTTTTCCACGATGCTGTGGCGGGCGGGGCCTTTGCGCCCCAGCTGGAGCAGGGTGATTTCACCCTCGTCACCGGAGCCGACTCCCAGGAATGGGGCGAACTCCACAACAGCGTGGCGGCCCTGCGGCGGACGGTGGGGAACCATCAACTGCACGACAAGGTCTGCCTCGTGCCGTTTGGGGAATTCATCCCCTTCCGGAAACAGATTCCTCCGCTGGAGTGGATGCTGGGCGGCCTGATTCCCTATGACTTCACTCCGGGCCGCTCTTTGGAGCCGTTAAAGCCCGAGGGCCAGCCTTTTGATGTGGTGCCTCTGGTCTGCTTTGAGGACACCATCGGCAGGCATGCCCGCAAGTTCATCCGGCCGCAGCCGCAGGTCCTGGTCAATGTGACCAACGACAACTGGTTCGCGGAAAGCCCGGCGACGGACATTCACTTTGTCAACGCCCGCTGGCGCGCGCCCGAACTGCACCGCACCCTGGTCCGCAGCTCCAACACCGGCGTCACCGCCAGCGTTTCGGCGGTTGGAGTGGTGGAGCGGATTCCCAATTTTCAGGAGGGCGTGCTCTCCACGGACTTCAGCACGGGGGATGGACGGATCACCTTCTATGCGCGGCATGGCGATATCGCCGCCCAGGCTGCGGGCATCCTGGCCCTGCTGGCGTGCGGGGGCGTTTGGATAGGCCGCCGGCGGATTGTGCAGCCATCCTGATGCCCTGTTTCAAGGCTGCGGCCCGCTCATGGGCAGCGCCTTGGAACCTTCCGGGAAAACGGACGAAGAGAGCGGCGGCCGGCCGCGTAACGTCAGGACTGTTTCCTCATGCTCCAGCGCTGTGCTGGATACTCCGGCAGTTTCGCTTTTCCGCAATTCATCCCGCTCCTGACATTATGAACCGCACGCTGCTTTCCGCCCTGATCCTCCTACAGTGCCCGGCCTGGCTTGCGAACGCCAAGGCCGCGGAGGCGGAGGCGGATATCATCGTTTATGGCGGGACCTCCGGTGGGGTCACCGCCGCCATTCAGGCCCGGCGCATGGGGAAAAGCGTGATCCTCATCGAGCCCACGAAGTTTCTGGGGGGGCTGACCACGGGCGGGCTGGGAGCAACGGATATCGGCAACAAGGGGGCGATTGGCGGATTGTCCCGGGAGTTCTACCGCCGCATCCGCCAGCACTATCAGAACGACAGCGCTTGGACCCGCGAGCTGAAACCCAGACCGCGTCAGGACGCCGATGACGCCCAGTGGACGTTTGAGCCGCATGTGGCCACGGAGACTTACAACAACTGGATCCGGGAAGCGGGAATAACCGTCGTCTTCAGCGAACGGCTGAATCTGAAAGACGGCGTCCGGAAGGAGGGCACGCGCATTACGGGGATCGTGATGGAGAGCGGCGCGGTCTTCAAAGGCCGGGTTTTTATTGATACCGGTTACGAGGGCGACCTGATGGCCAAAGCCGGCGTGACCTATCATATCGGGCGCGAGGCCAACAACGTTTACGGCGAAACCCTCAACGGCGTGCAGACGGCCCGCGCCGTGAAACATCAGTTCACTCACGAAGTGGATCCTTGGATAGTGCCCGGCGATCCCAAAAGCGGAGTGCTGCCCGGAATTCAGCTGGATCCGGCGGAACCGGACGGGAGCGGTGACCGGCGGGTGCAGGCTTACAATTACCGGCTCTGCACCACGGATGTGCCGGAGAACCGCCTCCCATGGCCGAAGCCCGCGGATTACGACCCACTACGCTTTGAGCTGCTGCTGCGGAATTTCGAGGCCGGTGACCGGCGCGTGCCGTGGAATCCTGTCTGGATGCCCAACCGCAAGACGGACACCAACAACAACTTCGCCTTCAGCACCGACAACCTGGGCATGAATCACCACTACCCCGATGGGGACTATGCCACGCGGGAGCGCATCGTGAAGGAGCACCGCAGCTACACCCAGGGCCTGATGTGGACCCTGGCCAACAGTCCGCGCGTGTCGGAGCCCTTGCGCGCGGAATTCCAACAGCTGGGTCTGGCGGCGGATGAATTCCCGGACAATGACCATTGGCCGCGCCAGCTGTATATCCGGGAGGCCCGCCGCATGGTGAGTGATTATGTGATGACCGAGAAAAACTGCCTGCGGCGCGAGGTGGTGGAGGACTCCGTGGGCATGGGGGCTTACAACATGGACTCCCACAATGTCCGCCGGCACCTGACCCCGCAGGGCAAAGTGCGCAACGAGGGCGACATCCAGGTGCCCAGCAAACCCTATCCCATCAGCTACCGCAGCATCCGGCCCAAGGAATCGGAATGCACCAACCTGCTGGCCCCGCTGACCCTCAGCGCCTCCCATATCGCCTTCGGCAGCATCCGCATGGAGCCGGTGTTCATGGTGCTGGGCCAGAGCGCCGCCACCGCCGCCGCCTTGGCCATCGACGACCGCACCACGGTGCAGAAAGTGGATCCCGCCAAACTGAAAGCCCGGCTGCTGGCGGACGGCCAAGTGCTCGACTTCATCCCGCCGGCGGACAAAAGGACTGCCGGTGTCGCGCTTGACCGGATCCCCGGCATCGTGGTGGACGACACCGCCGCCGTGCGCTCAGGATTCGACACCCACAGCTCCGCCACCCAACCCTTTACCGCAGCGGGATATGTCCACGACGGTCATGAAGCCGGTGCCAAACCACTTCAGACCGCGCTTTTCAAAACCACCCTCCCCGCCGCCGGCCAGTACCGCGTGAGCATTACCTACAGTGCTCATCCCAACCGCGCCACCAATGTGCCCGTGACCGTTTCCACCGCTGAAGGCCCCCGGACAGTGCGGGTGAATCAGCAGAAAGCCGCATCAGCTGACGATCTGTTTTTCCCGTTGGGTGTTTTCCAGCTTCCCGCAGGGGCCGCCACGGTGGAAATCTCCAATGCCGGCACCGACGGCTTTGTGATCGCCGATGCTGTGCAGTGGCTGAAGCAGGAATAGCCGGCACGATTGCCGGACCAGACCTTGTGGTTCAATCCCAAGGATTCCCGGTCTGGCTTCGCTGCACCGCCTGTCAGACCGCCAATCCGCCAATCAGCTCCGGCAGTCGGTCCAGGCAGATCTGGCTCCAGGTTTCCAGCTGATCCCGGCGGGCGGTGAGAGTTTCCAAATCCAGAAATTCGAGGGCGGTGATGGGGGCCTCGTTGGCCTGTACATCCTCGGAATCGAGGTCGAAAAGATGCACCACGCCGAGATGCACCCGGCCCACGTCGTTGGAGTCATCATTGATCAGGGCCACGAGCTTCTGGCGGTAAGGCGTGTGCAGCAGCAGCTCCTCATTGATCTCCCGGTCCACACCGTTGACGTAGGTGGTGCGGCCCAGGGAATCCTGTCCCGCATCCTGGGCGTCGATATGCCCTCCGATGCCGATGGAGCCCTTGGAGGCCAGGCGCTGCTCACCGCTTTTGCCGCCGCGCACGTAATGCAGGAACCGCCCCCGGCAGTGGAAAATGGCGTAGGCGATGATCTGCTTGAACGAGGGGTCGTCCTCCGCCAAGTCACGCGCCAGGAAAGAGTTGTTGGTGGGATCCAGAATGGTGTCCAGATAACGGTCCACCTCCGTGGCCAGACCTTCAAAGGCTCCCAGGGAATCAAAAAGGGCACGGGGGATGACAAGGACACGTTCGTTGGGCCAGCGCATGGTGTCCGATCGTGGAGCGGGGGGGCGGAAATGCAAAGGAAGGTTGGCGCTGAATCGTGCGGGCTGGGGAGAGGAGGGAATTCCAAAGGAAATTTCCGCTGAAAACCTTCACTTTTCCGTGCCACTGTGCCCGCATGATGACTGCCTTTCTCCGATTCTCCGTGGGCGCGCTTGCCGCTGTGCTGGTTTCCTGTGCCGCGCCAGGCGGCGGAGGCGGAGCGGGTCCTAAAGCAGACGCCTCATCCCCGGGGCGCAGTGAATACGGCAACCGGCCCGGGCCGCGTGGGTTCCGCACCGTGATTCTGGATGCCGGGCACGGTGGACAGGACAGCGGGGCGGTGAGCCCTTGGACCCGTCAGAAGGAAAAGGATGCCGCGCTGGACACCGTGATGCGGCTCCGGCGGGAGCTGGGCGGCGGTTTTCAGGTCGTGCTCATGCGGGACGGGGATTATTTTGTGGATCTCGATGACCGCGTGCGCCGGGCCAACACCTGGCCAAACGCCATTCTAGTCAGCGTGCATTACAACAGCGGGGGCGGGGGCTCGCGCGGCACGGAGACCTTCTACTGGCGCACCGACAGTTACAGCCTCGCGCGCCGCATTCAGAGATCCCTGTCCGCCGTGGTGCCGTCGGAGCGCGGCAACCGGGGCTTGGTGCGCCGCCGCATCCGCCTGACACGGAATCCGGAAATCCCCTGCGTGCTGGTGGAGTGCGGCTATCTCAGCAATTCCGGTGAGAGCCGTCTCATCGCCGACAGCGGCCACCGCCAAAAGCTCGCCCACGCCATCGCCGGCGCCATCCGCGCCCAAGCGGCGGAGGGGGATGCCGGCATGGGCCCGCTGCCGCCCCCGATCTTCGCCCCCATGAGCCGGCCCACGGATCCGCGTGAATAGGAAGCGCCACGCCTGAAGCCATCTGAAAACCCCCATGCCGCCCCAAGCCGAAATCGTGCTGGCCACGCTCAACGCCAGCTACCAGCACGCCGCGTTCGGCCTGCGGTATCTGATGGCCAATCTGGGCGATCTCCAGAGCCGCGCGGCGATGCTGGAGTTCACTATCAACCAGCGCATCTCCGACATCGTGGAGGCTATCCTGTCCCGGCGGCCGGTGATCGTGGGACTGGGGGTTTACATCTGGAATGTCAGGGAAACCACGGAGGTGGTGTCAAATCTGCGGCGCCTGCGCCCGGATCTCCGGATCGTGCTGGGCGGGCCGGAGGTGAGCTATGAATGGGAGGGCCAGCCCATCGTGGAGCTGGCGGATGTGGTCATCACCGGCGAGGCCGACCTGACGTTCCCTGAAGTCTGCCGCACCCTGCTGGCGGGCGGGCTCCCGCCGGAGAAGGTGATCGCCGCGTCCCTGCCAAAGATGGAGGATCTGGCGCTGCCCTATCATCTTTACAGCCCGGAGGACGCGGCGACGCGGCTGGTGTATCTGGAGGCCTCGCGTGGCTGCCCCTTCACCTGCGAGTTCTGCCTCAGTTCCTTGGCCATTCCTGTGCGCAGCGTGCCGCTGGAGCGCATGCAGCCGGAACTGGAGCGCCTGCTGGCCATCGGCGTCAGGCACTTCAAGTTCGTGGACCGCACCTTCAATCTGAATCTGGCGCACAGCCGGGCGCTGCTGGAGTTTTTCCTGGAGCGGCTGGAGCCGGGCCTGTTCCTGCATTTTGAGATGATCCCCGACCGCCTGCCGGAGGGACTGCGGGAGATCATCCGCCGCTTCCCGCCCGGCGCCATGCAGTTTGAAATCGGCATCCAGACCTTCAATGAGACGGCTTCGAAAAACATCTCGCGCCGCAACAACCACGACCGGCTGGCCGACAACTTCCGCTTTCTGCGCGCGGAGACCGGCGTGCACCTGCACGCCGACCTGATTGTGGGACTGCCCGGTGAGGATGCGGCCAGCTTCGGCAGGGGATTCGACCGCCTGCTGGCGCTGCGCCCGCAGGAAATCCAAGTCGGCATTCTGAAGCGACTGCGCGGCACGCCCATCGTGCGGCACGATGCGCAGTGGGGCATGGTTTACAGCGCTTTTCCGCCTTATGAGATTCTGGAAAACGGGCTGATTCCGTTCGCGGAAATGCAGCGGCTGAGGCGGTTCGCCAAATACTGGGATCTGATCGGCAACAGTGGGAATTTCGCTGAAACCGCTTTGATGGTGTGGCACTCCCCGGTGGGTGGTGGTTCCTCAATGGACGGGATGGACAGCGGGCAGAGGAGTGGAGGGGATGGTTTGGTGCCTGGCAGCCCATTCGAGGGCATGATGCGGCTCTGTGACTGGCTCCACGCTCGCACTGGTCAGGTGGATGGGCTGGCCCTGCTGCGCCTGATGGAGCTGATGCTGGAATTTCTGACCACGGAGATTGGCCATGCGCCGGAGCCGGTGGCCGCCGCGCTCTGGCGCGACTACACGCGCAACCGGCGCACCGGGCGCCCGCCGCACTGGCTCAGCCGGTGGCTTCCGATGGCGGAGGCTCTCAATTCCACCCAAGTGTCCCAGTCCCTGATTTCCCGCCCCGCCACCACGCGGCGGCAGGCGCGGCACCAGACCGAAGATGCCGAAACCGCCCATCCCGGCAGACCGGCCTAGTGTCCTGATGGATTAATTCGTTGAAAAACTCTTGATTGAGTTTAAGGTGACCGCATGTCCTCCGGCCGTCCTGTCGCCACTATTGAACTCACCCCTGAGGAGCGCACCAAACTGGAGGAGCTGGCCCGGCGCCGCAAAACCTCACAGGCCATGGCTCTCCGGTCCCGCATCATTCTGGACTGCGCCGGCGGCCTGACCAACACCCAGGTGGCGATGAAGCTTTCCGTGGCCATGCCAACCGTCGGCAAGTGGAGGGCAAGGTTTGCCAGGGAGCGCCTGCATGGCCTGTCCGATGCGCCAAGGCCCGGCCAGCCACGCAAAATCACCGACACCAAAGTGGAGGAGGTGGTCACCCGCACCCTGGAGAGCACTCCGGCCAACGCCACCCACTGGAGCACCCGCTCCATGGCCAAAGCCTCCGGCCTGACGCAGAACGCCATCCTGCGGATCTGGAAAGCCTTCGGCCTCAAACCCCACCTTCAGGACACGTTCAAGCTTTCCACCGATCCATTCTTTGTGGAGAAAGTGCGTGATGTTGTGGGTCTGTATGTCAAC
>JAQGPJ010000007.1 GCA_028293125.1 Verrucomicrobiales bacterium | reverse complement strand
CGGAGACAAACATCCGCCCCAGCGCCGCCACCGTCAGCGGGGCCGCCCCCACCTGCACCCTCATCCCCACAAAGCCCGTGAGGTTGTTGCGCGCCGTCCCCAGCGTCTGGCCCGTGATATAGGGGGTCCCCGCCGTGTCGTCGTCGGCGATGGTCACCGACGCCGCCGACGGGGAGCCCACCGTGTAGCCGCTCCCCGCCGCCAGGGTGACGGTCACTGTCTCCTGGCTTTCCACCAGCGCGTCGTCCAGCACGCTCACGGTCCTCACCGCCGTGGCCGCCCCGGCGGCGAAGCTCACGCTGGCCCCCAGGGAGGCGTAGTCCGCCCCCGCGGACGCCGTGCCCCCGGCCGTGTAGCCCACGGTCAGGGCCGCCGCCGTCGAACCGGTCCGGCTGAAGGTGAGGGTCCCCGTCCCCTGGCCGCTTCCCGGCTCCCCGGCCGCCGCGTCCGTGGCCGTCACCGTCACCGTCGTCGCGGGGGGAGTTTTTGTGACGTTAACGAACACGCCGCTTGGATACGGGCTCTCATCCGGATCGTTTGAGGTCACCATCAGCCTTCTGGAGCTGGTTCCTACAGGTGCCTGAGCAGCATCCAATGTCACTGCAACGAACCTGCTCTGTCCCGGAGCCACAGTGAACGGCGCAGCAGGACTCCAACTGATCCAGGGCGCACTGGCATCCGGGGCGATGTCGCTGACCGTCAGGCTGGTGCTGCCCTCATTGAAAACTTCAAACCCATTCCCCACCGAGCCGTCATTGGCATAGCTGAACGTCATGGTGGGACCCGCGCCGCTAATGGCGAAAATCCGGTTTCCTGTATTAGCTACTGTTCCACCTTGATAAGCATCCGTGTTTGTCGGCGTGCTCTGATTTATTTCAGATACACCGGCTCCATGGAAAACATCACCGGCGTCACCGCGGTTGACACCACGCTCCAAATCAAACAAGCCGTCAGCTTGGAGAAGTGCCACTTTATAGTGCCGGTTGTTGCCTGGCCAACCTTCCTGCCCGGGATACCCCTCCTCTGTATTACCACCTTTGTTTTCGTCGATATGCCAGACAGCCAGCCCCCCTTGGGGCATGGCGCTTTCAAATCCAAATGGCTGACGGTTTTCCACCAGCAAATATTCCCCACTTGGATAACCATGGGTGATCTTGAATATGGAGGGGGTGGTTTCAACCTTGGGCAATGAGTAATTGCCTGCAGTTGTTAATAGAGTCGGCGTTGCCCATCCGAGAAAAATTTTAGACCATGCGGAGAAATGCGGAGGGTGTAACTGCGTTCCGTCAAATCCCCAACTGTTGGCCATCATACAATAAGAACCAATGCCGGAGCCGCCGTCATTTGTGTCATACAAATCCGGCAGGCCAAAGAAGTGGCCTGTTTCATGGCTGATCACGCCGATTCTGCCCGGTGCCGAGCCGCTGGTGCTCCACAGTCCAGGGTTAATGTGATAATCTCTAACACGCACCCCCTCTGCGGAGGTCCATTCAGGAATCTGCCAGCGGTGAGACCAGATGCGGTCCTCGTAGCTCACGCCTGATGAGTCAGTGCCGCCAAATTCAGCAGCATACCCTGAGTGGACAAAGGTAATCGAATCGACAAAGCCGTTGCTGTCGGTGTCAAATTGGCTGTAATTGATCAGGCTGTCTGTAAGGTTGAGCGCATCTGTAATGGCTTCGTGAATGGTAACAGCAAGCCCGCTTTGGCCGTTGGCGTAATACTGCTCCGTATGGGGCAGCGTCACCCAACCATAGATGGTCGAATTAAGCACCATGGCTCCATAGGAATTTTCCGCATAAAGATCCTTTACGCTGCCGGTAGGGGCCAAAACCGGATCTCCCCCCTGAGCATTGAAGATGGTATTGAAATTGGCGGAGGTGGGAAGCGCACGCGCCGTGTGATTGGAGAAACGCATCAGAATCACCACATTTTTAACTGTTCCCAGAGGAGCGACAGCCGTGGGCGGAGCGGCTGCTGGACCACTCAGCATCCGGGCTGTTTGCATCTGTTGCACAACCTGCGGGTTCGGCAATGTCCGCGGAGTGATCCCCGCCAGAGCAGGGTCTGCTTTTCCAACAGGCAGTTTTGTAGGAGCCAGCTGTCCCGCATTATCCAGAACCGCATAAACAAAAGTGTCTCCGTCCCGCACCACAGTATATCCTGCAGAATCCTCAAGCCAATGGAAGTCAATTCCTCCGCGCAACCTCAACTCGACCGAAGTGCCGTCCGGCTGAGTCTCCCGGAAGGGATGCGGACTGGCGCTCATGCCTGCAAGACGCGGAAGGGCGGGCCCGGCCAGACCAGAGGATAGTGGTGGCGGTGGACCGGAGGAAGCATCAAAGGAAAGCGTTAACGGCTCGATGCGGATATCCGGGAGGCCACTGCTCAAGCTCCAGTTCAACTGAATGGACCCCGACGCGCCGTTGTAGCCGTCCACCGCAATTTTATAGCTTGTTCCCCCCACCGCTTCAAACGTCACGAGACTGGCCGTTCCGCCGCCCCCGTCATCGTCATTGATGACCGGAGTTAAGCTGTTGACGGCACTGCCGGTGTAAACAGCAAGCAAGGTGTCGAAACTGCTGTTCTTAGTATCGAAAGTCACTGCGCCGCTTGCGGGCGCAGTCCACTGCCACCAGACGGATGCCCCTCCTGCGCTGAAATGGTTGGGTTCACCGGGCTCCTTCGTGGCGCCTGTGCTGCTGCGGCTGGTTGTGCCGCTGGGGCCGGAAAGGGTAATGCGGCTGGCAAAATTGTCGTTGGCGGGCGGAGCGGCCGTGACCGTGACCGGCAAACGACTGAAAGCGTAATTATTACTGAATGGGAAAGCAGACTGTCCTGCCCCGCCGTCATTCCGTATGAACGCCGCCAAGTAATAATTCCCCGGCGGGACCCCCGCAGGAACAGTGAATGTTCTTTGCACCGTGCCGGGAGTGAAATAACTAAAGGACGCAAGAGAAGGGTAAGTGCTGGTGCCCAAGTAGTGATAGCCCGTTGTGAAGTCTCTTACGGGTGAAAGATACCACTCCACGGCAGGCGATGACACCGTGGCCGTGCCCACGTTTTCCAAATGATAATTGTTAACCGTCAACACCCCCCCGGCAACCACGCTTGAAGGGATGGTCGCGTCTGTCCAGCTCTGTGATCCGTTGGAATAAAAAAGATAAATCCCCAAGTCCGTAAGACTGACAGCGTTTCCAGGGTACTCCCATCTGATTCCCTGGGCATCATCCGCAAAAGGAATGCCATACGCTCTGAATTCGGCCGGAGGATAGTCCATCACCGAGAGAAAATCAAACTGGTGATCAAGCCCGTGCATGTGCCCCAGTTCATGAGTCATGGTGCGATGAAAGGATTTAGCGGGGCCTCCCTCATAAACCCACTCATCATCCAGCGTCCAACTGTAGGCCGGGTTCATCGCAATATCGGCCTCAATGATCCATCCATTGCCGTCATAGCGCAAAAAACACACACCCAGCGTGGTGTCCCCCCATGGAGAACCGTAAACACTCTGAAGGTCTGCCGAACTCGGCCATCCCGCCAGATCGAAAACACCGTTCCCCCAGCCATAGGTGCCGGTGGGAGTGGTGTAGACTTGGAAAACATTTGATCCGTAGTAATTCCACTTTGACATTTGATACTCATCCTCAGGCGACCAAGGGGCAAAACTGTCAGGAAAATTATTAACCACGATGGGAAGATGCGCCTGATGAGAGGAGGAGAACCTCTGAGGCCGCTCCTGCGTTTTGCCGGGACCCGCCACCGGCGGAATGCCTGAAAAAGGCGAACCGGGTTGATTCTGTGTACCCACTCCAGCCGCCGCCGGCGCAGCGGGGGCCGCTCCCGCAGCACCGCTTGGCGGCGCAGCTGCCGGTCCGGCCGGTGTTTTGGAAAATGGTTTCAAAATTCGCGGATCCGCAGCACCGGTGGAAAGATGTATCTCGGAAGGCTTGGCCTTGATGGCTGAAAGATTGGCGTGCAGCCATTGTTTAAACCCGTCGAGGTTGACCTGGGGAGCGGTGGCACTGCCTTTTGCTCGGTCTCCTGATTTCACAACCTGTCCGTCCGCAGTCATCTTCAAAGCCTGTCCAGTATCACTTCGAACCACGACCGGTCCGCCCGGTTTATCGGATGATATTTTGAAAAAGCCTTGGTTAAATCCAACCACCGGCGTAAAGCCGGCTTCACGCCAGCCATTGCGGAGCATTATCACCACCGGTTCCCCTATTACAGGCATGCGCATGTCACTGATGGCGTGTGTCTCTCCATCCAGAGTGCCGCCCCAGTAGGTAAGAGTCACCGGTTTATCAAACGCTTCCCCGGTTTGACCTTTAAAGAGCACTTCCTTTACGGAAAATGTGTAATCTGTAACTATCCAGCGCCGTGTTGCATCCCCCCAGCGCGGCTGTTTTGCTGTAGCCTCTCCAACAAGAATGGAGTCAGCCTGACGCACAGTCTCGTCCATGCTTAGTGGAATTACCTCCGCCGCTTTGATTGCTCCAACAAACAGAGCCAAAAAAATGAGTGAAATCAAGGCAGTCTTCCAACCGGACTTGGAACCGGCTCCCGGACGAACTGAAGAAAACCGAAATGAAATGCGGAACATTTTTTTGATTGTTGATGCCAGCGTTTATTTACTTTCCCCCATGAGGCTACATTACATTTCCGTCCAGCACACCCAACATGGAAGGGGTTATTTTCAGTCAACATGGCAGTGCAATTATTAAGATCAAGAAAAATTGTCCCTTCCAGTCAAAGTTTGTGATTTTTTCAACACTGAAATAATTTACTAATCTACTTTTTTACATCGAAGCCACAACTCATTCAACATCAAGAAATTTCGACTTTCATGAACAGCGCTTGTAAATTCGCGTAACTCGTTGATTATCAACAAAATAATTTTATAATTTAACAAAGCGGGAACTAATCTGGTATCGAATTGAGCGACACATGAATTCATGCGGCATTGTAGTATAAACCGTCTCCGGCTGCTCAAAAAAGCTGTGGATAAGGCGCGGTCGGCCCTTCATGGCGGCCAGATCGCGCGCAGCGCGTTCCGGCAGGCTTCCTCTTTTCACAGCGGGACGCGGCAGGTGCCGGTTCTTTTAGCCGGGCATCAGGTCTGCTCCTTGGATTGAGTTCCGGCGCATAGGTGGGCAGGCATTCAAAACGCAGCCGTCCCCCGCTGCCGGCCGCCTCCCGCAGCACGGCGGCGGCGGTGTGCACCGGATGGCGGTCCAGCACAATGATCACAGGCTTTTTGCGTCCGTTCATGAACGCGTGCAGAAACTCCACAAAACGTCCCGCGTGAAAGGAGCCTTGGAAGACCTGCCAGTAAAAGGCTCCCAGTGCGTTCACCATGCCGATGACATTGACCGACGGGCACCGTCCATCACGCTGGATAACAGGGGTTTTTCCCTTTGCGCCCCATGTGCGGCCCATTTGGGCATCGGCGCGAAAGCCCGTCCCATCAAGGAAAAGCAGCTCCGCGCCCGCCGCCTGGGCCTTCCGTTTGAGTGCCGGGAAACGGTGTTTTCTCCAATATTCCACGGCTTTCGGGTCTTGGCTGCCACGCGCGGGTCCGCGGGCGCTGCAGAGTGAGTTTCAATTCCCGCAAAAGCTCGCTCACCGCCTCCACACTGCAGGCAATGCCCCGACGCTCCGGAATCAAAGCCCGCATTACTCCCCTTGTCCACAGGCCGAAGTCAAATCCCTGCCCACGATGGCCCGCCGCACCGCCTGCTTTTGCTCCGCATTCAGGAGGCTGGCACGCCCTCGGGCTTTGCGCGCCCGAAGGCTGCGCAGTGTCCCCATTATCATTTTGGACTGTCGCTGTGCAAAGTCCCGGCGGGTGATCCAGTCCGCCACCGGCATCACTTTGAGTCAGAGCGTCCTGACCCAGGCCGCCGCGCTCTGCGCGGCGTACGGGGAGCTGCGCGAGGCGGTGCGAACCTCCCCGTGGTCAACACCGACGACACCGGCTCGCGCATCGGCGGGGGCCGCAGCCTTGCTGATGGAATTTTTCACACTCCAGCCGGCGGTGTTCCGAATCCGCTGGCGGCACCGGCATCAGGAGGCGGTGGAAATGCTCAGCGTCTGCTTTGCCGGAGTGCTGGAAACCGACCGCGGAACCAGCTATGAGGCCGAAGCCGGCAGGCACTGGGGGATTCTCGCGGCGGCCCGCTGCAGGGTTTCCGCTTTGCCAAGCCACTCCAGCGCCGGCAGCAGATCAACGCCGTGGGCCTGCCCGGTGGCCAGCACACGTAGGGGAAACATGAGCGCCCCCGGTTTGACGGCCAGCTCTTTGGCGGCGGCGGCCACCGCCTCCTGAATGGCATCGGCTTTCCAGTCGGGGGTAGGCACCGCCTCGAGATGAGTCTTCAGGGTTTCGAGCCGCTTGGCGATGTCCGGCTGGCCGGCGAGCTTGGTCCTTGCATCCTCAGCCACGGGCGCTCCGCCGTCGAAAAGCATGATCAGGTGCTCCGCCACCTCGGGGATGCCTTTGATCTTCGGCTGGATCAGCGGCAGGGCGGACACCAAGCGGGGATCGTCGGTGCCAGGCAGCGACGGGGTTTGCTTCAGCAGCCAGGCGATCACCAGATGGTCAAAGGACGGCGCATCCAGTTTTGCCAGATACTGGGCATTGAACCACCGGCATTTCTCCAGATCGAATTTGGCGTTCGAGTGGTTCATGTTCTCCCAGAGGAAAAGGGGCATGATCTCGTCAATGCCCAGAATCTCCCGGTTGTCCTTGGGGGACCAGCCAAGCAGACAGAGATAGTTCGCGACCGCCGCCGGCAGAAATTCCTTCTCCATGTAGTACTGGATGGAAGCCCCCTGGTCGCGCTTGCTCATCTTCGAGGCATCCTCGTTCAGGATCAATGGAATATGGGCATACACCGGCGGCTCGGCCCCGAAAGCGCGGAACAGCTCGATGTGCTTGCCAGTGTTGAAGATGTGGTCCTCGCCGCGGATAACGTGCGTGATTTTCATCTCGATGTCGTCCACCACGTTCACAAAGTGAAAGATATAGCTGCCGTCCGGGCGGCGGATGGTCATGTCCGGCTCCTGGGTGCGGTCGATTTTCACATCGCCGCAGATTTTGTCAGGCAGCACGATGACCTCGCGCGGCGAGCGGAAGCGCACCGCGCCGTTCTCCTCCGTATAGGTGTGACCGGCATCCACCAGCTTCTGAAAGTAGGCGTCGTAGATATGGCCGCGCTGGCTTTGGTAATAGGGCTCGTGGGGCCCGCTCTTTTCCGGTCCCTCATCCCAGTCCAGACCCAGCCAGCGCAGACCGTCCACAATGGCGGCCTGGGCGGCGGCGGTGTTGCGGGCGGCGTCCGTGTCCTCCACGCGCAGCACAAACACCCCTCCTTCCCGGCGGGCGAAGAGCCAGTTGAAAAGCGCGGTGCGGGCACCGCCGACATGGAGGTAACCCGTGGGGGACGGAGCGAAGCGGACGCGGACGGACATGGGAAGCCGGAGTGGGAGAATAAGGACAGAACCGGGCCGCCACCGGCTAAAAGGCCGGGGGCATGGTGGGCGGGCACTATCGCGGCAATTTCCCCCGCCGGGCAAAAGGAAAGTATGAAAATTGCTGAACCCCCTTTCGGCAACCCGCCTTTCCGCTTTTCATTCCGGCGGATGCATCCTTCATCCGGTCCGCGCCGCCTCTCCCCCCCCTCTGATTTTCCGCTATGCTTCACGACGCCTCCCCGCCGCGCCCCCCCGGCACCGGCCCGCTCCCCGCCACTCCCGGTGATCCGGGCAAAGAAAGGGCCATCAGCGCCAAAACCACGGGAATCGTGGGCTTGGCGGTCATGTGCAGCCGCATCCTGGGGCTGGTGCGGGAGCAGATCTTTGCGGCCATGTTCGACCGCGCGCTGCGGGACTGCTTTCTGGTGGCGTTCCGGCTGCCGAATCTGCTGCGTGATCTCTTTGCGGAGGGGGCTCTCAGCACCGCGTTCGTCACGGTTTTCTCGCAGAAGATGAAGACCGAGGGCGACCGCGCGGCCTGGCAGCTGGCCCACCGCACCATCAGCCTGGCGACCGTGGTCATGAGCGGAATCACCCTGCTGGGCATTCTTTGCGCGCCTTGGATTGTCCAGGCCATGGCCGGGAGCTGGGAGCCGTGGAAGGTTGAGTTCACGATCCTGCTCACGCGCATCATGTTCCCCTTTATCCTGCTGGTCTCCCTGGCGGCGCTGGTGATGGGCATTCTGAATTCCCGGAAAGTCTATGGAGCACCCGCCATGGCGAGCAGCTACTTCAATATTGTGAGCATCCTGGGAGGAGCCGGTCTTGCCTGGTTGCTGGATCCCCACCTTGGCCCCCGGGCCATGATCGGTTTCAGCATCGGCACCCTTCTTGGCGGCTTGGCGCAGCTGGGTGTGCAGCTGCCCGCCCTTTTCCGGGAAGGCTACCGCTTCCGCTTCAGCCGGGACTGGAAAGACCCCGGAGTGAAGCGCATCCAGCAGCTGATGTGGCCGGCGGTGATCGCGGGAAGCGCCGTGCAGGTGAACGTGCTGATGAACACCATGTTCGCCACCGAACTGGCCGTGAAAAACGGTCCGGTCTCCTGGCTGAGCTGCGCCTTCCGACTGATGCAGCTGCCGCTTGGGGTGTTTGGCGTGACGGTGGCCACCCTCACGCTGCCGGTGCTGTCGCGGGCGGCCACCAACGGGGTGACGGACGAGTTCCGCACGGTGCTGGGCTCGGGAAACCGTCTGGTGCTGTTTCTGACATTGCCGTCGGCGGTGGGTTTGTTCGTGCTGGCTCAACCCATCATTTCCGTGCTTTATGAACATGGCATGTTCACCGCCTACGACACAGCGGAGTCGGCCCTGGCCCTGCGCTGGTATGCCGTGGGGCTGATCTTCTACGCCTGCATCAAGGTCATCCAGCCAGCTTTCACCGCCATCGGCCACCGCTTTGTGCCCATGGCCGTGGCTCTGGGATCCATCCTACTGAACGCCGGACTGAACTCCACGTTTGTGTATCATTTCCGTCTGGGACATGAGTTTCTGGCGCTTTCCACCGCCGTGATTGCCGCCGTGAATTTCCTGCTGCTTTACTACTTCATGCGGCGCATCACCGGTGGTCTGGACACCGGCAGGCTGCTGCTCACTCTGCTGAAGCTGCTGCCGGGCACTGTGGCCCTGGGGTTTGTGTCCTGGGCCGGCCTGCACTGGGGACTGACGGAATGGGCCACCTCCGGCCTGCCCCGCCGGGCCGTTTCCCTGGGGCTCATCATCGCCGCCGCCGGCAGTGCCTACTTCGTGCTGGCGCTGGCTCTGAAGGTGGATGAGGCCGGGCAGTTTTTCAGCATTCTGCAAAAACGCCGGGCGCGGCGGGGAAAACCGAAGGGCTGAAACAACCGGCGGGTTTCAGCCGCATTGGATATCCCGGCTGTTTGTGCCAAGGTGACGGCATCGAAAAGGCCCACGGCATTCTCATCCGCAAAACTCCGCTCACGGAGACCAGCCTTATCGTGCACTGGTGCACCGCCGAGCACGGCATCATCCGCACGGTGGCGCGGGGCGCAAGGCGGCCCGCCAGCCCCTTTGCCGGGAAGCTGGACCTTTTTTACTCCGCCGAACTGGAGTGGGTGCCCGCCAAACGATCGGACCTGCACATTCTGCGGGAAGTGGCGGTGACGGACTTCCGGCACGGACTGCAGGCCACTTGGCCGCGGGTGCTGTGCGCCTCCTATTTCGTGAAGCTGCTGGAGTCCGTCGCGGAACCGGGCACGCCGCTGGAATCCCTGCATAATCTTCTGGGCCGGGGGCTGGATTATCTGACCACCCACGATCCCACGCGCAAGGCGGTGCTCCATTTTGAGCGTGAGCTGGCCCGCGACCTAGGAGTCCATGGTGAGCCCGGCGTGTCCCCCATCGCGGCTCTGCGGCCCATGATCAGCCGCATCCCGGATCAGCGCGAAACCCTGCTGAAAAGCCTGCCGGAGCTTTGAGTGAGGGGCTGGTTTTCATCGGAATGCCAGCGGGCACCGCATTTTACGATGGAAGCCAGACAGCCTTCCCGGAGTCAGAATGCCGTGCGGGTTTCCAAACCAGCCACACCAGTCTTTCCACCTCCGCCCGCCCTTCTTTTTCTCCTTTCCCTCCGGTCCGCCTCCTGTTCCATTCCGCCCGGCTTCCCGACCGACCGCCATGCTGGAGTATCTCAAAACCGCCCGTCCCGATCATTGGCTGAAAAATGTTTTCATGCTTTTTGGTCACGTAGTGGCGGTGGCGCTGATTCCCGGCGCCTGGCATGGGGATGCCACACTGGGCATGGCGGCCCTTTCCTTGGTTCCAGCCTGCCTGATTGCCTCCGCCAACTATATTCTGAACGAAATCCTGGACGCTCCCTTTGACCGTCTGCATCCCACCAAAAAAGACCGGGGCGTGGCCGCCGGGCGGGTGCGGGTGCCGGTGCTGTGGGTCCTCATGGCAGTGCTGGCGGTGGCCGGCTTCGGGTTTTCGCTGGCGTTTTTCAATCCGGGCTACACTCTGTCACTGGTCATGCTGCTGGCCAGCGGGCTGGTGTACAATGTCCCGCCGCTGCGTATGAAGGACCGGGCGTGGTGGGATGTGATCGCTGAGTCCTTCAATAACCCCGTCCGCCTGTGGCTGGGGTGGTTCGCGCTGGTGCCGTGGCCGGGGCCATGGCCGCCGCTGATGGTGGTGCTGGCGTGGTGGAGCTTCGGGGCGCTGCTGATGACCGGCAAACGGTATGCGGAGTTCCGCTTCATCGGCGGCCAGGAGAAGAGTGGTCTTTACCGCAAAAGTCTGGGCACCTACACGGAGAACAGCCTGATCACGGCCATGATCACCTACGCCAATCTGTTCTGCTTCTGCACGGGTCTGGCCATCGCCGGACATGCGGAGTTCCGGAACCTGGTGCTCGTGTTTCCCGTCATGGCGCTTGCCATCATTGCCTATTTCCGCCACGCCATGAGCGAGACCGGAGCCCGGCTGGAGCCTGAACAGCTGCTCCGCAATCCGTGGATCATCATCTGGACCCTGGCGGCGACGGCGGTGACGCTGGCGCTGCTGACCACCAAACAAAACCTGACCAAGTGGGCCTTTCCCTGAAAAACATCCTGAAGCCGGCGCTGCTCCGTCCTGCCGCCATTCTGACCGTTCTGCTGACGGCGGCATTCCTGCTGCCGGCATGCCGCACCGCATCCTCCCCGTCCGTGTCCTCCACGGAGGTGCGTAAAACCAAATCCAAGGCGGTCACCGCCCGGCTTTCCCGCGATGGCCAGCGGCTGGCCCTGCGCTTCCGGCTGAAGGGCCGTGACGCCTTCGCCTTGGCGGAGACAGGAGCCGGCTCCATCCGCGCTCTGACATTCTATCCGGACGCCTCCAAACTGAACAGGGCTGTGGGCAAAGGAGCACGGTCGGTCCCCGTGCTTGGTTCCACCGCCTGGCAATCGCTGCGTCTGGCCCTGGCGGAGCGGCTGGCCCCGGTTTCCGAACGTGAAGGCACCCTGCTGCTTGGTGGAGGAAATGAGCTGATCGCCCACCGCAGGGGCGGGCAGGCCAAATTCACCGATCTGACCCAGCGCCCCCGCGGGCTGAGAATCACCCGCCGCCTGACCGAGGCCCAGCTGCGGGCAGAGGTTTTTCAGGACCGGGGCGGCCGCATTGACATACCGGGAGGGATCAGCGGACCGGTGCTTTTCCTGACGGGGCGGTTTCCCGAACTCGTTTTTCTGGACCGCCCCGCACAGAACATGGTGTTTCTGTCCGTGCCATCCAACGAGGCTCCGGTTTTGCCCATCGGGGATCTCAAAGCCGGGAGGAACATGGCCCGGCAGCTCAAGTCCTTCATCTGGCGCAGCCATGTGCTGGCGGCGCTGCGCAATCCCTTCTCCAGCAGCGCCCGCATGGCGGTCAGCGCCTCCAGCATGGTCTCGGCGGCGCTGCACCGTTTTCTGGTGTCCTTGCCTGCGGGGCCGGTGCCGCCACTGTCCCATGAACCGGAGATGGATCCCGGTGAATGGCGCAGGACCCTGACCGGAATTGCGGACTGCCCGCCCTCCAAAGCCACGCTGCGGTTCCGCATCGGCGGCGATGCGTTCTTCCCGGATTTTGTGCAGGCGGTGCAGGAGGCGAAACGCGCAGTGGACCTTCAGATGTTTATTTTTGACACCGATGACTACGCGGTGGGCATCGCCGATCTGCTGCGCCGCCGCGCCGCGGATGGCGTGCGGGTGCGGGTGATGCTGGATGAAAGCGCCTCCCTGACCGCCGCCGCCGCCCCGCCCAACAGTCCCATGCCCGCTGATTTTGTGCCTCCTTCAGACATTCAGCGTTATCTCAGGCAGGACTCGCCGCTCCAGCTGCGCACGACCTCGGTTTCCGGCTTCACGGCCTCGCACACCAAGATCATCATCATTGACAACAAACTGGCGTGGCTGGGCGGCATGAACATCGGCCGCGAATACCGGTATGACTGGCATGACCTCATGGTGGAGGTGCGCGGTCCACTGGCGCGGCGGATTGAAAAGGACTTCGCTGTCTCCTGGGCGCGCGCCGGCTGGGGCGGGGATATTGCCGCCCTGCGGCAGCAGCTGGCCCGTATCACCGCCGAGGCCGAAGCCATTCCGGTCCCGCCGGGGGCAATTGACGTGCAGCCGCTCTACACCAGTGCCCGGCAGAGCTCAATTGCCCGGTCCCAGCTGGAGGCTATCCGCCGCAGCCGCCGCGCGGTCTGGGTGCAGAATGCCTACCTCAGCGACCACGCCTATATCCTGGAGCTGATCCGCGCCCGCCACCGGGGGGTGGATGTGCGGATCGTCATGCCCGCCGACAACGACAACGGCATCATGGCCGCCAACAACCGGGCCTTGGTGCCGCTGCTGCGGGCTCACGGCATCCGCATCTTTCTGCTGCCTGGCATGTCGCATGTGAAAGCGGCCCTCTACGATGGCTGGGCCTGCGTGGGCTCCGCCAACTTCGACCGTCTGAGCCTGCGGGTGAACAACGAGTTCAGCATCGGCTTTGATGATCCCATCACCGTGGACCGGTTGCGCAAGGATCTTTTCGCGAAGGATTTCGCCCGCAGCCGGGAACTCAAGGATCCTAAGCCGCTCACCCCCGCGGATGAAATCATGGCCGGCTTTATCCGCAGCCTGGCGGGGCAGCTGTAGGCAGAGCGGCGGAGGGTCCTTTCCCGCTCCCTTGCCGGACGGACGCCCTCAGCGCAGGGCCACGTATTCCCCCTCAAACTCCACGCCATTCCCCCCGTCCGCCTCCACCGTCACGCCAAGGGTGATCCGCGCTTTGCCGACGCGGGCGAACTTCGCTTTGAAGGCCGTGACCACCTCCGCAGCCGGCCGCAGGCACACAGCCCGCAGTTCGCCGTGCACGGGGCGCAGGTAATGAATACGGCTGCGCCGGATCACGATATGGCTGTCCCGGTTGCCCAGCTCCAGCCACAGCAGGCCATAACCCGCCAGGGTGGCCAGAGCGCTGAGGCTTCCGCCGAATGCCGTGCCCAGATGGTTGTGGTTCAGCTCCGCCGGAGCCGTCAGAGTAAGGGTTTCCCCATCATAGGTCTGCACCCTCACCCCCATGGCGCGGGACAGCGGGATCTGCCGGTGCAGGTAGTCACCGGTTTCAGTCAGCAGGGCAGCATGGGAGTCAGAGGCCTGATGGGTCATGATGGCGCCACCCAACGCGAAAGCCGGGCTCTGAGCCAGTCGATTTCCTCTTGGAAAACCGTGTGGTCCCCACCGGGAAACAGGCAGGTTTGCAGATCCGTGCCGGATTTTTCCAGCACTTGGATGCTGTGCCTCACAAACGGCAGCGGGATGTGGGGATCGTGCTCCGCGCAGGCCACCAGCACTGGAGTGCCCTGCAGGTCCGCCGGCGGGCGGGGTGTGTCCATGGGGCCGATCAGCGCACCGCTGAGTCCGGCCACAAACCCGTAGCGGCGCGGATGCCGCAGCGCGTATTCCAAGGCCAGACAGCCGCCTTGGGAGAAGCCGGCGATGCCAATACGGTCCCAGGGCAGCCCGGCGGCATGAAGACCGTCCGCCACCTGCCCGACCACCTCCAAGGCACTGGAGAGCGAGGGCTCATTGTCCTCCAGCGGCACAAAAAACCGATGGGGATACCAAGTGCCCTGCCGGGCATCCGGAGCGGCGAAGGCAATGCCGCCCGACGGCAGCCAGTCCGCCAGCCCCGCGATGTCCCGGGCGGAGGCTCCCCGTCCGTGCAGCAGGATCACGGCCCCGCGCGCCGACGAGGGAGGGGAGCCGGAACGCAAAGTGTCCGAGGCGCTGTGGATGAGGTTCATAACGGTAAGGCAGGTTGGGATCGGAAATTTGAGTTTTGAGATCTGAAATCCAGGATTTGAGATTCGGCAGGCCCCCCTCACGCATAGGTGCGCGCGGGGGCCAGCGGAGGCAGAATGGCTTCAATCCGGCGGCGGGCGGGCTCGTGCATGACGGGGAGCTTGAGGGCGGCGCCCAGTTCCGCGGCGGGCTCGTCCACGGCGAAGCCGGGGGTTTCCGTGGCGATCTCAAAGAGGATGCCGTTGCGCTCCCGGTAGTAGATGGAGTGGAAATAATCACGATCCATCACCGGCGACACCTGATAGGCGGCGGATTTCAGCTCCTGCTGCTTCGCCAGCTGGTCGGCATCGCCGGGCACGCTCCATGCAATGTGGTGGATGGTGCCGGATCCGCCGGTGCCCACAGGGGCGTCAGGGCCGGCGATGACATCGGCATAACGTCCGGAGCCGCCGGGACCGGCCTCAAAGCGGGCGCGGGCGCCATCACGGCGCACCAGGCGGAATTCCATCACCCCGGTGAGCAGGAATTCCGTCAGTTCGGCATACCGCACGGTCAGCTCCGCGGTGTGCAGGCCGCGCAGGGCATGGGCAGCGGAAATTCCCGCGCCTGTCCATCCCTGCCGGCGGTCCTCCGCCACGGCGGTGATCTCCACCGGGATGCCGTCGGGATCACTGAAGGAAAGCACCTCCTCTCCAAAGCGGCTGACCCGGCTCACGCTCACCGCATTGCGCTCCAGACGGTCCCTCCAGAAGTCCAGCGAATCCACAGGAGCGGAAAACACCAGCGCCGTGGTCTGGCCGGCACCGATGCGCCCACGGACGGCGTGGCCCGGCCAGTAGAAGAAAGTGACGATGCTGCCCGGCGATCCCGCGGCATCACCATAGTAAAGGTGATAGGCCGAGGGGTCGTCGAAGTTCACCGTCCGCTTCACCAGGCGCAGGCCCAGCAGGCCGGCGTAAAAATCGACGTTTCCCTGGGGGTCGTCGGCGATGGCCGTGACGTGGTGGATGCCAGTGATGGAGGATGGGTTCATAAGTGGTGTTGGTTTGACGTCACCACCCTGCGCCATTTCCGCGGTTTGGAAAAATACCCTTTTGCTGGGCTGACCATACCCTGCGGGAGGGCTGGCCGGCCAACGGTTCATCAAACCGGATTCCCGCCATCAGTGCGTCCACCATTTGGACAGGCGCGGCTCCGGGTGCTCCGGTTTCTTCAGACCGGTGCCCGCGCCGAATTCGGAATAGTGCGAGGTGTCGTTGAAAAGAATCAGCCGGGCGCGCACGGCGTCCTTGAAATCGATCACATTCAGCGCCGCCGGATCCTGGTCCAGATTGTCCCGGTAGCGGCGGGGATCAAAACCCAGCAGGGAGCTGAGCAGCAGGCGGATGGTGGCCTTGTGCGAGACCACCACCACCGGCTGGCCCTCGTGGTGCCTGACAATGTCCAGCAGCGCCGGCAGCGCCCGCGCCGTCACCGCCAGACCGCTTTCGCCACCGGCGGGCGCAAAGGTGAAAGGGTCCTCCTCCCAGGCCGCCGCCTCCGCCGGATACTTCATCTCCACCTCATGGCGGGTCAGCTGTTCCCAGCGTCCGTGGGAAATCTCCCGCAGTCCGTCCCGCGCCAGCACCTCCAGGCCATGGGGGGCGGCGATGATGCCGGCGGTCTCCATGGTGCGGCTGAGAGGCGAGGCGTAAACCGCCGCCACCGGCAGGGCGCTGAGGCGTTCCGCCAGCCTCGCCGCCTGCTGACGGCCCTCGTCGGAAAGCGGCACATCCGTGGCTCCGGCGAAGCGGTCCTCCGCGCTCAGGATGGTGGCGCCGTGGCGGATGAGGAAAATGCGGGTCAGGGGCATGGCGGTGGCTGCTGGGGGTGGGGAAAAATTATTCGTCGAGTTCCTGAATACGGGCCAGATGGCGTCCGCCCTCGAAAGGAGTGGCCAGAAAGAGATCCACCAGCCGCAGCGCCGTCCCCTCGTCCATCATGCGCTCCCCCAAGGACAGCACGTTGGCGTCGTTGTGCCGGCGGGTCAGGCGGACAGACTCCTCGTTCCAGCCCAAGCCGCAGCGCACGCCTTTCACCCGGTTGGCAGCGATGGCTTCGCCATTGCCGGAGCCACCCAGCACAACGCCGCGCTCAAATTCCCCCGCGGCCACCGCCAGCGCGACCGGGCGGATGAACTTCGGATAGTCCACCGGATCCGCCGAGTGGGTGCCGAAGCTGAAAACCTCGTGTCCCGCCTCCCGCAGATGACGGATGATGGCCTGCTGATAGCGGAATCCGGCGTGATCGGAGCCAATGGCGATTTTCATGTGGGGAATGCGTGCCTCCCACTGTCAGCGGAGGTGGTGAACCTTTGTCCCAGCGCCGGAGGCCGGGCAATCCCGATTCCGGCGGCGCTGAAAATTCATCTTCACCCCTCACGGGTTGCGCGGCATCGGTTCCAAGTCAGTTCCATATCCCGCAGAGGATCCGCCAAGCTTCAGACGGAGGCCGTGTCAGATGGAAGAGAAGTGAGCTCCCGCAGCCGGGCCTCGATCTCCCCAAAGGAGGGCCGGGCTGCCGGCTCTAGGCAGAGGCAATCCTCCCGCAGCTTCTCCAAGGCTTCCAGTGTCTGGTCCTGCCCTGCTCCGCGGCGGACATGCGCCAGCAGTTCCTCCAGCAGGCAACCAAAAGCCCGCACCTCGATACGCTCCAGCGCACGGGTGGCGGGACTGTTGTCAGGAGCATACAGACTGGCGGCACCAAAATCCCCCAGCACACCCGCGCCCTCCCCGTTCCACAGGATGTTGTGGCCGTAGAAATCCCCATGCAGAATGCCCCGGCCATGCAAATGCCGGGCGGCGGAGGCAAGCCCGGAGGCCAGTTTCAGCACCGCCGGCAGCTCCGGCCGGAAACCGTCAGGATAGACATCCCGTGTGCAGGATTCGAGGCTGGGGGGTCCCGCCAGACTGCGGAACCCGAAGGGCACCAGCGGCATCACCAAGGCGTCCACCCCGTCCGGATGGCGGGCAACCCTGCCCCGGACGCTGATCAGATTCGGATGCTCCCCCGCCGCCATCCACGCCGCCATCTCGCTGGAGGGGAGGCCGTCGCTGGTGACCGCGCCTTTGAAAATCTTCATGGCCACTGCCTGCGGCTCAGCGGCACCGGATCCGGACCACTGAGCCCGGTGAATGACCCCGGACGCACCCTCACCCAGCTTCCCCTCCAAGGCCAATTCCTCCCAAGGCACCTCCGTGATAAGGGGAGCACCGGCACTCGGACCAGGTCCGGGAGCGCAGGGATTGCCGGCCAGCGCCAGCCAAGCCAGGCGCGGCAGTCTCCACAGCCATTCCGGCAGCCCCTCAAACTCATTGGCCGCGAGCCGTATCAGCTCCAGATTGTGGCAGGCCGCCATGCTGTCGGGCAGGGATTTCAGGCGGTTGCCGGCCAGCATCAGTTTTCGGAGTGCGGGGCATTCGCCCAGCTCATCCGGCAGCGTGGAAACCTGATTGTCTGTCAGGATCAGCCAGCGCAGCGTTTTGGGAAAGGCCCGCCCGTCCACTTCGGTGATACGGTTGGACTTGAGTCCGATCATGCTCACTCCAAGGCATTCCCCGAGCACCGGCGGGACATGGGTGAAGTCATTCTGCGAAAGGAAGACGATGCGCAGTTTCTTCAGCCGTGGCAGATCGTCGGGCAGCGAGGTCAGGCGGTTGTTGGAAAGATTTAAAACCTCCAAGGAATCGGCAAGATCGAAGATTTCCCGGGGAAAATCTGTCAGGTCCGCGGAGAGGTCCAGCCGGAGAGCGCCGGCCAGTTGGCCGGCCCGGAGTTGGGAAAGGGTGTCAATCGCCATGGTCGAAGTCCCCTCTGATAGCCCGCATCCGAAGGGGACGGCAACCGGCGGGCACGGGGATTTTACGGAAATTCCCCGCCTCTGTCAGGAACCCGCCAATTTCGTCAGTGTGGAGAGGGGCACGCTGTTGTCCTGATAGAGCCATTGGGCGATGGCCTGGCCGGTCTGCGGCCACTCGCTGTCCAGCATGGAGAACCAAGTGGTGTCGCGGTTCAGCCCCTTCACGATCAGGTGTTGGCGGAACAGTCCTTCAAACCGGTAGCCCAGGCGCAGCGCCGCCGCGCGGCTGGGCAGGTTGAGCGAATCGCATTTCCACTCCATGCGCCGGCATCCGAGAACTTCAAAGCAGTGGCGCAGCAGCAGATAGTTGGCCTCGGTGTTCACTTTGGTGCGGCGGACAGCGGGTGCATACCAGATATACCCCAGCTCCGCGGTGCGGTGCTCCCGGCGGTAGTTCATCACGGAGATACTGCCGACCGGGACGGTTTCCGTCCCCTCGCCGCCAATGGAGGCTCTGACCGTGAAGGCCATGACATCCGCCTGACTCTGCCATTGATGCAGATAGTTCCGCATAGCCGCCGCATCCGGAAAAGGTCCTGCGGGCATATAGCGCCACAGGGCTTCCGCCACTCCCGGCGCGTGGGATATCCGGAAAAGCGCCGCCGAATCGGCATCCGGCTCCAAGGGCGTGAGGGTGATGAAACGACCGGTCAGGGCGGGGATTTCAAGGATCATGGCAGGGGGGACAAACGGCGGGGGCGGTGCAGGAGACGCGGGCCACGGGCGGTTGCAACGGAAGGGGCAGGATTCCGTGCATGACCCGCTTCGTTCCACAATCCGCCAGCTTGGGGAATGGGAAAGGAAAACGGCGGCGGGAAGACTCCCGGCTTTCCGTTGCGCGGGGTCCCGGAAGGGATTCCAGTGCCGGTGTTATGATGCGCTGTGTGATTCCTCTTCTGCTGACCGCCGGGCTGGCCACGGCTCAACCGGCCTCCGGCCGCAAATCCGCCGCCGAATCTCCGGCACCGGCCAAATCCCGCACTGTGACGGCATCGCTGGAGCCGGAAATCCGCACCCGGATTGACCTCTTCTTCGCCACTCTGAAGGACCACAAGGTGGAGACGGCCTACAACCGGCTGTTTGAGGGATCGGTGCTGCCGGGAGAGAACCCCGACATGGTGAAGAAGCTGGTCGGCTCCACCACCCGGGTGCTGGACCTGACGGGACGCATCGACAGCGCGGATCCGCTGAAAGCCCGGTCCGCCGGTCCCACGCTGCGGGAAGTCACCTATGTGCTGAATGGCGAGAAGCGGCCCCTGCGCTGGAAGTTTTATTTCTACTTTAGCGACGGGCGCTGGCAGGTTCTGGACACCAATGTGGCCACAGACGCCGCGGGATTTTTTGATGAGGAAAACTAAGCCGCCGGCAGCCAGCCCGTTCTGCTGAATGTGGCAATTCCCGGATGGCAAGCGCGCGCTGCCCGCCACGCCGGCAGTTTTAATCATTCTATATTGTTCAACCAGGAGCATAATAAGTCCGGAAAGTGGTTGCAAGACCGGGCCGGGTTGCTCCTTTAAGCGGCGATGAGTTCCCAAAAAATGGCTTTGGACGGGCTGCGCATTGACCGCACAGCATCAGGGACAGGAGGAGCGCGCTCAGGGAGGGACGGTGGCAGGTGGGGGTTCCGCATCCTCATCCTGGCGGCGGTGGGGGCCGGGATATACGGGTGGATGAACCGCACCAAAGCTGTGCCTGTGCGCACAGCCGGGGCGCGCGGGGTTTCCCTTAGTGCCACACGCACCCTGCTGAATGCCTCGGGCTATGTTTCGGCGCGGCGGGAGGCCACAGTCTCCTCAAAAGTCACCGGCAAGGTGATGGAGGTGCTGGTGGAGGAGGGCATGAAGGTCACCGCCGGCCAAGTGCTGGCGAGGCTGGACGACTCCAATGTGAAGGCCGGCATGCGGCTGGCGGAGGCGCAGCTGGACTCCGCCCGCAAAATTTTGGAGGAGACCGGTCCCAATCTGGCTTTTGCAGAGCAGGAGCGCGACCGCTTCGCCAGACTGACGGCCAGCAATGCCGCGAGCCAGTCGGATATTTTCCGGGCTGAGACGGAGGTCCGCGCCTTGAAGGCCCGCATCGTCCGCCAGACCGCCGATGTCCAGGTGGCGGAGCGCGAGGTGGAGCAGTGGCAGCAGCAATTGGATGACATGCTGATCCGGGCCCCCTTTGATGGCATGGTGACCACCAAGAACTCACAGCCGGGGGAGATGATCTCTCCTATGTCCGCCGGCGGCTTCACCCGTACCGGTATCTGCACGATGGTGGACATGATGTCGCTGGAAATCGATGTCGATGTCAATGAAAGCTTCATCAACCGTGTGCAGCCCGCCCAGCCTGTGACTGCGACACTGGACGCCTGGCCGGACTGGAAAATCCCCAGCAAGGTAATCGCCATCATTCCCACGGCCAACCGTCAGAAGGCCACGGTGAAGGTGCGGGTGGGGTTTGACCAACTGGACCCGCGCATCCTCCCGGAGATGGGTGTGAAGGTCGCGTTTCTCAGCAATGAGCCCGCCGATAAAGCGCCGGAGAACAAGGATAAAACGGTGATTGTGGTGCCGGAGGCTGCAGTGATGAATTCCAACGGGAGCACGGCAGTCTGGGTGGTCAGGGAGGAAAAAGCGGAACGCCGTCCTGTCACGGTGTCCGGCACTCTCAATGGCGAAACCACGGTCGCCAGCGGACTGTCAGCGGGGGAAAAAATCGTCATCAGCCCTCCTGCGGGGCTGGTGGACGGTGTCACTGTCAAAGAGGAGAAGCCATGAGTGCGGAATCATCCGATCTGGTCCGGATTGAGCATGTCACCAAGACCTTCCACCGGGGATCGGAAGAGATCCACGTTCTCTCCGGTCTGGACCTGACCGTCGCCCGGGGGGAGTTTCTCGCCCTGATGGGTCCATCCGGCTCGGGAAAATCCACTCTGCTCAATCTCATCGGAGGGCTGGACCGCGCCACCTCCGGCAGTGTGATCATTGAGAATGACCGGTTGGATGAGCTGGATGACCGGCAGCTGGCCGCCTGGCGGGCGAGGCATGTGGGATTTGTGTTTCAATTTTACAATCTCATGCCGGTGCTGACCGCGCAGAAGAATGTGGAGCTGCCTCTGCTGCTGACCCACCTGAACCGCAGGGAGCGCCGGGAGCACGCGGAAATTGCTCTGAACGCTGTGGGCCTTTCCCACCGGCTGAATCACTTCCCCCGCACGCTGTCCGGCGGTGAGCAGCAGCGTGTGGGCATCGCGCGGGCCATTGTCACGGACCCCACCCTGCTGCTCTGCGACGAGCCGACAGGGGATCTGGACCGCAAGTCCGGGGATGAGGTTCTGAGCCTGCTGCAGTCCCTTCAGGAAAATGGCAAAACCATCATCATGGTCACCCACGATCCCCACGCCTCCGCACGGGCCTCGCGCACGGTGCACCTGGACAAGGGGCAGCTCTCCACCACGGGTCCGGAATGAAATTCCTCAGCCTCATCTGGAGCTCAATGAAGCGGAAGAAGCTGCGGTCCGTGCTGACACTGCTGTCCATTTTCGTGGCCTTCCTGCTGTTCGGCATTCTCTGCATCCTCAAGGAGTCACTGACCGGCGGGGTCAGTGCCACGGACGCCGCGCGCTTGGTGGTGCGGCATAAGGTCTCCTTTATCCAGATGCTGCCGCAGGGGTATGCCAACCGCATCAAAACCATTCACGGCGTGTCCCTTGTCGCGCACCAGACATGGTTCAACGGCATGACTAAAACCATGGACAACGCTTCGGATGTGGTGGTGCCCAGCTTTCCCGTGGACCCGGAGATTTTCATGAAGATATACCCCGAACTCGTCCTGCCTGCCAGCCAAATGGAGGCATGGATGAGCACCCGCACCGGAGCCGTGGTGGGAAAAACCGCGGCGGACAAGTATAAATGGAGGATCGGTGACCACATCCAGCTCACCTCCCCGATCTGGCAGACAGAGGCAGGGGCCAACAGCTGGGAGTTCAATATCGTGGGTATCTACACCGGAGCCAAAAAGAACACCGATCTTTCCGGCTTCCTGTTCCGCTATGATTACTTCGAGGAGATGCGCGGCGGCCTGGACAAAAGCATGGTCGGCTGGTTCGGCGTGAGGGTGGACGATCCCCAGCAGGCGGACGCCATCTCCAAAAGAATTGATGACGAATTCGCCAACTCCCCCTGGGAGGTGAAGGCGGAGCCCGAAGGAGCCATGGTGCAGGGTTTCATCCAGCAGTTCGGCGACATCGCCTCCATTATCCGCGCCGTGCTCTCCATGGTGTTCTTCACCATTCTGCTCATCTCCGGCAACACCATGAGCCAAGCGGTGCGCGAGCGGTTTGCGGAACTCGGCGTGCTCAAAGCCATTGGCTTCCCCAACGGGCTGGTGCTGATGCTGGTGCTCGGGGAAAGCTGCACCGTCGCCCTGCTGGGCGGCCTCACGGGGCTGGCCATGGCGTGGGTGTTCAGTCTGGGCGGCAGTCCGGTGCCGAATTTCCTGCCGGTGTGGTACATGAAACCCCAGGACATTTATCTGGGCATGGGCTTCGCTCTGCTGCTCGGCCTTGTCACCGGCGCGGTACCGGCCATCCAAGCCTTCAGGCTCCGTATCGCGGAGGCGCTGCGGCGCGACGCGTGAGCTCCACTGCCTGTCCCGGACACCTTAAACGTTTAATTTTCCCGCAGTGGCCTCCAACTGGCTTTCCCAGCTTTTCACCGTGGCGCTTTTCAATCTGCGCTCCATCCCCGCACGCAAGGGATCCGCCCTGACCGCCGCCGTGGGCATCGCGGGCGTGGTGGCGGTTCTCACCGGCGTGCTGTCCATCGCCGAAGGGTTCCGCAAAACCATGACCTCGGCGGGCTCTCCGGATGTGGCCATTGTCCTGAGGGCCGGAGCCGAGAATGAAATGACCAGTGGTTTGGGCCGCGACGAGACACGGCTCATCGCGGACACGCCCGGGGTGGCCCGGGGTGCCGCCGGTCCGCTGGCCTCGGCGGAGTTGTTCGTCATTATCAGTCTTCCCAAAAGAACCACCGGCACCGATGCCAACGTGCCTCTGCGGGGGGTGGAGGGCACCGCCTTTGAAGTGCGCGGCAACATCCGGATGCTGGAGGGCCGCCGCTTCGAATCCGGCAAAAACGAAATCATCGTGGGCGCGGGAGCCCGCCGGGAGTTTGCAGGACTGAACATTGGCCAGGAGATCAAAGTCGGACGGAATGTCTGGACTGTGGTCGGCGTTTTCACCTCCGGCGGCGGTATTTCGGATTCGGAGATCTGGACCGACGCCGCTGTGCTGCAGCCCGCCTACAACCGGGGCCCCACCTTTCAGTCTGTGTATGTGCGGCTGGCCTCTCCGGAGGACTTCGGGATCTTCAAAAACGGGATCAGCAAAAATCCGGAACTCAAGGCCACTGCCCGGACGTTGCCCGACTTCTACTCCAGCCAGTCGGAAATGCTCAGCCAGTTCATCACCGTCTTCGGTGTTTTTATCTCGGTCATGATGGGGCTGGGGGCGCTTTTCGGGGCATTGAACACCATGTACAGCGCCGTCGCTAGCCGCACGCGGGAGATCGCCACCCTGCGGGCGCTGGGCTTTCCAGCCGCTCCGGTGGTGGTCTCGGTGCTGGCGGAATCCATCGTCCTGTCCCTGGCCGGCGGGGTGGTGGGAGCCGCGGCCGCCTACTGGGCCTTCAACGGCTACCAGACCTCCACCATGAATTTCCAGACCTTCAGCCAAGTCAGCTTCAACTTCGCCGTCACCCCGCTCCTGCTGGCGGCCGCCATCGCGATGGCGGCCATCCTCGGGCTTTTCGGCGGGCTGTTCCCCGCCCTGCGCGCCGCCCGGATGCCCATCGCCTCCGCGCTGCGCGACAGCTAGGGCCCATCCGCCGCCCGGCTTGGCCGGACCGTCACGCGGTGTCTCCAGTCCGGTGCGGAGCAGGCGGCGGCGGTTCCCGCTTCCGGGATATCAAAAACAGTGACGGTGCCGGCCAGGGGGAAGGAGACGGTTGCATTGGCCTCCTGGAGCGGACAGCTTCGGGGTCTCACGGAATGAAGGTGCTCCACTGCGTTTTGACCCTGGGCTTTCTGCCGCTGTGGGCGGGAGCCCAGACGACGGACAACGGTCTGTCCAAGTTCCCGGAATACAAACTGGCGGCCAGCGCCCTGCGCGACCGTCTGCCGGAGGTGGCGGTGGTGAAGCTGAACCGTCTGCTGGCCAATCCGGCCCTGAAGGATCAGCCGAGGACCAACGCCCAGCTGCTGCTGGCCGAGGCCTTGGTGAGGGCTGGGCAGCCGGCGGAGGCCCGGACCCTAACGGAATCCCCGGAGCTGAAGCTGCTGCCGGAGGCGCTTTTCTGGCACGCCCAAGCCTTGGGACAGCTGAGGGAATGGCGGGCGGCGGAGCAGGATTTTGAAGCCCTGGCCCGGATGCCGGAGTTCCGGTATTCGGTGGAGACGGTTTTCTGCCAGGCCGGCATGCAGGCGGCCTTGGGAGATATGCCCCGCGCCCTGCGGCTGCTGGCACCCCTGATCACGCCATCCGGCGGGGACCAGGCCATCCGGGCCCGGATCTGGTCGGTGGAATTGCTGCTTTCCATCGGCAGGGCGGCGGAGGCAGCGGAAGTGCTGGCAGGTCAAACCACCATCGACACGCCGGCAAACTGGGAAGCCCAACTGCGTTATCTGCGCGGACGCACCGCCTTGGCCCAGGGTGATGCCGCCGGAGCCGAGTCTCTGTTTGCCCTGATCACCGAGGGAGCCGGCAAAATGCCGGCCCGGCTGCGGCAGGCGGCCATGCTGGGCCGGGTGCAGGCGCTGCGGGCAGCGGGACGGTCACTGGAGGCACTGCCCGCCCTGCGGCAGCTGCTGTCCCTTTCCCCGGCCCCGGTGCCGGAGGTGCTGGCTCCGGCCTTTCGGGAGCTGGAGTCGATGAACAATCCGCCGGCCAAAGAAATCCAAGCCTTTTTGGGCACCCTGTCCGCCTCCCCCGATCCGCAGATGAAGGCCCGCGCCCGCTTCGCCTTGGCGGCGGCGCATGAAGCAGCCGGTGAATTGCCGGAAAACAGCGCCGAAGCCGCGCGCGAGACCAAGGAGGCGGAAAGTGCCTGGGCCGCCATTCCGAAGGATCTGCCGGACAGCCCGCTGCTGGCCGAGGCCCTGCTGCGCCAAGCCCAGTTTTACGCCACCCGGCAGCGGCGGCAGGAGGCGGTGTCCGTGTTGAAAAGGCTGCGCGCACTTTCTCCGGGGCCGGCTCTCCTGACTTGGGCCGGATGGGTGGCCGGTCAAGCGGAGTACGATGCCGGCAACTACCGCCGCGCCAGCCAGAATTTCCGGGAAACCACCCGCCAATCCCCGGATCCCGCGCTGCGCGCCGCCGCGGCCTACAATGCCGCGGTCGCCGAACTTCAATCCGGAGGCGGCGAGCCCGCGCAGGAGCTGGCCATTCTCGACACTTCCCCCTTGGCGGAATTCCGCATGGCGGGGGCGGAGTTCCATCTGGAGCGCGCCCTCTACCTGGCCTCCAAAGGCCGGGAGGAGGCCATGGACGGGCTGAAGGCCTTTGTGGACAATCTGCCGGATCATGCGCGGCATTTCGATGCCCTCCTGGCCTTGGCGGAGCTGAATCTGCGGGCGGATCCCCCTGCCTTGACGGAGGCGGAGCGCTGGCTGGCGCAGGCCCGGGCCGCCGCGGGGACCAATGCCGCGCGGCTGGAGCGCACGGACCTGCTGGGGGTCTATGTGGCTGAGGCCAAATCCGGCCCCGGCGCCCTGGCCGCCCAGGCGGAGAAGTTTCTGGAGACTTGGCCGCTCTCCGCCGGGCGTTCGGATCTGCGTATGAAGGTGGCGGAGATGTATTTCCTGCGGCAGCAGTACAGCGCGGCCCGCGAGCAGTTCGAGGCCTTGGCGAAGGACGATCCCCGCAGCCCCTTGGCGGAGGCCGCCGTGTTCTGGGCGGGCAAGGCCGCCCTCAGCGCCCTCGGTCCGGCCAATTTCGACCAGGCGGTCGGCCTGTGGGAGCAGGTGTTCCAGCACAACGGGCCGCTGAAATGGCAGGCGCGGCTGCAGGAGGCGCTGCTGAACCAGCGGCTGCTCAAGGGCGAGGCCGCCCTGCAGCTGGTGAACGAAATTCTGGCTCCCAACGCCCAGCCGCCGGTGGATCAGACCACCCGCTGGCAGGCCCTGAGTGTGCGGGCCGAGCTGCTGACCGCCCCCGGGCGCCAGCCCGTGGAAATCCGCGACGGACTGGCCGCCTTCGACGAGCTGACCAGCGATTCCAAACTGCCCGCCGGCTGGAAGCAGCAGACGCTTTTCCGCAAAGGGGTGTGCCTGGAGGCGCTGAAACACACCGCCGAAGCGCTGGAGGCTTATTATGATATTCTGAGCGATCCTCCGGCGGTCCCCGCGCTGCCGACCGACCCGCTTCCGGAGGATGTTTGGTTCCACCGCGCCGGGTATAAAGCGCGCCGGCTGCTGGAGAATGCCGGAAAGTATGAGGAAGCCGTTGAGATCATGAAAAAGCTGGCCAAAGCTCCCGGCCCCCGCGGTCGCGCCGCCGCCGACCTCGTTAACAAACTGCTGCTGCAATATAAAATCTGGCCGGACTCCCGCTGATCCCCGATGCCCGGCCCGGTTTCCCCTCCGTCATTCACTCCATGTCACACACGAAGCTCTTCATTCCCGGCCCTGTCGAAGTCAGCCCCAAAACCACCCAGGCCCTCACGCGTCCGATGATGGGTCACCGCAGCAAGGACTTCCAGGCGCTTTATGGCCGCATCATGCCGATGCTCCAACAGGTGTTCAGCACCTCGCAGCCCGTTTTCCTGTCCACCTCCTCGGCCTGGGGCGTCATGGAGGGCTCCATCCGCAATCTGGTCACACAGAAGGTGCTCAACTGCTGCTGCGGCGCGTTCTCCGACAAATGGTATGACGTCTCTCTGGCCTGCGGCAAACAGGCCGAAGCCCTGAAGGTCGAATGGGGCCAGCCCATCACCGCGGAGATGGTGGATGAGCGCCTGGCCGCCGGCGGCTTCGACGCCGTCACTCTCGTGCACAATGAAACCTCCACCGGTGTGCTCAATCCTTTGAAGGAGATCGCCGCCGTGGTCAAAAAACACCCCGGTGTCAGCCTGATTGTGGACACCGTCAGCAGCTTCAGCGCCGTGCCCACCCCATTCGATGAACTGGGCGTGGATGTGATGCTGCTGGGCACGCAGAAGGCCCTGGCCCTGCCGCCCGGCATGGCGCTCTTCGCCATCAGCGACGCGGCCTTGGCGAAGGCGGCTACGGTGAAGGACCGCGGTTACTATTTCGACTTTGTGGAGTTCCGCAAAAACGCGGACAATCTCATGACTCCCAGCACTCCGGTCATCCCGCTGATTTACGCCCTCGAAAGCAAGCTGGAGGATATCCTGGCGGAAGGGCTGGAGCCCCGCTACGCCCGCCACGCGGCGCTCAACGACCTCGTCCACGGCTGGGTGCGCCGTCAGGGTTTTGAATTCCTGGCCCCGGAGGGCTACCGCTCCAAATCCCTCACCTGTGTGAAAAACAACCTTGGGATCGACACCGCCAAACTGGTCTCCATTATGAAAAAGGACCACGCCATGGCCATCGACGGCGGTTACGGCAAGATCAAGGGCACCACTTTCCGCCTCTCCAACATGGGCGACGAAACCGCCGAGACCATCGGTGAGCTCATCGCCGCCCTCGACGACTCCATCAGAAAGCTGTGACCCGCGTCCGGCCTTTTGCAGGCCGGTCCCGCGCCGCGACTGCAACCCGTTGCCGGTTGTCTGTTCATGGATCATCACCCCGTCAGGGCCGGCCGGCCTCATCGTCGCGCCGGCCCTGCGGGGATCAGGACAGACAGCCCGTATCCCTCCACTCCTTACGAACTTTACTTGATCTGCCCGAAGGCTGACGGCCACGGGAATCCATATCCTTTTCCCCCAGGCCCGCAGCCTTCACTCCGGCCCCGCTTTTCAGACCGCGCCCCGGTGGGCGCTTGCCCTGCGGCGGGGACGGGGTATGTCTCCGGCCCTTCATCCGCGCCGACTCCACCATGCCATCCCGAATCGACCAAACTTTTGCCGCCCTGCGCCAGTCCGGCCGCAAGGCTTTTGTAGCCTACATCGCCGCCGGGGATCCATCCATGGAGGAGACGCTGGCGAATGTGCTGACACTGGCGGACTGCGGCGCGGACGTGATCGAGCTGGGGGTGCCCTTCTCCGACCCGCTGGCGGACGGCATTGTGAATCAGATGGCGTCCCAGCGGGCGCTGGAGGCCGGGGCGACCATGGCCGGCGTGATGCGGCTGATCCGCAGCATCCGGGAAAAATCGGACGTGCCGCTGGTTCTGTTCACGTATCTGAATCCCGTTTACGCCTATGGCTTTGAGAAGTTTCACGCCGACGCCTCCGCCGCGGGGGCCGACGGCGTGCTGCTGCTGGATCTGCCACCGGACGAGGCTCTCCTGAATAAGGAGCTGCTGGGGGGCGGCAGTCTGCAGCGCATCTGCCTGATCGCGCCCACCACTCCGGCGGAGCGCATCCACAAGCTGGCGGCGGCCGCACAGGGTTTTATTTATTACATCTCCCGCGAGGGCGTCACCGGGGCGCAGACCACCCTGGCGACGAATATCGGCAGCCAAGTGACCGCGATCAAGGCCAGCGGCACCGCAGCCCCCGTGTGTGTGGGCTTCGGCATCTCCACGCCGGAGCAGGCACGGGAAGTGGCCCAGTCCGCCGACGGCGTGGTGGTGGGCAGCGCCATCGTGAAGGTGATCCAGAACCACGGCGGCAAGCCGTCGGCGCAGCAGGAGCTGGCGGCTTTCGTGAAACCGCTTGTTGACGCTGTGAAGTCCGTTTAACCCCCTTTCCTCACAACAAGCCATGGAGATTGAATTCTGGAAAATGAACGGTGCGGGCAATGACTTTGTGGTCATTGACAACCGGGACATGCGCCACCGCCTGGATGGCGCGGCTATCGCCCGGCTGTGCGACCGCCACCGGGGAGTCGGCGCGGACGGCCTGCTGGCGGTGGAGCCCGCGGAGCAGGGCGCGGACTTCCGGATGCGTTATTACAACGCCGACGGCGGCGAGGCTGAAATGTGCGGCAACGGTGCCCGGTGCTTTGCCCGGTTCGCCCGCTTCCTGAGCGGTCGGCCGCTGGAGAAGGTCACTTTCGAAACGCCCGCCGGCGTCATCGGTGCCGCCTTCGACGGGGATCAGGTGCAGCTGAAAATGAGCGATCCGGTGGATCTGAAATGCGGTCTGACCCTCGATGTGGCCGGCATGGAGCAAGTAGTGCATTTCCTGAACACCGGCGTGCCCCATGCGGTGGTCATGGTGCCGGATCTGAAAGAGGTGCCGGTGCGGGAGTGGGGCGCAGCCCTGCGCCACCACACCGCATTCGCCCCCAAGGGCACGAATGCGAATTTCTCCAAAGCTGAAGGCCCGTCGGCCATTTCCATCCGCACCTACGAGCGCGGGGTCGAGGACGAAACCCTGGCCTGCGGCACCGGCATGGTGGCCAGCGCCATTATCCATCACCTCCTGACCGGTGATCCCTCGCCTGTCTCCGTGAAGGTGAAGGGCGGCGACACCCTTCAGGTGGGTTTCACCCGCGACGGCGACACGTTCCGCGAAGTGACCCTGACCGGTCCGGCGGACATGGTTTTCAAGGGCAGCACCGTTCTCTGAATTCACACGGCGCGCCTCCACCGGCCTCCCCGGCCTGACACTTTCATACAGTCCCTTTCCCTATTTCATTTCCATGTACCGCGGCACTTTCACAGCCCTCGTCACCCCTTTCCGCAACGGCTCGATCGATGAGGACGCTTTCCGCAGTCTGGTGGACGCCCAGTTTCAGAACGGCATCACCGGCATCGTCCCCGTCGGCACCACGGGGGAATCCCCCACCCTTTCCTATGAGGAGCACAAGGCCGTGATCCGCCTGGCGGTGGAGTGCGCCAAGGGCCGCGGCCCGGTGATCGGCGGCACGGGCGCCAACAGCACCGACGAGGCCATCGAGCTCACCGCCAGCGCCGAAGCCGCCGGCTGTGAGGCGGTGCTTCAAGTGGCCCCCTACTACAACAAGCCCTCCCCCGAAGGCCTGTTCCAGCATTTCAAAGCCGTCGCCGACAGCACGAAGTGCCAAATCATTCTCTACAGCGTGCCCGGCCGCTGCGGGATCGAAATCCCGGTCGAAACCGCCGTGCGCCTGGCGGAGGCCTGTCCCAATGTGGTCTCCATCAAGGAGGCCAGCGGCAGCGTGGAGCGCGTGAACCAGCTGGTGGCGGCCCTGCCGGACGGTTTCACGGTGTTGAGCGGCGATGACTCCATGACCCTGCCCTTCATCTCCGTCGGCGCCACCGGGGTGATCAGCGTGGCCTCCAATCTCATTCCCCGCGCCATGAGCGATCTGGTCAATGCCGCTTTGGCGGACGACCTTCCCTCCGCGCGCCGGCAGCACCGGCAGCTCTATCCGCTGCTCAGCGCCTTCCTGAAGCTGGACAGCAACCCGGTGCCCATCAAAGCCGCCATGGCTCTGAAGGGCCTGATCGGCGGCGACCTCCGCCTGCCCATGGTCCCCATGGCCCAGGCCAAACAGGAGGAACTGCGCGCCGTGCTGGAACGGCTGGGAATTTGAGATAACATCCAGTCTTTTCCCCCCCGTCATGCGGCAATCCTCCAAATACATCCTGCGGCACCGCAGATCCCTTTTGGAGGAGAATCAGCTGATACCGCTGATCGGCTGGCTGGTTTTGGCGCCTCTGATTTCCGGGGCTGTGTGCTGGTTTGTTTCCCACCCATCAGACTTGGTGCCGGCTGCCACGGTAGCGACCGCATTTGGGCTGTTGCTTTACATCGGAGGCGCTGTTCAAACTCGAAAGTTTGACCGTATGACCCGGGAACGCTCCGGTGAGTCAATCTGCCAGTTTGCCCGGCACTTCCGGGGACCGGAGTTTGACCCTGTCGTGGTTCGGGCTGCCTATGAGATGACTCAGGAGCAGATTGGCCGGGCGGACCTTCCCATCCGCCCATCCGACAGCCTTAATAAAGACTATGGCATCGTGAATGAGGACTTGGATGATCTTGCCGCGGATATTGCGGAAGTTGCGCATCGGAGCCTTGAAGTCGACGATCAGAACCTTGTGTGCGGGCCGGTTCGGACCGTTGCGGAACTTGTGTGGCTTCTTCAGCGCCAGCCCCGGTTGCCCGCATAAGCCGTCGGCACAGGCACCAAAGCCTCAGCTCGTCGGGCAGGAAAGCCCGCACCCTGTGTCTGATGGCATTTCCTACTGCCCCACAGACGCTGCAGCAGGTTGGGTGGCCGCCGTGGCTTCCGCCGCGGACTTGCTTTTCAGGCGCTCAAACTCCTTTTTCGCCTCGTTGATCTGCTCCGGGGTCATCTTCTTCTCCAGCTCGGCGCGCAGTCGGGTTCCCGGTTCGTATTTGCTGTCCACCGCCAAGGCGATGGCGTAGGCGCGGACCAGTTCCGGGCGTCCGGAGATACCGGAGGCCAGCACCTCCCCCAGTCGAACCTGGGCGGGAGCGATATCCAGCTCCGAGGCCCGCGTAAGAATGGCGAGGGCGTTTTTCACATCCGGCGGCAGCCCGCCCTCACCGGTGATCAGCATATCCGCCAGCGTGACGGCGGCAGCGGCGTCCCCGGAGACGGCGGCCCGTCCCAGCCAGGACAGGGCAGCCACGGAATCCTTGTTGACGCCGCGCCCCTCGCGGTAGCGCAGGCCCATCTCGCGCTGGGCGACCCCGAATCCGCCAATGGCGGACTTGAGCTGCCACTTCACCGCCGCCTCGGGATTGGCGGCGACTCCCCGGCCCTTCTCATAGTAAGTGCCCATGTTGAACATGGCGGCGGTCTGACCGCCGTTGGCGGCCCGTTCGAAGCAGGCCATGGCCTTGACATCATCCTTGGGCAGACCCTCGGCTCCCTCGGAGTAGAGCACGCCCATCTTGAAGGTGGCCAAAGCATCGCCGGCCTCGGAGGCCTTCTGATACCATTCCATGGCCTTGACCGCGTTTTTCTCTGGAAAATCCTTCGAGGAGTACAGATTGCCCAAGGCCAGCTGCGCCTCCGTGGTGCCCAGATCGGACGCCCGCTCCAGCAGAGCCTTGGCCTTGGCGGGATCCTTGGGAGTGCCGGTGCCGTTCAGATAGCGGACCGCCAGCTTCAGCATGGCCTTCACCGAGTTCCGCTTGGAGGACTCATTCAGCAATTCCAAGGCTTTGGCCGGATCCTTCGGCACTCCGGTGCCGGTCTCATACAGCAGGCTCAGGGCTTCGTAGGCCTCCCCATCCCCCGCCTCGGCGGCTTTGTCCAGCAGGGCTATGGCGGCGGCGGTATCCTTCGGCACTCCAGTGCCGGTGACGAGAAAATTGGCCATGGTGACCATGGCCCGGAGGCAGCCGTTCTCCGCTCCCTTTTTCAGCCAGCTCAGCCCCTCCTGATCCCGGCTGGTGGACAGCAGGATCGCCGCCAGATTCCCTTGGGCGTCCGCATGCCCCTGGGCGGCGGCCCGGCGGTAGAAGGTCTCCGCCTGCGGCAGGGACTGCACCACGCCCGAGCCATCCTGATAAATCCGGCCGAGGGCGAACTGCGCGTCCTTGTTTCCGCGCTCGGCCTCCGCGGCGAAAAACTTCACGGCACGGGCGTAGTCCCCGCGTTTGTAGGCGTCCATGCCCTGCTTGAAATTGTCACTGGCCACCGTGGGCGTGGCATTGTCCGGGAAGATCAGAAACGCCGCCCGCACCGGCGGCGCCAGCGGACAAAGGAGCAGAAGGAGAGCGGGAACGGAAAGTTTCATGCGGTTCGGGGAGCGTTACCATAAGCGGATACACGTAAAAAGAAAACCCCGCATGGCCGGGAAAAATCCGGCTTTTTCCGCCGCCGGTCCCGGGGTCCGGCCGCTGCCGCCTTTCACCGCTGTGCACCATGAATCACCGGGGAGCGGCAGTGTCCGCCGCATGGTTTTTCAGGAAGGCATCACCCCGCCTTTTCTGAAAGGGCACGCTTTCGCAGATGCCCAGGACCAGGCTTTCAAAACTGTTGTTATCCTGGGCCATCCGCTGGATCACAGCGTCCACCGCCAGACGGTCGGTGGGCTCTGTTCCCCGTCCCAGGGCATAGGTCAGCATTTTTCCCACAAGAGCGTGAAGAAAGGTGTCCCGGCGGTCCGTCAGAAGAATCTGCGCCAACTCCCCGGCGTTGGTGAATTTCTGGCCAGTGGTCAGCGTTCCGGAGGCATCCACGGGGAAATTCCCGTCCTTTTCCCGCCACTGGCCGATGGCGTTGAAGTTCTCCAGTCCGAAGCCGATGGGGTCCATCAGCGCATGGCAGGAGGCGCAACCCGGTTTGCTGCGGTGCATCTCCAGACGCTGCCGCACGCTGCCGGTCAACTCGGCATGGGCGTCTCCGTCGAGCGCCGGGACATTGGGCGGCGGCGGGGGCGGGATGATGCCGAGCATGTTCTCCAGCACCCACTTGCCGCGCTTCACAGGGGAGGTGCGGGTGGGATCGCTGGTGATGGTGAGCACGCTGGCATGGGTGAGGACCCCGCGCCGCCGGGATTCCGGCGGCAGATCCACCCGGCGGAACTCCTCCCCGGTGACGCCGCCAATCCCGTAAAAGGCGGCCAGCCGCTGATTGAGAAAAGTGTAGCCGGCGGAGAGGAATTCCAGCACGCTGCGGTTCTCCCGCATGATGGAGTTGAAAAGCTCCTCGGTCTCCCGCCGCATGTCGGCCCGCAGCTCCGGGCTGAAACCGGGGAAGCGCTCCTTGTCCGGGGCCACAGCATTCAGAGTCCTGAGCTCCAGCCACTGCCCGCCGAAATTGACCGGCAGAGCACGGCTTTTGGGATCCTTCAGCATCCGGCGCGCCTGGGCGGTCAGGTTCGGACGCAGTTCGCTCCGCGCCGCCAGATCCAGCAGTTCCCGGTCCGGGGTGCTGCTCCACAGCCAGTAGGAAAGCCGGGAGGCCAGGGCATGATCGTCAAGATCCACCACCGCCGCCGGATTGTCAGGATCCCGCTGATTTTCAATCCGGTAGATAAAATACGGCGACACCATCACCGCCTTCATCGCCAGCCGCAGCGCATTCCGATGCGGTCCCTCGGGTCCGCCGGCGGCGTGGTAAATCCGGATCAGCCGGTCCATCTCCGCCGGCCGCACCGGGCGGCGGAAGCAGCGGGTGGCGAAATCCGTAAGCACCGCGCGGGCGGCATCCTCCGTCTCCCCCAGTCCGGCGGCGGGTTTCATCAGTTGCTCCCCGCCGGGCGGCAGGGGCACAGGATCGGCTTTCACCGGCCCCTGAACCTCCAGGGAGAGGACATAGAGGTTCCGGTCCTTGTTATCCGCACCGGCATGGGCTTCGTCGAAGTAATCGTTGAGAAAGCTCACGCCGATTTTCTGCGGCCCTTTTTCAAACCTCACCCGCGCCTCCACCGTCTGCGGCTGTTTGAAATCCGTGGTGGTGACATCCATCGGCTCCCCGGTGCCGCCGCCGATCAGCGACAACTTGGCCGGCTCGGCGCCGGCCTGATCCGCCCAGACTTTGGTGCGCAGCAGATATTCCCCGGCCACCGGAGCGTCAAACTCACTGCCGCAGGTGCCGTTGAACGCCATCAGCCGGCCCCGCTCCTTATCGGGGAATCCCTGTCCGGTCAGCCCGTCGTCGTCCACGGTGAAGGTTTCGGAAGGGGGCGGGCCCGGGGGCAGCACCGCCTGCAGCACCCGGTCGGCGGCGGTCAGGTACCGCTCCATGAGGATCGGCGGCAGTGACAGCACATCGCCGATATTGTCAAAGCCATAGCCGGTGTCGTCCTCGGGAAAATCATCCGCAGGGCGCAGATCCACATTCAGAAGATCCCGCACCGTGTTGTTGTACTCCACGCGGTTCAGCCTGCGAATGGTCACCCGGCCCGGATCGGGGCGGGTGGGATCGACGGGATTCAGCAGCTGATCGATGTATTTGGTCAGAAAATCCCGCTCCTGCGGCGTCGGCTGATCGGAGCGCTTCGCCGGCGGCATGGTCCACTGGCTGACGTGAAAGGCCACCCCCGCCCAGATCTTCCGGTCGGCCAATACCCGTTCAGGACTGGTGTATTTGTCAAAATTCACCTCCCCTTTGTCCGCCCCGTCCCCGTGGCAGTCCCAGCAGTACTTCTGCATCAGCGGCAGGACCTCCTGGGTGAAGCGCAGGGAGGTTTCCGGAGCCACGGGGGCTGGGTGCGGAGCGGGAGCGGAAGCCGGGGACTCCGCGATGACCGGAACTGCGGCCAGGACCTGCGCACGCGCCGCCTCTGCCGCGGTCACGATTGCTGCGGCTGTAATCCAGTATTTCAAAGGAGGGACTCTCATTTCACTATCCCCAGAGCTACGCAGCCCCCATGCCGCGTCTTACCCCTGATTTGCGTCCCAATGAACCCAGGCGGCCTCTGACGGAACTCAAAAAACTGAAAACAGATATGAGGAATCAGCTTGGCTTCATCATTCAGAGCAGAAATTCAGGCCGGCTCCAAAGGCGGAGCGTAATCGGCAAAATCCTCCAACTCATCGTTAAAGGAGTCCCCCATCGCCAAGCCCAGGTGCTTCAGGTCTCCAAAAGTCCGGATGGGCGGATTTTCAGGCACAGCCTGCAGCCGCACCAAGGGCTGGCCATGTTTGGCGATGATGATCTCCCCACCATCCAAGGCGCGCTGGATGAGCTTGGAAAGGTGGGCTTTGGCCTCACTGATGGTGACCACATTCATGGGAAATTCCCATCTTAACCGGGGACTGGATTCCATCAATCATAACTCCTGCGGCTACAAATCCCCTCCATTTTTCCTATGGGCGGCCCGGAGGGCGCATGTTACCGGTGGAGGCTCATCTGAACCCAACCCACTCCCATGGCCCAACTTTACTACGCCGGTCCCAACCGCCAGCCGCTGCCTGCCTCCGAGGATGTGCTGGAATCCATGCTCAGTCTGGGATCCCTCACCCCGGATTCCTTGGTCTGGGAGGAGGGAATGCCTGAATGGAAGCCGCTGCGGCAGGTGCGTCCAGGCCTGGTCCGGCAGGGACCGCCTCCCATGCCGTCGGGAGGGCCGCCTCCGCTGGGCGGCAGTGCCCAGGCTGCCTCCCCTCCATCCACCGGAGTGCGCTCCCATGAGATCGATTACAAAATCTTGGGCGACGACATGCAGATCGTGGAGATCGAACTGGATCCAGGGGAAACCGTTGTCGCCGAGGCCGGCTCCATGAACTACATGGAACAGGGCATTGAGTTTGAAACCAAGATGGGCGACGGATCAAACCCCAAGGCCGGCTTCATGGACCGTCTGATGAGTGTCGGCAAAAGGATGCTGACCGGGGAGAGTCTGTTCATGACCCACTTCACCAACCGCCAGGGCACCGGCAGGCAGACGGTGGCTTTCGCCGGTCCCTACCCCGGCAAAATCATTCCGGTGGAGCTTTCGAAATTCAACGGAGAGCTTTTCTGCCAGAAGGACGCCTTTCTGTGTGCGGCCTTCGGCACCAAAGTGGGCATTGCCTTTGCCCAGAAGCTCGGCGTGGGCTTTTTTGGTGGTGAGGGCTTTATCCTTCAGCGGCTCAATGGCGACGGAAAAGCGTTCATCCATGCAGGGGGAACCATCGTCAAAAAGGAGTTGAAAGGCGAGATGCTGCGGGTGGACACCGGCTGTCTGGTGGCATTCACGCAGGGCATTCAGTATGACATTCAGCGCGCCGGCAATCTGAAGAGCATGGTTTTCGGCGGCGAGGGCCTGTTTCTCGCGACGCTGCGGGGCCACGGCACGGTATGGCTGCAGAGTCTGCCCTTTGCCCGTCTGGCGGACCGGTTGACCGGAGGGGGGCGCCGCGCCGACCAAGGCGGACTAGGGAATCTTTTCGGGAACTGAAGCCGCTTTGCAGGCATGGCCGAGCTTCCGAATGCCCAAAACCAAACCGGCGTGGCGCTTCATCACGGCACTTGGACTTTCAAAACACAGCTGTAAGCAGACCCTGCCCTGCTGTTTTTGGCTTGGGCCCGCCCTCCGCAGGTGCGGATTGAACAATCCAGACAGACGGCGGTCCATGTCCACAGTCTTTCTTCTTTGTTTCCGTCCCTCCTCCCCTTTCCCATCCGCCGCCTATGTCCACTCCCGCCCAACGCATGAACGATATGCTGATCCGCGCCGCCGAAGCCGGGGGCGCTGAGGATATGGAGGCGGTGGCCAAAATCATCAGCGAGGCCAACCGCGGCCAGCGGGAGGTCATTGAGGACTTGCTGGATGCCCGGCTGGCAGTGGAGGAGGATTTTCTGGGAGCCCTGAGCCAGAGCCTGCACCTGCCATGGGAGGCGGAACTGAAACCGCGCAATTCCCGCCGCCTGAAGGAGGTCTGCTCCTCCCAGATCGCCCTGCGCCACCGGCTGCTGCCGCTGTGGTTTGGAAATCCCGCCCTCCAGCAGGTGGATGAGAACGGGGATCTGACCCCGGAGGCCCATGCCTCCATGGAAGCCGCGGGAGGGGAGGGGCCGCAGGTGCTGGCGCTCTGCACCTACGATCCGTTCAATTTTCACGGCCGCCAAGCGGTCAGTCAGGCGATCCCTTGGCAGATCCAGTGGCACATGGCCAGCCGCACCCGGATTCTCCACGGCATCCAGAAGCTCTACGGGGTTGGCGCGGATACTTTTGACGCCATCCTGCGGGCCCGCGATCCCAATGACACCGGGGCCATGGACCTCAATGAGGAGACCAACGTTCTCGATGAGGACGACGAGGAGGCCAGCGTGGTCAAGTTTGTGAACGCCATTATCCGGCAGGCCCTCCAGCAGCGGGGCACGGATATCCACGTGGAGCCGATGGAGAACAGCCTGCGCATCCGTTACCGCATCGACGGTCTGCTGGTGGATGTGCCGGTGCCGGAGAACATCAAGGCTCTTCAGAGCATGGTGATCGCCCGTCTGAAAATCATGTCGCGTCTCGACATCGCCGAGCGCCGCCTGCCCCAGGACGGCCGTATCGGACTGGAGCTGGACGGCAATCAGATCGATGTCCGTGTGGCCACCGTGCCCACCGTCCTCGGGGAAAGCATCTCCCTGCGTCTGCTCAACCAGCAGAAATTCAATCTCGACAAGCTGGGCTTCATGCCCGAAGTCCGGAAGGTCATTGACAACCTGTTGAAACTGCCCAACGGCGTGGTGCTCATCACCGGTCCCACCGGTTCCGGCAAATCCACCTCGCTCTACACCTTCCTCAGCGAGATCAACACCATCGACAGCCGCATCATCACCGTCGAGGACCCGGTGGAAAACAAGATCGAGGGCGTGATCCAGATCGCCGTGAAGCCGGAGATCAACCTTACCTTCGCCAGCGCGCTGCGCAGCATTCTGCGTGCAGACCCGGACACGGTGATGATCGGGGAAATGCGCGACCTTGAAACCGTGGAGATCGCCATCCGAGCCGCCCTTACAGGCCACCTGGTGTTCTCCACTCTGCACACCAATGACGCCATCTCCGGCATCACGCGTCTGGTGGACATGGGGGTGGAGCCCTTTCTGGTGGCCGCCTCGGTGCGGGCCTTCCTCGCCCAGCGCCTCGTGCGCCGCCTGTGCCAGAAATGCAAGCAGCCGCATCCCATGACCGCTATGGAGCTGCGCGCCGCCGGCTTCTCCGCCGCCCGCGAGAACCGCACGGTTTACACGCCCAAGCACAAGGGCTGTGACTCCTGCAATCACACGGGCTTTTACGGCCGGATCGCCATTTACGAAGTGGTGGTGGTTTCGAAAAGCATCGAGGACCTGATCGTGCGCCGCGCCGCCGAGTCGAAAATCAAGGAGGAGGCCATCCGTGAAGGCTTCATCCCGATGCGCGACTACGGCTTCTGGAAGGTGCTGGAGGGTGAAACCACCGTTGAGGAGGTCATCAGCGTGACCGCCAATGAAATGACGCTGGGCGAACCCGATTGATTTTCCCTCCCATGGCCCTCTTCACTTACACCGCCCTCACGCGCACGGGCTCCATGTCGAATGGCGAGATCACCGCCAACGACCGCGCCGACGCCTTCCGCCGTCTGGACCGCAATGGTCTGCAGCCGGTTTCCCTCAAGCCCAAGGAGGCCGCCGGATCCGCCGCTCCCGTCTCCGCCGGGGCTGCCGCACCGGCCAAATCCGCTGCCGGAGGCAAAGGAATGCCGGAGAAATCCGCTTCCTCCGCCGCTCCGGCCGCCCTTGCCAAATCCGGCGGCAAGCCGGCCAAAACGGATGAGGCCGACAAAGCAAAAGGCGCAAAAGCGGCCAAGGGCGATAGCGTCAAGGCGTTGCCCACCGGACCGATCAAGCTGAAGCGCAACGACGTGATCATGTTCACGGAGGAACTCAGCGACCTGCTCGCCGCCGGCCTTCAGCTGGAGCCCGCCCTGAAGATCATGGAAAGCCGCGACGAGCTTTCCGCAGTGAAGGATGTCACCACCAACCTCCGCACCCGCATCCGTGACGGCGCGAGCTTTTCGCAGTCCCTGAAGGTCGCCAGCAACAGTTTCGGTGAGCTTTACTGCAATCTCGCCGCCGCCGGTGAGGTCTCCGGAGCCCTGCCCAAGATCCTGCGCCGCCAGTCGGAATACCTGGTCTCCGTCCAGGCCCTGACCAACAAGGTGACAGTGGCCATGATTTACCCGATCTGTCTGATGATCGCGGGTCTGGCGGTGAGTATTCTGTTTGTCTCCTATCTCATCCCGCAGCTCACCCAGCTGCTGAAGAGCATGAACAAACCCCTGCCCGCCGCCGCCAAAATGGTGATGGGCGCGGGGAACTTCTTCATGAGCTACTGGTGGCTCATCGGTCTGGTGGTGGGCGGCGGCATCTACGCCTTCCAGCGCATCACCACCTCGCCCAAGTACCGGGAATCCTGGGACCGCGTCAAGCTGACCCTGCCCTTCTTCGGTCCTCTCATCTGTCAGCGGTTCTTTGTGCAGTTTCTGGAAACGCTCTCCAACCTCGTCGGCAACGGCCTCCCGCTGCTGCGCGCCCTGGAGCTCACCCGCGACGCCACGGTGAACCGCCATCTGCGCACGCTGCTGACCCGGGTCATCGCCATGATCGGGGAGGGCGGCGCCCTGTCCCGCACCCTGCGCAAAGTCGGCTTTTTCCCCTCCCTGCTCACGGACATGATCACGGTCGGCGAGCAGACGGGCGATCTGGAGCACTCCTTGGAGCGCACCGCCATGCGGTATGAGAAGGAGCTGCAGAAGACCATCGACCGCGGCACCGCCATGGTCACTCCGATCATCATTTTCTTCATGGCCATCATCGTGGGCACCATGGCTTATCTGATGGTTTCCGTGATTCTCGAATCCGTCTCCAGCATCAAACGGTGAACGGAACCGCCGGCCCGCACTCTGAATTCAAGGTGCGGGGCAAAGGGGCGTCGGACCACTGTTCAGCACCCGCCCGCATCCTGACAGGTGAGTGGCTTTAATGCTGCCCAAATCGGGACGGAAAAAGGTTTGCATTCGCGGCGCATCCGGTATCTTCGCGGCCCTATGGAAATCCAAGTAGCGACTCTTTGCGACTCCGCCATGGACTACAACTCCAAGTTGTGCGTCCTCGGAACTTTCGACACCATCGGCTCCCGCGCCGTGCCCATCGTCCACCCCCAGGCCGCCTTGGCGCTGCGCATCTGCTTCCGCTCCGCGGATGAGGGCAGCCACAAGCTGACCATCCGCATGATCAACGAGGACGGCACCGATATCATGCAGCCCCTCGAGGCCGCCATCGACATCACCCTGCCGGAAGGTGCCGAGTTCCTGACCCGGAACATGATCCTCAATTTCCAGCCCCTCCGCTTTGAGAAGGCCGGCACCTACTCCTTCGAGGTCTCCGTCAGCGGCGAAGTGCTCGCCTCCGTCCCTCTCCGCGTCATCGTCGTCGAAGGCCAAGCCCAAGCCTGATTTCCCGATCCTCATCCCCCGGATTCTTTCCCTTATAAACCGGCCCCGGAGCCTCCGCGGGCCGGTTTTTTGTTTTGCGCGGCACCGCCCACCGCCACTGGGTGGATTTGGCGGCTCAATTTCTAAATCTCATCCTCCTCGAAATCCTCACTCCAGCTTTTTGGGCGTTGAAGATTGTGCCGCCATCCCTTGGCCCGTGCCACAGCATCCGCCAGCCAGGGAAGTTTCTGATACGCCGAGGGAGTCACTGAACCGGTGAGCGCGTCAATGATGGTGGCGTTTCCATCCGCATCCCGCATGATATTGCGGTGATGAAGGTCCGCCACCAGCCAGGCTTGTTCATCAACAAAGCCCACAACCAACGGCACGCGAAGGCCGGACCCCCGGCAGATTTCCCCACGGATGGCGTTGATGGCGGTGGTTCGGTCTGTTTCAAAGAGCCGGTAGGCATCGGATTCCGGATATCCAACGCTGTTGTAGGGCTGAGGCTCAGCCAACGGCTGCTTCACAATTAGAAAGTTCGCCATGCTGTCCAGTCCGACGATTTCCGTGGCGTGGCCTCCCAGATTGTGAAGAACCTGAATTTTCTCCATGGTGTCCAGCAAGGTGGCATCCCTGTGCCTCAGTTCATATTCTCCATTATCCCCGGGGGCCAAAACAATTTTTTTCCCAAGGCTGCCGTGCGGCCTCAGATCAAAAAGCTTGTAAACCATCCCTGACGCCCGGTGCAGATAGGGCGCAGCCTCCGCTCCAGGAGTGAGTGGAGTCAGGGAATCCGGACAACACAGTCCCTCGTCTTCCCGGACAAAGCCCCAATCATCAAGAGATATCAGCGGGATTTGCCATTCTCTTGACTGTCCGGCAAAAAGGGCTGTCCAAACATCAACCGGAAACGATTGCCCGGGTGGAGTGTATTGAGATAACGCCAAGATGCCGCGCGCTCGCTGGCGGTTAAGGGCTGCACAAGCGGCTCTGCCGGCAGCTGTGAGAACAGGTCGGCTGATGGCTGTGGGTTGACCGGTGAGGAGATCGGTCCGGAGTTGTTCGGCGGAGTGTTCATCCAGCATTCCAAGGTTTTGGGGTTCAGGTCCCTCAACCGGCAGCGGAGAGGTGCGACTGCCGCACCGGAGTATCAGCAGTAACTTTCTTTTGCAAGCTCCAGCCCGCGATTTCTGAAATTCCCAAGAATCGAGCCAAAATCGCCCCATCTTTTACAAAAATTGAAAATTTCAGTTGCCGGACCGGTAAAGGAGTGCGAGGAAACAGCTCGCGTTTTGGCGCACATGCTCATGTGGCGGAATTGGTAGACGCGCTAGATTCAGGATCTAGTGAGTAACTTCGTGGAGGTTCGAGTCCTCTCGTGAGCACCAAATTTTTCCCGGTTGGCGCGGGCGCGGACAGCGCGGATTTTCGTCATGCAGGATCCGGTATTCGTCAAAGACGCCTTCGCTAAAATCGCCCGTCGTTACATTGTGACGAATCACGTGCTCTCACTGGGCACGGATATCCTCTGGAGGCGGAAAACCGCCCGGCTGGTGGCGGATCTGAAACCCGCCACCCTGCTGGATCTGGCCACCGGCACCGGCGATCTGGCGGAAGCCATCTCCAAAGCGGTGCCAGGTGTGAAACTGACAGGGGCGGACTTCAGCGCGCCGATGCTGGAAATCGCCAAAAAGCGCAATCTTCCCCAAACGGAGTGGCTGGTGGCGGATGCCTTGGCGCTGCCTTTTGCGGATGGGGCCTACGATGTGATAACCGTGGCGTTCGGGCTGCGGAACATGGCCGACTGGCCGGCGGCGCTGCGGCAAATGGCCCGTGTGCTGCGGCCCGGAGGGCATCTGGTGGTGCTGGATTTCTCCCTGCCTTCGCTGCCCGGCCTGCGGGGGGGATACCGCTTTTACCTGCACCGGGTGCTCCCCAGGCTCGCCGGCCTGCTCACCGGCCAGCGGGAGGCCTACGAATACCTTTCAGGAACCATCGAGCGGTTCCCCAGCGGCAAAGACATGACGGATCTGCTGTGTGCCAATGGCTTCGCCACCGCACGGGCCATTCCGCTCAGCGGGGGCATCGCCTCGCTTTACGTAGCGCGGAAACCGGAGCCGCCAACGCTTGCCTCCTGACTGCTTTTGGCGGAGGACAAGACCGCGAAAGCGGTTACTGTCCCTCCCTTGGCTCCCCTCTGTCCAACACCGTCCTTTTCCCGCCGCCCGCTGGCCGTCCTTGTGATGCTGGGGACTGCGGCTGCCGTGCTGTGCGCCGCCGCCTTTCAGAAAATCCAGGCGGCACCTGCCGCCAAAATGCCCACGGTGGTGACGCCGAAGGTGGAGTGGACACCGGTGTATTATCAGGGACGCTCCTATGTCCCGCTGGCCCAGGTGGCCGCTTACTACGATCTGAAAACCCCGGAGGCCTGGACCAAAGCCTTTGCGCTCCGACGGGAGAAACTCAGCATTGAGCTTGCCCAGGGGGACAAACGGATCCGGCTGAACGGATGGACCTTTTACCTCAGTTTCCCCATCATCAAGCCGAAGGACATGCCGATGATGTCAGTCTTCGATGTGCGGAACCTGCTGGATCCCATTCTGCAGCCCACGGCGCGACGCGATCCGGCGGTTCTGCGCACCGTCATCCTCGATCCGGCGGGCGGAGGACGGGACACCGGCGTGGAGACCCCTTCCCTCGTTGAGAAAAACCTCACGCTGGAGGTGGCCGAAGTGCTGACCGGACTCTTACGGAAAAACGGTTACAAGGTCGTGATGACCCGCACGGAGGACAAGGTGGTGCTGCCTGCGGACCGGGTGGGAACCGCAAACGCGGTGGAGGAGGAGGCGATCTACATCAACCTGCGGGCCGCCACCGGCAGCGCGGCCATGAAGGGTTTCGAATGCTCCACCCTGCCCCCGGCAGGCACTCCGGCCACCAACGAGGCCGACAGCCCGAATATTGATAAACGGTTTTTTGCCGGCAACATCAGCGACCGCGAGAGCCTGGCCCTTGCCACCACAGTGCAGAACAGTGTCGTGAGCGGGGTGTCCGCCGTGGATCTGGGCGTGCGCCGCGTGCGGGTGGATGAGCTGCGGGACCTGCGGATGGCTGCGGTTTCCTGCAAACTGGGTTACCTGTCCAACAAGGACGAGGTCAAAAAACTGGCTACCAAGGAATATCAGAACCAGCTGGCCGCCGCCATTGTGAACGGCGTGGACCGCTATGCCGACTTCCTGCGGCGCGGCATGGCGGAACGGGAGGAGGAGGACCGCCAGCGTCCGCTGCGTTTCGGCCCCGTCAAAGTGAAGCAGGAGCTGGCCGCATCGGGAGGCACAACGGAGATCACGCATCCGGACCGCATCCCATCCTTTGAAGCTGGAAAGAAGCAGGCCAGCGGCCAGGAAAAGGAAAGCAATGACCAAACGCCTGAAAAACCGGCGGATACTTCACCTGCGCCCGCGCTTGTCCCGGCACAGGATTCCACACCCATCCCCGGAGATGAAAAACCTAAGGAGGATCCTCAGCAGGAACCTGAAAAGCCCTCCACGCCGGCTCAGGAAACTCCTTCCCCGTCCACCCCGTCCACTGGTCCCGAGCCCAGTGCGGAAAAACCTCCGGCTGAGGCATCTGCCCAGCCTCAGGACTCCCAGACGGATCCGGCTCCGGAATCCACCAGCTCTGAACCCGGAAAACCAGAGCCGGAAGCAAAACAGGGCTCAGCGACTCCAGTTCCGCCCACTTCAACGGCAAGTGGAAAAGCCTCCGGCAAATCGAAATCCACCACCGCCGGATCAGGGAAAAATTCCTCCTCCCGCGACAAAAAAGCTTCCCGGCAAAGGAGTCCGCAAGATGAGCACTGGGGAAAAAAGGCCTCCGCCAAAAGCTCAGACAAGCCCAAAAGCAAAACCAAAACCAAGCCTCAGCCCAAACCCGCGGACAAAGCCCCCTCCGGCAAACCACCGGCGGCGGTCCCGCCCTCATCCACCGGCGACCGAATCACCCTGATGCTGCCCATCACGGCCTCCGGCACCGCCGTGATTGACCGGTCACAGGTGGAGCTGCAGATTTTCCTGTTTGAATCCGTCAACGGTGCGGAAATCGACATCACCACCTCCGATCCCCCGGAAACCAAATGGCTTTCCGTGCTGCCGGACTGGAAAGCCGGAGTGACGGAGTGGTTTCAAGCCTCGTATTACCGCCCGCCATTCAATGTGCTGGAGGCCAAACAGTATGGGAAACGCCGCTACTATGGCTATGTGGCCCGGCTGATTTATGCCGGCCGTGTGATGGATGAGGCTTCCTACCCGCCGAATCTGAACCGGTGCCTTTATTACTTCACACCGGTTTTCCCGCGCCGTTGACACTTTCCCGCTCCGCCTCCGCTGGCCCGGCAGGACCAGCAACCTCCAGCCTGGTCAGGCTTTTCACCAAAAAGAAGAACCACGTCCGGAGACGTGGTTCTGAATTTTGAGGAAAGCCTTCGCTATGGCTCCAAAGCGGGTCACCCAGCCCGCCCGCAGGCGGTGGACTGGAAATCCGGATGAGGTTAGAAAGCGATGCGCAGTCCGGCCCGGACCAGCACATAATCCTGGTCATCAGCCCAAGTATACCGGCCATCGCCGAAAATGCCGATGCGGTTGTTGAAGCGCCAATCGACACCGGCACCGGCGTGGCCAATGCCCTCGTCCTCCCCCCCATAACACTGAAAACCGCCACCCCCGAAGATGTAGGGTGCCAGGCAGATGCTGTCGATGGGCAGGCGCAGAACCAAGCTGCCGGTGAAGATGCCCACATCGTCATTCGTGGCCGCCCAAGTGCCGTCCACCTCGATCCCCACGTGGGTGGAGAAGAAATAATCCAGCGCGAGACCGGCTCCAAGGGAATCATCAAACCGACCCCCGCCATCCGGCAGCAGGCCCGCGCCATAAATGCTTACAAAGGCGGTGTTCTCCTTGAAGCAGTCGCACACTCGGGGCACATCAATTTTAGCCGGAGCCTGCGGAGGAGCGGACGGACCACTGACATATTGAGTGCCGGCCTGAGCAGCAGTGAGCATCAGGGAGCCGGCGAGGATGGTAAGGGCAATGTGATTTTTCATATTAGTTTCACAATTATACCAGCGTTTACCGGCAATTTTCCGGTGAGGCAAGAAATTTTCATCTCACGAGTGAGAAATATTCATGGCAGCCTCATCCGGCAGCACTTGGCTCAGGCTGGTTCGAAGGCATTCAGCAGAATGCCCATACCGCTTTTTCATCACCAGCCGCCCACAAAACCATTGCAGCCAATGCTTTCCGGTATGGTATCCACCCTCACGCTGCGGATTTCCTCAATCGCCCCTGCCTGCCGGCAGCCGGCTCAGGACTGCTCCAAGTAAGGTGCCGGATCGATCTTTCTCAAAGCGGTGATTCTCACGCGGCGGGTGATGGCGGAATCCTCGCTGGGAAGATCGACCTCCTCACCGACGGATTTGCTCAGCAGGGCCTGGGCGCTGACGGAGAGGTAGGAAATGATGTTCTCCTCGATCTTCGTGTCCCACGCTCCAAGGATGCTGTAGGTCTCCTCTTTGCCGGATTCCGTATCTTGGAAAGTGACCACCGTGCCCACGCTGACGATGGAGTCGGAGGCGTCGGCGAAGTCGGTGCCCTTGGCGCGGTTGAGGTCCCGCTCCATATCAAAGCGGCGGCGGGACAGGACCAGGGAGTATTCCTTGGCGGACTTGAACTCGAAATTTTCGCGCAGGTCGCCGTATTCACGGGCGATGGAGATGTCCTCAATGTTCTTGGGGATCTCAACCTGAATGAGGTGCTCGTAGGATTTGCGCTTCTCGCCGAGACTGATCCAGGAAACGATCAGCGTCTCCTCCTGCTCCTCCTGCTTGTCACCGCTGCGCTCGTTGAGGATGTCCTCCAGTTCCGGATGGATCCGGATAAAGCGGGCCAGCAGCGAGCGCTTGCCCATTTCATCAATCCCCGGCGACAGCATCACCTGACGGGCAAAATTCCGGGCCTGAGCGACTTCTCCCAGTGCCACCAGGTCGGAGATGATGTTTTTGTCCGCCAACAGGAAGTCGTTGATCCGGTTGGCCTTGCGGTTGGCCTCCTCGAAATGGTCGCGCTCAATAGCGCTGAGCATGGCTTTGGACAGCTCCAGACTGAAGACATCCGCCGCCAGATCCTTGCGCTCCTTGGCCAGCCAGACAAGGACCTCGGAGGAAAGGCTACGGTGGAGAATTCCGGTGTGGAGAAATTTATTGAAGGGACCCGAATACCCTTTCTCCTTAAGCACTGACGCGATCTCATTGAGACTGCGCTGGCTGAGGCGGTTGATAAGCGGCAGCAGGCTTTCCACTCCAGCATCGCCGGTCGCGTCCACCAAGGCATCAAAAACACGGCGTTGACGGGAAACCGCCAGACTGCCCACACATTCCGCCAAGCGGGGTCCCTCTTCGGCGATGGCCTTTGCCAAGGCCGGGGAGACGTCATCGTGCAGCGCCCGCACCTTATCGCGCAGTTCATCGCGGGAAAGAATCAGATCAAGGGCATCCACCGGACGCAGCCGCAGATTCTGGGTCGCGGTCTCATCCGCCTCCTTGAGAATGGCTGCCAGCGTGGGCAGGTCCGTGAAGAGCTCCAGTTCGCGGGCAATGGCATCCAAGGCCTTGCTTTTGGCCTTCAGTTCCCGGGCCTTCCGGAAATCGGAAAGTAGAGCATCCGCGGGGGAAAGATTCCCGCCCCGCAGTTCCAGCGGGAGATTGCGCTTGGCGGGCACGATGAACTCGGGACGGCTGCGGAGTTCCTTTTTGCAGGCCTCCCACCAGGCTTTAAAGGCTCCCTCGGCCACAATGCGCGGCTTGACCACTGCCTCGAAGGCATCCAGCGACATGCTGCCCTTGTGGCTTTCCAAAACAGCGCGGACCAGTCCGGGTTTGTCCTCCTTGGCCAGTTTCTGGAGGGAGCCCGCATCCGCATGACGGCGGGCCAGAATGTGGGTGTCCGGCACCGGATCAAGAGACTTGGCGGCGAACTCCAGCTTCATGGGGTGGCCTTTTTTCTCCTCGAAATCCACCACCACGCGGTCCTCGCTCAATTCCCAGGCGGCAACTTTGCCGACGCCCCAGCTTTTATGCCAGCAATAGGTTCCCGGCTCCAGCGCCGAAAGCCTGGCGGCCAGCACCCCCGGCAGTTTTCCGTTGGCGACGAGCTTGGAGATATCGGGGTGAACAGGGGACATAGAGCAGGGAGTTGGGCCGCGGAATTGCCCGTCACCGGCGATCGCGCCGGGTGGGGAACATCTTCCTTGGACCCTCCGATTCCGCCTTGCAAGGAAAAGAATCGCCCACTGCGGGGCGAATGCCTGTCAACAGGGTGGCAATGCCCAAAATCCGGCGGGATTTGGCCGGGGGAAAATCCCCCGGCCTCTTTCTGGAAGGAAGCGGGAAATAAACTCAGGGACGGCGGCGGCGGCGGTTTGCGGCGGCCAGCAGTCCCAGAGCCGCCAGGGAGGTGGCGGCGGGTTCGGGCACGGGAGCCAGGTTCTGCAAATAAACCAAGGCGCCGTCGGCCTGCACCAGCCCGCTGTAGGTCCCGGTGGTGGTGCTGGATGCGGCATTGTAGTGCGCCAGGATCTGGGATGCCGTAAGCGCCTGACCGTAAAAAGCGGTTTCATCCACCAGACCGCCGAGGAAGGAGTTGTCTCCGTTGGCATAGCTGCCCACGGAGAGCACCGCGCCGCTGGTGCTGGCATTGTAGCCGTTGCCACTGGAGGCGGAACCGGAGTTCACGCCGTTGATATAAAGCGAAAGGTCCGCCCCATCCCACACCCCCACCACATGGGTCCAGGCACCCACAGCGAAAGCGGATCCGCCGCCGGTGATCTGCTTTCCAACACTGGAGCCGTCGCCATTGTAAAGGGCCAGATTCCAACCGCCTCCGCCGGAGCCACGCTGGAAGAAGGTCCAGCCGGACCGGGGGGAGGCGGAGACGCGGTTGAACACCGGTGCCCATCCGTTGTTGGTGTCCTGATTGGGATTCACCCAAAACTCAATGGTGAACGGGCTGGCGGCGGAGGGATTGACCGCCGCATTGTAGGGAATGGTGGTGTTGACGGGAGTCGCGGTGCTGCCGCCGCCGTAGGACCCTGACAGATCGCCGGGAGCAGCCAGAGGGCTGTTGGCGGAGAGCGTGACGCCGTCGCTGTTGATGCCATTGGCGGCGGCTCCCAGGGAGCCGGTGTTCACGGAAGTGGTGGCCGCTCCGGCCAGGGCAGTGCCCATGAGAAGCGCGGTGAAAGTGTGTGGTATCAGTTTCATGTGGTTTTGGATGGCGGATAAAGGATCGTAAAGCCGGCAGGCCGTGGAGGCGGTATGAAGGTTCAGCAGTCCCGGATGGGTGAAAAACGGCGTCTCTCCTTCGCTCTTAAGGAGAAATGAAACCATCGGATTTTTCAATGTAAAGAATGGAAAACAAAAGCTGAACTCTTTGGGGACAGCTTGTTGTCCCCAAATGACGGACTCAGGAGGACATTCCTTATCGGGAAAACTCCTCTTTCCGCCCTGTGGCGGCTCTGTCTCCGGGTCAAGAACAGCCGGCGACCCAGTGGCTGGGCATCATGGCTGAACCGGCTTTTGTGTGGACTGGTAGAAAGAACGGCGTGTCCGCGTATCCGCTTTAACCGTCCCGTCATGCGCCCTGTCTTTTTCCTGTTTCCCGTCCTTGCCATTCTGGCTCCGTCCGCCCGTGCCGCAGCGGAGGGAGCCGCCGCCCTGGCTTCGGACTCCAAGGTCAGCTTTTACAAATCCATCCGCCCGCTGCTTCAGGCCAAGTGCCACGGCTGCCACCAGCCGGCCAAGGCCAAGGGGGATTACATCATGACCGACTTCCCCAAGCTTCTGGTGGGCGGGCACGACGGGGAGGCGGTGGTGCCCCATGATCCGGAGAAGTCCAATCTGCTCAAAACCATCACCCCCCACGACGGCAAGGCGGACATGCCCAAGGGCGGTGATCCGCTCGCGGCGGCAGACGTTGATCTCATCCGGCGCTGGATCAGCGAGGGAGCCATCGACGACACCCCGGCCAACGCCCGCGGCCATGTGGATGCCGAGCATCCCCCCGCCTACGCGCTGCCTCCGGTTATCACTTCACTGGATTACTCGCCGGACGGCAAGTGGCTGGCCATCTCCGGGTTTCACGAGGTCATCCTGCACCCCGTGGAGGGCGGCGGCGGCAAACGCCTGATCGGCCTGAGCGAAAAAATCACCTCCGTGAAATTCAGCCCCGACGGCAAGTCCTTGGCGGTCACCGGAGGCCTGCCCGCCCGCATGGGCGAGGTGCAGGTGTGGGATGTGGACGGAGCCAAACTGACGCTCTCCGTGCCGGTGACCTTCGACACCGTGTACGGGGCCTCGTGGTCCCCGGACAGCACCCTGGTGGCCTTCGGCTGCGCGACGGATAAAAGCCTGCGCGCCATCGACGCCAAAACCGGCCAGCAAAAGCTCTTCATGGCCGGCCACGATGACTGGGTGCTGGACACCTGCTTCACCATCAAGGGCGACAACGTGGTCTCCGCCGGCCGCGACATGTCAGCCAGACTTACGGAACTGGCCACGCAGCGGTTTGTGGACAATCTGACGTCCATCACGCCCGGCGCGCTGAAGGGCGGCCTGAGTGCCCTCGCCCGGCACCCTTCCCGCGATGAGTTTGTAGTGGGCGGCGCGGACGGCGTGCCCCAGGTGTACCGGTGCTTCCGCCAGGTGGAGCGCCGCATCGGGGACAACTCGAACCTGATCCGCCGCTTCCCGGCCATGGAGGGCCGCCTCTTTGCGGTGGCTTACAGCCCCGACGGGAAATGCATTCTCGCCGCCTCCAGCCTGGACGGCAAAGGCCGGCTGAACACTTACTCCGCCGCCTACGACTCCGCGCTGCCGGACCATATCAAAGCCATCTTCCAGAAGGAGACCGCCGCCCGTGCCCCTCAGGAAAACGCCGCCGTGGAGGCGTGGCAGACGGAGGGTGCAAGCCTGCTGACCAGCACGGAATTCCCCACCGGCCTCTACGCCGCCGCCTTCAGCCCGGACGGCCAAACCATCGCCACCGGCGGTCAGGACGGTCTCATCCGCCTGCTCAACGCCGGCGACGGCAAAATCACGAAGGAGTTTGTCCCGGTCAAAATCGATCCGGCAGCCGCCGCCGCGGCCGCAGCCAAAGCCCTCGCCGACGCCCCCCCCGCCCCCGCCGCTCCGGCACCGATGATCTCGGGCAGCCCGGCCTCTGAGGATGCCGCCCCCGAGCAGTTGCCTGCCGGCGCGGAGATCGTCAAACTCACCGTCGAGCCGGCATCCATCGATTTCACCAAGTCCACGGACTTCGCCCAGATCCTCGTCACTGCCGAAATGAAGGGTGGGGCCGCCCTGGATGTGACCCGGCTGGTGGAATATCAGGCTGAATCCGCCGGTTCCTCCGCTGCTACCACGGCTCCGGCTGCCGCAGGGCCGCCGATCCGCGTCACCGCCCGCGGGGTGGTCCGGGCTCTGAACGACGGCTCCGGCACCCTGCGCATTTCCCTTGGCGGGCAGACCGCCACCATCCCCGTAAAAACCGCCGGCACCGCCGGGACGCTGACGGTGGACTACATCAGCGAGGTCACACCCGTGCTTTCACGGCTGGGCTGCAATGCCGGAACCTGCCACGGGGCCAAGGATGGAAAGGCTGGCTTCAAGCTCAGCCTGCGCGGCTATGATCCGATTTTTGACCTGCGCTCCTTCACGGATGACATCAAGGGGCGCCGCACCAACGCCGCCAGTCCGGATGACTCCCTGATGCTGATGAAGGCCACCGCCGGCGTGCCCCACGAGGGTGGCCAAGTGACAAAGCCGGACGAGGATAGCTACCGCATCCTGCGCTCCTGGATCGGTGCCGGGGCCAAAGTGAACTTCGACAGCCCGCGCGTCACCGGCATCCGGCTCTCCCCGCAAAATCCCACCGTGCAGTTGGAGGGATCCCGGCAGCAGTTCCGCGTGCTGGCCACCTATGCCAACGGCGCGGTGCGCGACGTGACGCTGAACGCCTTCATCGACAGCGGTAACATGGACGTCGCCAAAGCCGAAAAAGCCGGCGGCTTGCTCACCGCCCTGCGCCGGGGCGAGGCTCCCGTGCTGGCCCGTTATGAGGGCAGCTATGCCTCCACCGTGCTCACCGTCATGGGGGACCGCAGCGGCTTTGTCTGGGAGGCTCCTCCGGCGAACAACAGGATCGACGAACTGGTCGCCGCCAAGCTGGAGCGCATGAAAACCCTGTCCTCGCCGCTCTGCACGGACCTTGAGTTCGTCCGCCGCGTTTATCTGGATCTCACGGGCCTGCCGCCGTCTCCGGAGGATGTGCGCAGCTTCACCGCCGACACCCGCGACTCCCGCTGGAAGCGCGAGGAGCTGATCGACCGCCTCATCGCCTCCCCTGACTTCACAGACCACTGGACCAACAAATGGTGCGACCTTCTGCAGGTGAACAGCAAGTTCCTTGGCGCCGAGGGCGCGAAGCTGTTCCGCGACTGGGTGCGCCAGCAGGTGGCCGACAATGTGCCCTACGACCAGTTTGTCCGCACCATTCTGACCTCCAGCGGGTCCAACAAGGAGCATCCCGCCGCCTCCTACTTCAAAATCCTCCGGGAACCCACGGAGCTGATGGAGAATACCACCCATCTCTTCCTGGCCACACGCTTCAACTGCAACAAGTGCCACGACCATCCCTTCGAGCGCTGGACGCAGGATCAGTATTATCAAATGTCCGCCTGGTTTGCACAGGTGGGTCTGGACCGCGATCCCGCATCTGGCGACGCCAGCATCGGCGGCTCCGCCGTGGAGGGGGCCAAGCCGCTGTTTGAACTGGTTTACGACCGGAAGGAGGGAGAGGTGAAGCATGACCGCACCGGCAAGGTCACTCCGCCCGCCTTCCCCTACACCGCCACTGTGTCCACTCCGGCCCCGGAGACCCGCCGCGCGCAGCTGGCCGCCTGGATCACCAGCCCGGCCAACACCTACTTCGCCCGCAGCTTCGCCAACCGTTTGTGGGGCTACCTCAACGGCGTCGGCCTCATTGAGCCGCTGGACGACATCCGCGCCGGCAATCCGCCCTCCAATCCGGAGCTGCTCGACTGGCTGACCCAGCAGTTGGTGGACCACCGCTTCGACTTCCGCCATGTGGTCCGCCTCATCTGCCGCAGCCGCACCTATCAGCTCTCGCTGGCGTCCAACCGCTGGAATGACGATGACAAAACCAACTTCAGCCACGCCACCGCCCGCCGCCTGCCGGCGGAGACGCTGCTGGACACCATTTACCGCGTGACCGGCACCACGCCGAACATCCCCGGTGTCGCCCCCGGGACCCGCGCCGGACAGCTGCCGGACAGCGGCATCGGCCTGAAGGACGGCTTCCTGACCAATCTGGGCCGCCCGGTGCGGGAGAGCGCCTGCGAATGCGAGCGCAGTTCCGACCTCCAGCTCGGCCCCATCATGGCGCTTATCTCCGGCCCCACGGTCGGTGATGCCATCTCCGGCAAGGACAACGCCCTGACAAAACTGACCGCCGACCATTCCGACGACCGTGAACTGGTGAACGAGATTTTCATGAGGGTGCTCAACCGTCCGGTCAGTGAGAAGGAATCCGGTGAGGCCCTCTCCATGCTTGCGGAAATCAGCGCCGAGCACACCGCTCTGGTCCACGCCCGCGACCAGCGCGCCGCCGAGGTCGCCCCTGAGCAGAAGGCCAAAGCCGACGCCCGCAATGCCGCCATCGCCCAAGCCAAAGCCGCTCTGGAGAAAACCCAGGCGGATCTGGCTCCGGTCCTCGCGGCGAAGCAGAAGGAGCACAATGACCGCATCGCCTCCCTGGAAAAAGCCATCGCCGGTTTTGACGCCGCCCTGCCGGACAAAGTCACGGCTTTCGAGGCCGCCCTGCC
>JAQGPJ010000096.1 GCA_028293125.1 Verrucomicrobiales bacterium | reverse complement strand
TCACGGGCGGCCCCGCATGACTCGGGGTCAGCATGACTGGCTGGGTCTTTGCTGTGTGACTCTTTCATTCACTGCTTCATGTTCGTTTTTACTGGCGCATCCAAGCCTTTGACGCGTGACCGTTCGTAAGTCAGGCGGAGCGGCTTGGGTATGCCACAGTGCGGCATAATGCAAAAATCAGCACGGGAACGCCGCCCGACACTGCTGCGCGAATTTGAAATCAGCGGACTTTCGCTGGCGAGAAGACAAAGCCAATGCGGCGCGCTCTTGCGCCTTCTCCGTTCCGCGCGGCCCTGTCCAGCCTGGCTTTATGTCACTGATGCTATGCAACAAGGCCGTTCACCACCCGCCCGTGCACATCGGTGAGGCGGAAATCGCGCCCGGCGTAGCGGTAGGTGAGTTTTTCGTGATCAAGACCGAGCAGGTGAAGAATGGTGGCATGGAGATCATGGACATGCACCGGATTTTCCACGGCCCGCATTCCCAGCTCATCGGTGGCGCCGAACGCGCAGCCCCCCTTCACTCCGCCGCCCGCCAGCAGCATGGAAAAAGCGGTATGATGGTGGTCACGGCCGGCCTTGTTCATGTCTTTGCTTTCGGCATAGGGCGTGCGGCCGAATTCACCGCCCCAGATCACGAGCGTATCGTCCAGCAGGCCGCGCTGCTTCAGATCGGAAATAAGTGCGGCCGCGGCGCGATCGCCGTCAGCGCAGAGCTTTTCGTGCCGTTGGTTGTGATCCGCGTGCGTGTCCCAGGGCTGATTGTCACTGCTTGTGTAGTAAACGCTCACCACACGCACCCCATCCTCCAGGAGGCGGCGCGCGAGCAGGCAGGAGTTGGCGAACGGAGTGTCGCCGTAGGCTTCGCGGATGGATTGCGGTTCGCGGGAAATGTCAAAAGTGGTCATCGCCTCGCGCTGCATCTGGAAGGCGGTTTCCATCGCCCGGATTTCGCCCTCCAGCCGCGGATCAGCGCCGCGCTGCTCCAGATGATGCTGATTCAACTGAGCGAGCAGGTCCAGATCCTGACGCTGCTCTTTCCGGGAAAGACGGGGATTGCGGATGTTCGCGAGGAGTTTGTCCACATTCATATCAGCCGTCAGCACGCTCGTGGCCTGATTCTCCGCCGGCAGAAAACCGCTGCTCCACAGCGCCGGTCCGACGACGATCTTCGAACTCGGACGCAGCACAACGTAGCCCGGCAGATTCGCATTGGCGGTGCCCAGACCATAGAGCAGCCACGAGCCGAGCGAGGGCCGGATCGGCTGAAGATTGCCCGTGTGCATCTGCAGCAGGGCCGGCTCGTGATTCGGCACATCCGTGTGCATCGACCGGATGACGCAGCAGTCGTCGATGATGCCGGCAAGGTGCGGCAGCGTTTCACTCACCTCGATCCCGCTCTGTCCGTGCCGTTTGAAGGCAAACGGCGAAGGCATGTAGCCGGCGCCTTTGCTCTTTTTGTAAAGTTCGCCGCCCGGCTGCTCCCCCGCGCGGGCGAGGAGCGTCGGCTTTGGATCAAAGGTATCAAGATGCGACGGCCCGCCGTTCATGAAAAGAAACACAAGCCGCTTCGCTTTGGGAGCGAAATGGGGGAGGCCAGGAGTTGCCACCGCTGCCGGCGCACCAGCACCTGCGAGATTGGCAAGCCCCAGCATTCCGAATCCTGCGCACATGCGCTGCAGCATTTGGCGGCGATCCATGAGCGTGCCGAAAGGGGCAGCACCGCGGCCGGTTGGATAATCAGTCTGCATAGAGCATTTCGTTGGAGGCCAGCAGAAGCTGGACATAGCGCTCCCATTGAGTGAGACCCGCGGTGTCAGGCTGCCGTAGAAATTCCAGCGCCAGTGTGCGTTCGAGTTCATCCGGAACACGCGCAAACAACAGGCGTCCGACCGCATTCAAACGCTCTTCATCACAAGCGGCGATGGTTTGCACCCGGGAAGCGAGAGCCGCCGCCCGCGCCTGCATAAACGGGCTGTTGAGCAGGAAAAGCTTCTGTGTCGGGGTGATCGTTACCGAGCGTCTTTCCGCATGAACATTGGCGTCCGGATAATCAAACTGCATGAGCAGGCTGTCGAGCTTCAGGCGGCTGATGTAGGCGTAAACGGTGCGGCGGGAGTTCGCCGGATCGTCCAGTTGCCCCGACCGCGCTCCCGGCTCCTCTGTAAGCTCGCCGGAGACTGCAAGCACCGCGTCCCGCCATTGCTCGATGGAAAGCCGGCGGCGGTTCATCCGTGAAAGAAGGAGGTTCCCGGGATCGAGCCGCGCCGTTTCATCCGTGCCTTTTGAACTTTGCCGGTAAGTGGCGGAAAGCGCGATTTCCCGCACAAGCTTTTTGATGGACCATCCTCCCTCCATGAACCGCACCGCAAGGTCATCGAGCAGCTCGGGATGGGTGGGGGCCGACCCTGAATGACCGAAGTTGCTGGGCGTGGAGACGAGCGGCTGAACAAAGAAATGGCCCCAGACACGGTTCACAAAAACCCGCGCGGTCAGCGGATTTTCCGCACTCGCAATGGCCTCCGCAAGTTCCGCCCGGCCGCTGCCGCTGCGGAACGGCTCCGGCTCCCCGGGCGTGAGCACCGCCGGAAAGCGCCGCGGAACCACCGGGCCTTTTCGCGTCACATTGCCACGGATGAAGATGTTCAGGTTCTGCAAATCACCCTCCTCCACAATGTGCAGCGTGGCCGGATTTATCCTGTCAGCCTTCGTGTCCTCCTTTTCAGCGGTGCCGTCCGGCAGGCGGTTCACCATGCGGGTGCTGGCGAAAACGCCCGCGAGCGCATGGTAATCCGCGGCGGTGATGGGATCGAATTTATGGTCGTGGCAGCGGGCGCAGGCCACCGTCAGGCCCAGCATCGTCCGCGTCACGGTATCCACACGGTCCTCCCACTCGTCAGCCATCACTTCGAGACGGTTTCGATTGTAGTATTTCGGCCCCAAGCCCAAAAAGCCCAGCGCTGCGACATCCGCCGGACGGGTGTTTGGAATGACATCGGCGGCAAGCTGCAGTTTGAGAAAATCGCTGTAGGGAAGGTCACGGTTGAACGCGCCAATCACCCAGGCGCGGTAAAGATGGGCGTTCGCATAAAAGAATTTGGTGTCGTCGCCGACCTGATGTGCCTGATCCTCCGCATACCGGGCCAGCGGCAGCCAGAGACTGGCCAGTCGTTCGCCGAACCGGGGTGATCCAAGCAGCCGGTCCACCAGCGCCTCATACGCCTGATCACTTTCATCGGCCAGAAAAGCATCGACCTCCTCCGGCGCCGGAGGCAGCCCGGTGATGTCAAAGCCCGCTCTGCGGATGAAGGTTGCGCGTGAGGCCTCCTCCGCGGGCTGCAGCCCACTTTCATGCAAACGCGCGAGGATGAAGGCGTCGATGGGCTGCCGGACCCAGGCATCAGGCGGTCCGGCGGCCGATTTTCGCTGCGGCTTTTGAAAAGCCCAGAATTCGCGGTCACGCGCAGTGATGGTCCTTTCCTCCTGCGGAACAGCCGCGGCCTCCGGTTCCCCGCTCTGCGGCCAGTGAGCGCCGGCATCAATCCACTTTTCAATTGAAGCGGTTTCCTCCGCCGTCAGCCGTTGACCCTCCGGCGGCATCATGTCGTCGGGATCCGTGGAGAGCACCCGTTTCATGACCTGACTGGCGGCGCTGTCGCCCGGCACAACCGCCGCGTGTTCGGAATCCCCGGTGCCCAGAATGGACGCCTTTTGATCAAGCCGAAGCCCTCCCTTTTGTTTATCCGGACCGTGACATTCAAAACAGCGCCTCTCTAGGAGGGGGCGCACCTCCCTCTCGAATTGCGCAACCGGATCCCCCGCACAAACATGGCCGTCTGTGGCGACGCAGGCGCAGACGGTAAAGGCGAGGAGGCGGAAATTCATTCTGCGGGGGAGGCGGGATGGATGGGCCAACAGCAGGAACACATCAGCTTGGAGGGCTCTTTCGCCTTTTTTCGCTCCGTTTATAAAGAGGCGGCGCTCCATTCATGTGAAAACGGCCCGTCCCGCCGCGGTTCCGGTGAAAACCAAGTGGCTAAGCCGGGCCACGGCCGCGCGGTTCCGGGTGCGCAGGCTCTGCAAGCCATTCACGCGGGAGACGGTGGTGCGGACCTGCGCCTCCCACGCCGCGCCATCCTGGCCCAGCATGATATTGCGCTCTCCGGAACCCGCGGACAGGGTCACCACCCAAGCCAGACCGGCCTGACGGTCCGCCTCGGATTCCATCCATAGCTCCAGAGTCACCCCAGCGATTTCCGGGTTGCTTCAACGGCAGGGTCAAAGGGGTGCGCGCTGCGGACGGAGGCATTTCCCGTCGGCTTCGGCAAAAAGCCGCACCTCCTCCGTCAGGCCGGCACTGGCCGGCCGGGGTTCAGAGACGGTTTATGCATTCTGCGAAGGAATCATGCTGCCCGCCCGTAGCTGTCAGAGGATCTCCATGGATTAAAGCATCCAAAGATCAGGCACAATGAAACCCGCGCTTTCCCTCCTGCCGCTGATTCCGGGGCTGCTTTTGCAGCGCGCCCTCGGAGCCATCGAAAAGATCTCCCGGCAGTGGGCTTATCTCATTGATGCGCCCTAAGACAGCGGTTCAGCCCCCTTACCCCAACCGTGAGGAGCTCCTCACTTGGTCGCGCTTCTGGAAGGGCCGGTTCCTCAAGGAGATGGTGCGAAGCAACATGCGCACCGACGGAGTCCGCCTTGAGGCTCCGGGTGCCCTGTGTGTCTTCTACCGGGAGAACGCGGACTCCATCCGCATGGACCTTTCCGGGCTGAAAGCCTCACTGCGCGTGGTCGCGGTGGACACCCGCGCACCTTGGCGTGAAATTGTGCTGGAGGGCTTTACCCCCGCCCCGGAGCAGGTCTTCCACGACCCCCGCCGCTCTGACTGGGCTATCGCTCCCGGTCAAGCCGGCAAAGGGGGAATTGACCCTGTCGCGGGAGGGCGGCGGACCTTCGGACCGCGCATATGCAAATGGTGAGGGGGCGGCGGTGTTATTTCTCCTTCACTTCAATTTCCGCCATTGAGAGCGGGCCCGTGACTTCGAACCGGTTGACGGTCCGTACCTCAAGCCGGTTCAGGCCCGGATGAACAGGCCATACAAATTTTTCGGCGCAGGGCCGCCACGCACTCCCTTCAGTCCGCGCCTCATACCGAGCAAAATTCGGGGTGAGGGTTTTGAGGGCGACATGGATGCGCTCCTCTCCAGCCTCAAGGGTCATCGCCGACTGGCCGACCGGGAAGTAGGGGTCCTCCCCCGGATGTTCCGGGAGCGTCCGCCGGTGCCATGGCGTCCCTTCACAAAGACGGTCCCTGGTGATGAACATGTTTTCGTAGTCGTATCCGGCGTCCATCAGGTCCGTGTTGGGAATGTAACCGATGAAGCCGTACTTATCGAGTTCATCAGGATGGAGTGAGAGGTCTCCAAACCCCGCAAACCGTCCCACGAGAACGGGCAGGTCCGCTTTGGTGTATTTTGCCTTCTCTTTTCCGATGACAAACACAAGATTCGCACCGCCGCGGTGAAACCATTCCCCGCGGATTTCCCAAGCGTTAAGGGGCACCCCGTCCCTCTCCAGATACAGGTTGAGCGTGGGGTCCAGCATCACCCATTTTCGGTGCTGGTTTGACCATATTTCGGTAACGGAATGCTCCGTTGATCCGCCCTCCTTTGCCACGCCCTGATGGCGCCGCAGCGCCAGCGGCCGGCTGATCCACCCGAGACTGGCGGCGGCGGACACAAGCACCTCACTGTATTGCTGGCAGAAGAACGTGTGGCCCTCCGCAACAGCCTGCAGGATGTTGAGCGCGCCGCGGCATTTCATGGAGGGCGGTCCGAACTTTGTAAACCGGTTGTGGGTCCAGTCCATCAGCAGCACCTGTTTTTCAAACTCGTCCCGCCCATCCGCAACCACTTCGGAAAGCGCGTGGCGCTCCCGGAGTTCCGTGAGTTTCGGGTTTTCAAATGAATCAAAGCGGTAGCGCCGCGTATAGCCGCTTTCGACATACGGAAGGGTGTCCGTTTTTTTAAGGACCGCCGTGCGCCCTCCGCCCAGACCGGTGGCCGTGCCCGGTTCCAGAGTGATGCCCGCCGCCGGTGGCACATTACTTCCGGTATCCTGAAACGTGTTGGGAGAGGCTCCCGGCGCAGGAGTGTCCGCTGCGGACGGGAGGGCCGGTGCGGCGGAAAGGAGAACCATGGCGCGGATTATTCCGGGACTCTGTGCTTTCATATGTTTTGTTGAGATGCGCGGAGGGCGGCGGCGGAGGGATTCCATGTTACTGACGATGGCGCTTCAGGAGCAACCTTTGCTTCAGGGGGAAGCGGCGGCTCTGCTGGCATTCCGTTTCGCAAATCTGTGTTTCCTCTTTCAGAGAGGCAGGCGATCAGGATTACCGCAGAGGAAATACGGAGCATTCCGTGGCGCCTTGGTCTGCTTAAACAGGCGCGGCAGCCGCTGTCCGGCCAAGGGCTTACTGCTGGGGCAGCTCCAAGGTGAGCCGCTCTCCGCCACGGAGCACTTGGACCTTCAGCCGGGCTCCCGGGCGCCGGTTTTGCAGGAGATGTCCGATGAGGCCGCTTTCACTGATCCTTTCCCTGAGATCATCCGCCTGAACAATGACGTCCCTTGGCTTGAAGCCCGCCTTTTTGGCTGTGTCATGCGGAGGGTATTCCCCCACGTGTTTAACGCGGAGAGCCATGCCGCCGTTGTCCAGGCCGGAGCCGGTCCGGGCACTTTCCTCCAGTTCCTCCAGCACCATGCCGCCGAGGACCATGGTGCGCATTTGCCAAGTGCCGGCGCGTCTGGAAATGTCAGAGTTGCGCCGCCACCCTGCGGGCAGTTCCAGAGTGAGCCCCGTTGCCACCGAGCCCCGGCGAACCACCGCCGGGAGGGCTCCCTGCTCCGGCGCGCGGTGCAGAACCCAGGCGGCGTCCGCGGCGGAAATGAGAGGCTGTCCGTTCAACGACAGCAGCTGATCACCCGCCTGAAGCCCGGACCGGGCGGCGGGAGTGCCAGCGCGCACCGTCTCCACTCTGGCGGTGTCATCCGCGGCCAAGTCCACACCCAGAGTTTGCAGAGAGGGCTGCGGATAAATCCACTCCGGGGGAACAGCTTCGCCGCGGGTGCGGAAGTGCTGCCGGAGGGCTTCCCCCACCATGTGACAATGCACGCAGCTCTGCACCACTTTCCCTTCCCAATCCAGTTTCAGACTATAGCTGGCGGACAAAGCGGGAAACTCCACAGGAGTGCGGAAGGGAACAGGCGCGCCCTGCTTCCCCGCAAGAGCGCCTTTGTTGCCCGGATACCCCTGATGCAGCAGGAGGGCGGCCTTGAGCGTCCTCGCCAGGGCGGCGGTGCTTTTGTCCGCGCTGTCCCGCTGGTGCCACCATGATCCGAAACGGCCATAGACGGTGCCGTCCCCGTTGAAGATCATGGCCGAAAATGACAGATCGTAGTCGAACTGAAAGCGCCGGAGGTCAAGGCTGTTGGCGTTGATGACCCGCACACGGACAAACTGATCCAGCAGCGGGGCCAGCTCCTTTTCCTCCAGAACGCCGGCATCGATTCCCGCGCAGGAAAGACAGGGCACACAGCGCAGAATCACCAGCAGGGGTTTCCCTGTTTCCGCAGCCAGACGAAAACCGCTGTCAGGATCATTGTAGTTCCAGCGCCGGCCATCCTCCAGTTTCGCACGGTCCTCCCTCACCGCCCCCTCCCGGTCCTTCACCGTCTCCGCCTGCAGAGTGGCGGCAAAGGCCAGAGTCAGGAGGCGGGCGGGCAGGCGGATTCTCATGCCTTGAAGGCTGCCGGGAAACCGTTCGGGCGTCAATGTAATAGAATTCCATTCCATGCAGGTGCTGCTCCATGGTTTGGCGGATGGTTTGCGGGAGGACAGGCCCTTTCAGGACCCGCCTCCCGCAACGGCTGCCGCAGGGGTTCAGGCATTGTTCAGAGCCTGCGAGATATGCTGGCAAATAGCCATGTGCTCCCTGATGGTGGTGAGGGCGAGGGCGGCAAGGTGCCGGGCATGTTTTTCGGCGGGGCCTCCGCCGGAGGATTTTTCCAGATAGCCGGCGGTGTGGTCATGGAGGATCTGGTGGTTTTCGATCTGGGCTTTGATATAAGCCCTGTCAAAACCAAGGCCGGATTCCGCAGCTTGCATGGCGGCAAGGACCGCCTGATCCTTCGGATCGGGCTGCGGCTCCGGAATCTCGAGGTCCTGCAGCACGCTCAGCACCGCTGTGGTTTCGGCCAGTTCAAAGCCGGCAAAGGCCTTCACTGTTTTGTCCGAGGCCTTCTCCTGGGCGATTCTGCTGGTGGCCAGTGAAAGACGCGCCGGACCGGCGAGTCCTTTGCAGAAGTGGTCCGCTGCCCCGGCGGGCTTTCCATCCTCCGTTTTGGATTCCTCCTTCCCGCTTTCTTTTCCGAAACTGGTCCGGGTGAGGATGGCGGACAGAGTGGCCCCTGTGATGAGGGAGGATTTAAGAAATATCCGGCGCGGTGTATGATTGTCTGATTTCATAATAATACAGGTTTTTTTATTTATTTATTTATTTGGTTTATTTCTCTACAGAGGATGTTTTCAGGAAAGGGATTGTAATCCCACCTTCCGCATGGGTGAGCGTGGGCTCCGATCCAGCGGTGTGGCTGGGCCATGGAGCGTCGTGGGCGGATTTCAGGCATGCCGCCGGCACAGGGCCACAATTCCCCATATGACCGCAGCCAGCAGAACCAGCCGAAGCAGATTTCTGAGCACCAGATTCAGGCGGTTATATCTCCATTCGGCCGGCCAGCCCAGTTCAGCCATGAAATGGGGTGGACGCCCTTTGATTACATCAAGGATGATACCTTCAAATGCATTGATACGGTCGGCCAGCATCAGGGGAAGCCAATGCCCGTAACTCGACTCACTGTACCTGAAGGCCCACCGGCGCAGCATTCCGCTCAGGCCCGAGGGCGGGGATGAAACCCCGGTCACCGCCGGTAAATGCGGGTATTCATTGGAGACCAGCACCTCAACGGTGGCCGCCTGCTGTGGGGGCCGGTTCCAGAGAGCACTGTGGACGCGGGCCCCGTCCCGGATTTTGATCGGCCAAGCCGGGTCATTGGAGGGGTTGGCGTCAATGCCCCATCCGGGAATAGCTTCAGGATCCTTGATTGTCTGGTTCATATGGTGAATCCGGTTACTTTGCCGGCGGGATAAGGACCGGTTTGATACAGTGATTGAGCTTGGCGGAAAAAATCCGGTAGGCATCGGACACGTGCTCCAAGGGGATGCGGTGGGTAATCAGTTCCCGAGGCCGCAGGACACCGCTGCGGACATGCTCAATAAGCCGGGGCAGCAGGCGCTTTACCGATGCCTGGTTGGCCCGGATGGTAATGCCCTTGTTCACCACATTGCCGATGGGCACCAGCGTGCCGATGGGGCCGTAAACCCCGACGATGGACAGCACACCGCCCTTTCTGACGGAGTTTATGGCCCAGTGCAGCGCGGTGGCGGATCCCCCCTGCATGAAGAGCTTTCTTCCAAGGAGAGTCTGCATGGCGTTGCCCGCGGCCTCTGCTCCGACAGCGTCAATGCACACATCGGCTCCCAGCCAGTCCGTCGCCTTTTTCAGAAAGAGAACCGGATCACCCATGGACCTGAAGTTGTAAGCCTCGCAGGGAGCGTAGCGCCGCACGAAGTCCAGACGGTAATCCAGCTCGTCAATGACAATGACGCGTCCGGCTCCGAAAAGCCAGGCGCAGCGCGCGGCCATGATGCCCACTGGCCCGGCTCCGAACACCACCACCGTGTCCCCCTTTTGGATACCGCCCATCTCCGCGGCTTGGTAGCCGGTCGGCACCACATCCGTCAGGAGCACGGCGTCGTCGGGATCCATATCGTCCGGAATCACTGTCGGCCCCACATCCGCGTAGGGGACCCGGACGTATTCAGCCTGCCCGCCCTCATGACCTCCGCCAGTGTGTGAATACCCGAAAATCCCTCCCACGGCCGTGGCTTGGGGGTTTGACTCATGGCAGTTCCCGTAAAGCTCCTGCTGGCAGAAAACACATCTTCCACAGGCGATGTTGAACGGCACCAGAACATGGTCCCCCACTTTCAGCTTTTGCACATCCCCGCCAATCTCCACCACCACTCCCGTAAATTCATGACCGAAGGTCATTCCCGGCCTGGTGTCAGGCACGGAGCCGTTGTAGAGATGGAGATCCGATCCGCAGATGCATGAGCGTGTCACCCTGACAATCGCATCCTCCGGGTGCAGGATCCGGGGCATGGGCTTTTCATCGATGCGGACGCGGAGGGGTCCGCGGTAATTCATGGCTAGCATACGGGCTCCGGGATAAATACTTGAAAAAGCGCAGGAAGGCGGGAGGGGCGTTCGCGCATCCTCATTGCACAACCCAAGCCCGGTGTTTTTCCGGACGCTTTTCCCGTCCGCTATGGTGTTTTGTGGCCATTTGCCTGCCGAATTGAGGCATTTCGCGGAATTTCCGGAAAAGGATGGCGTTTTGCCAGACAAGGCAATTTGCCGCGGAAGCGGCTCCGGGGATTGCCCAGCAGGGCTGGCCCGGGCACTTTCCTCAATCCGGCCTCACACTGAAATGGGGCCACGATGAGGTGTCGGACCCCAAGGCAATCAGCCGCCGGCTTAAATCAAGAGACTCTCCAATAACCGCATGCATGTCCAGATAGCGGTAGGTCGCCAGACGGCCGGCGAAGGTGACTCCTTTCTCCCGCTCAGCCAGATCCGCATACTGCTTAAGCAGTGCCTTGTCACCGGTCAGCCGGAGAGGGTAATAAGGGATATCTTCAGGTCCGGCCAGTTTGCTGAATTCACGGAAGCAGACGGTGGCCTCATGCTTTTCCCAAGGAGTGAAGTGCTTGTGCTCGCTGATCCGTGTGAACGGAATGGTCTCCTCGCAGTAGTTGATGACCGCGTTGCCTTGGTAATCCCCCTGGCTTTCGAATCTATCGAAGGTGAGGCTGCGGTACTGCAGTCTTCCCAGGCGGAAGTTGAACCATGAATCCAACGGTCCGGTGAAAAATGTCCGGTCATAGGCCCGGCTTTCATCAGCGGTGAAGCGGGTCCGGAGATGAATGGATATTGCGGGATGGTCCAGAATTCTGCTTATAAGTGCGGTGTAGCCCTCCAAGGGAATACCCTGAAAGCGCATGTTGTAATAGTTGTCGTCGTAATTGAAGCGGACGGGCAGCCGCTGCAGGATCGAGGCCGGCAACTCCGAGGGCTCCACCCCCCATTGCTTTTTCGTATAGCCGCGGAAAAAATTCTCATAAAGCTCCCGGCCCAGAAATTTAAGGGCCTGGTCCTCGAAACTTTGAGGGGTTCCCACGGACTGATCCCCAAGTCCGGCCACAAACTCCGCCGCCTCCCGCGGGTTCATGGTCCTGCCAAAGAACTGGTTGATGGTGAGGAGATTGATGGGGAGGGAAAACATGCCCCGCGCGGTTTTAGCCTTCACACGGTTGATGTAAGGCTCGAATTTTCCCCATCGCTGCACATAGTCCCACACATCCTCCCGGCTGGTATTGAAAATGTGGGGGCCATACCGGTGAAGCATGATCCCGGTCCCGGAGTCCCGCTCCGTATGGCAATTTCCCGCCAAGTGGTCCCGCTCCTCGAAGACATCAATGCTGTAAAGGCCGGTTTCGGCAAGCTCCCTGGCAATGACTGCTCCGGCAAATCCGGATCCGGCGATGGCGATTCTTTTTTTCATTCGGTTGTGGTGGAGGGCGGTGAGTGCCCGTCCTGAAAATCATACCGCCGGGTCCCCGCTGACTGCGGCTCTGCCGCGCCGCGCCGGTGGCAGTGACGGGCCGTGGGGGGAAGCCCTGCGTGGCATTTTGTGGGAAACATGCTCCATTTGCAACAGACGGGCCTGGCAGGGAGCAACTGGCTGGAGAAGCACCCGTCCTTCCCCGCCGCCAATGGGATGCCATAGGCCCCGCGCCTGATCCATCAGGAGATCAAGGCTGGCATTTATAAAACCGTCGGCGCATACAGCAAGCTTGGCGGTTTCTTGCGGTGCGGATATCCGGATAACAAGCGATTGGGAACAGGCCTTGAGCACTTTCCGCTCTGCCCGGCTCATATCTCCGGCGCATTGATGCGCCGAAACGCCGGAGTCGTTTCTCTGATGGGAAGCTTGGCAAACAGCCGATTTTCCTGAAAAAGTCATAAATGGCACGGCCCGTTTGGCGCAGGCCAAAGCCAATTGGAGGGCCATGGCGGCACTTTCATCCGCATGCCCGCCCCCGGCAGGGTCTGAGCCCCCGTCACACTCCAATTCCGCCGTGTGGATGACCGCCCAAGGCTTCAGGGAGCCCAGAGATTTCTCCAACTCCGCACCTTCGCCAGCATCCAAATGATTGAAGCCAGCAAAACGCCATGGGATCCCCCGGATTTCACAGGCTGCGGCACAGGCTTCAGCCCGGCAGTCTTTGTCCCTCACGATCAGAAGCGGAGCTGTGTTTGCATAGCTCCCGGCGGGGCCGAAACTGCAGTTGCTGCTGGCGGGAAAAGGCCCCGGAGACAGCGGCCGGGGGGAAAGAACCCGGCTGTCCCGGCACCACCACCCCGGCACCTCCAGCACGGGATGGCTGTAAGCGCCTTTGCCGGCCAAGGCTTTTACCTGAGCGGCCAAGGCGGTGGGGCGGGGGGTGCCGCCGCTCAGATCAAAAACACCGGATTCATACCCGGACTGCGGACGGGTCAGCAGGGATCTCCAATTGTGCAGCCCCAGAAGCCCCCAAACGGTCACCGCGCGGACGTCCGCCCCTTGGCTTCGCGCTTTCCCCGCGCACTCCCAGAACTCATGCAGCCACCGCATCTGCTCCTCGCGGGTGCAGTCCAAATGGGCCTCGGTGACAGCCACAGGCAGCCGGTAGCGGTGCCAGACCTCCAGCAGGACCTTGTCCAGGGAATAAGGCTCCAAATGGCCGGCGCGCACGGCCCCGATGTCCGCATAACGCTGACGGCCATTTCCGCCATGGCAGTGCTCTGGAAAGTTCTCCAGGCGGTGGTCCAGATAACGGTTGCTCAAAGCGTAGTGGTTGATTCCGATGATGTCCGGAGGACAGGGATTTTCCGAAAACCACAGCACCTCGCGGTCGGTGAAGCCGGCTCCCAGCAGGTAATTCCACAAGGCATGGTCCGGTGTGACCCGGCCGCACAACAGATCAAGACTGAGCCAGCGGCGTTCGTTTTCAAAATCCGCCTGCTCTGAGAGTTCGGGCGTGCTGAAGATGCGGCCCATGTCCTCGGTTTGAACCAGCCGTGCCGAGGAGTTCACCCGCCGCGCCGCGCGCATGGCAAGCACCACTCCTTTACACTGGTTGAACAGGGCTTTTACAAACGTCCTGTCGCTGGTGCCATGGGGAAACCACAGCCCGTAAAGGCCGCTGAAGCGGGCGGTGGTGAGGGGCTCGTTGACGGGGGTGTAGTCCTCCACCCCGGGATGGCGCGCCGCAAATTCCCCGGCGTAGGCCGCCAGCGAGGCGGGAAACTCCGGATCCGTCAGGCAAATGCCCGGCGGGCCGCTGCCGTGGTGGAGCAGCCCGGCAATGGGCCGGATCTTCAGTTTGGAAAGCCGGTCAAGACGCGTCCGCGCCCATTCCCATCCCCCCTTGGAATTTTTGTGGGGGGCGGTGCGTTCCCAGAGAAAGGGATACCGCAGAGTTTTGAGCCCCAGTTCTGCAAAAAGGTTCAGATCGCTGATCCGGGTGTCGTGGCCGCTGCAGGCGAGCTGGTCCATCCACCGGTCCCCCACCCGGCTGACCGTACATTCAATCCCGCCCCACATTTCCAGACTGCCGGAAGGGGATGTCATGCCGGGGCGGGGGTTTTGCAGGCACTGCGGGGGACTGAGGCGGCGGACGGACCGGGCACCGGCGGCGGGAGCGCGAGTGT
>JAQGPJ010000084.1 GCA_028293125.1 Verrucomicrobiales bacterium | reverse complement strand
GGCAGCTGTGCCCCCGGCTGGTGGTGGTGCCGCCGGACTTCGAGCGCTACGAGCTTTTCAGCCGCCGGGTGTTCGCCTACGCGCGGGACTTCACGCCGCTGGTGGAGGTGGGCTCCATTGACGAGGGATACCTTGATTTGAGCGGCAGCCGCCGGCATCCGGCGGAGGTGGGGCGCACCATCCAGCGGGCATGCATGCAGAGCCTCAGAATCTCCATTTCGGAGGGCATTGGACGGAACAAGCTGGTCTGCCAGATTGCGTCCAGGCTGCACAAGCCGGCAGGCTTTGTGGAGGTGCCGGCAGGGCATGAAACCGCGTTCCTTCACCCTTTGGCCAGCACTTGGCTGCCGGGGGTGGGCCTGAAGCTGGGGGAAGTGTTCCGCACCGCCGGTCTGGTCACCATTGGCCATGTGGCGGCCACTCCGCCGGGCCTGCTGGGTCTGATGGCCGGATCGGCCGCGCCGCAGCTGCACGCCTTCGCCTGGGGGCGGGATGACCGGCCAGTGATCCCGGACCCGCCGGAGGCCAAAAGCTACGGCACCCAGGAAACCTTTGATCAGGATGTGACCGACCGCGCCTTCCTGCTGGCCAGGCTGCGGGTGATGACGGATTCGCTCATGGCGCGGGTGAGGAGCGAGGGCAGGGCCATCCGCACCGTGGCGCTGCGCCTGCGGTATCAGGACATGGCGGAGGCGCAGCGGTCGGAGAGCCTGCATGAGCCGGCCACGCTGGAGCATTTGATTTATCCCCTGCTGCCGGCCCTGCTGGACCGGGCATGGGAGCGCCGCGTCAGTGTGCGGCTGCTGGGGCTGAAGTTCCAGCAGGTTTACAAAGGCGCGCTGGTGATGGAGCTGCCGCTGGAGGGCATCACGGTGGCCGATGACCGGCGGCACAAACTGGCCTCCACGGTGGATGCGCTGCGCCGGGCCCGGGTCTCCATCATGCGGGGCCATGACCTGTGGCTGAAGCGGCGGGAGGGCAGGCCGCAGCCCGCGCTGGAACTGCCGGCGGTGGAAAAGCCGTTCCAGCCGGAGGGGCAGGCCCGGCATCCGGACCGGGTGCTGCTGGAGAGGCCCCAGAGCCCGGCGGGGAACCGCCAGCTGATCCACAGCGCGGCCCCGCCCCTCACGCTTCTGAACATCCGGAGCGTTTACAGCTTCATGGATTCCACCCTCACAGTGCCGGCTCTGGTGGAGGCGGCGGCAGAGCGGGGAGCTTCAGCCATTGCCCTCACGGATCCGAACCTGCACGCCGCGGTGCCCTTTTACCAGGCGGCGAAAGCGGCGGGACTGCATCCGGTCATCGGGGCGGAGCTGCACTGCGGCAGGCGGCGCCTCAATGCCTACGTGGAGAACTGGAGCGGCTACACCAGCCTGTGCCGGCTGCTGTCCCTGCGGGCGGGTGCCGCTGTCACCCGGGAGGAGCTGCAGGAGCACGGCGGCGGGCTGATGGTGCTGTCGGCGGACGGTGACACCGCCCTGCCGGAAATCCGCTGCCTGCGGCCGGAGGACAGGCTGCGTTACCGCATCGTGCAGAGCATCCGCACCCTGACCCTGCTCCGGGAGCCGCATCCGGAGAAGCGCAAAGGGGACTTCCATTTCCCGGACCGGGAGGAGATGGGCCGGCGGTTTGACCGGGAAAGCCTGCGGAGGGCGGCGGATCTGGCGGAGCGGTGCCGGTTTGACTTCGACTTCCGGACGCTGCGGTTTCCCCGCTATGTGCCCGGGGACGGCGGCACTACACAGGAAAGCCTGCGGAAGCTGGCGGAGGAAGGATTGGCGCGCCGCTACGGGGAGCGGGCGCACCGGCACCGGGGTCAGCTGCTGGAGGAACTGGCCATCATCGGGGAGGTGGGATACGAGGATTACTTCCTCGTGGTCCATGATCTACTTGAGGAGTGCCGGCGGCGGGGCATTCAGTGGATCACCAGAGGGAGCGCGGCGGATTCACTGGTGTGCTTCTGCCTGGGGATTTCCGATGTGTGCCCGGTGCGCTTTGAACTGTATTTCCGCCGGTTCCTGAACCGCGACCGCATGGCGCTCAACAAGCTGCCGGACATCGACATCGACTTTGCCCACGACCGGAAGGACGACGTGGTGCGGCTGGTGCTGGAGCGGCACGGGCCGGAGCACGCGGCCATCGTGGGCGGGTTCAGCACCTTTCAGGCCCGGAGCGCGGTGGCGGAGGTGGCCAGGGTGCTGGGGATGCCGGACCGCGAAATCCGCCGGCTGACCACGCGCCTGCCGCATACGGAGGCCGGCTTTCTGGCGGAGGCCATCCGGGGGAACCATCTGCACCTTGATTTTCCCATCCATGAGGAGCCCTGCCGCACGGTTCTGGCCACGGCGGCATGGCTGGACGGCATTCCACGGTATCCGAAGATGCACCCGTGCGGGATCGTGCTTTCCCGCGATCCGGTGCGCTCGCTGACTCCGGTGTTCACCTCCGCCAAGGGCTGGCCCACCACCCACTTTGACATGGAGGCGGTGGAGGCGGTGGGGCTGATCAAGCTGGATATCCTCGCCCAGGGCGGGCTGGCGGTCCTGAGGGATGCGTCGGCCATGCTGGAGGGGCGCGGCATCACCGTGGAGCTGGACCGGCTGGAGCCGTGGGAGGATGGCAATGTGTGGGACATGATCGCGGCGGGCCGGTGCCGGGGTGTGCATCACATCGAGAGCCCGGCCATGTGCGGCCTGGCCCGCATGTCGGGGGTGCGGGACATCGACCGGCTGATTGCCGTGGTTTCCGTGATCCGGCCGGGAGCCGCCAACAGCAGCAGGAAGCTGGACTTCTGCCGCCGGGCGCAGGGGCTGGAGCCGGTTCATTACGCCCACCCGTCGCTGGAGCCGGTGCTGGGCAGCACCTATGGACTGATCGCCTATGAGGAGCACGTGCTCCAGATCTGCGAAACCTTCGCGGGCCTGGGCGGTGGCCGCGGGGATCTGCTGCGGCGGGCGTTGGTGAAGTCCGACCGCGCAAGGATCGCGGGGATTGAAAAGGAGTTCCGGGAGTCCGCCCGCCGGCTTGGGCGCACCGGGGAGGAGACGGATGCCGTCTGGCAGCTGGTGGCCGGCTTTCAGGGGTATGCCTTCTGCCGGGCGCATTCCACCGCCTACGGGGTGGAGGCCTACCAGGGAGCATGGATGAAGCGCTATCACCCGGCGGAGTTCATGGCCGCCATCCTCACCCATGGAAAAGGGTTTTACTCCCTGCTGGCCTACTCGCTGGAGTGCCGGCTGCTGGGGATCGGATTCCGTCTGCCCTGCGTGAACGCCGGCCGCACTGGATACCAGGTGGAGCGCGGGGACACCGGCCCGTGCATCCGCGTGCCGCTCAACGCCGTCAAATCGCTCACGGAGGGATTGCTGGCCCGGCACGGGAGGGAGCGGCGGCGCAGCCCCTTCCTGTCGCTTGCGGACTTCGTGCGGCGCACCGGCCCGCTGCCGGAGGAGATGCTGCATTTGATCCGGGCCGGGGCTTTTGACAGCTTCGGGGATCCGCGCGCGGCGCAGTTCTGGCAGGCCCGGGCACTGGGGCTGTGGCCGCAGGGGGAGGCATGGCTTTTTCCGGCCAGCGCCGCGGTGGAGGGGCTGCCGGCCCCGCTGGAGCCGCCGGACCGGTTGAGCCGGCTTCAGGCGGAGATGGAGCTTTTCGGCTTCACCGTCAGCGGGTGGCCGCTGGAGCTATATCCCGGCGCGGCGTGGGACACCTACTGCCCCATTGGCCGGCTGGGGGAGTATCCGCATCAGACCGTGACCGTGTGCGGCCTCATCATCCAGGACCGGGTGCACCGGCAGAGCACCGGGGATCTGATGAAGTTCATCACCCTGTGCGATTGGAGCGGAATGATTGAATGTGAAATCTTCGCCTCCGCCTTCAAACGCTGGGGGCTGGCCACGGTGCGCTGGCCGGTGGTGCAGATGGAGGCCGTGGTTGCCCTGTTTGAGAATGGGCAGGGGCCGACGCTCAACGTGCGGCGGATCGCTCAATGCCGGCGGCGGGCGGAGGAGTGGCAGCCACCCGCATCCACTTAGAAAGCCGGCAGGGATTGCCCGGATTCGCGCCGGGGATGCCCGCCCTTGCCTTCCTGTGGGCGGCGGGGTTCCTGCACGATCTGGAAGCCTGCTTCCGGTCTCGGGGTATTGGATGATATGCCCCGCACGACGAAGACAGACTGGGGCGCGATCGACTGGCGGCAGCCGAATATCGATATTGCCGCAGCCACGGGGCACATTGCTTTTTCAATTTCAGTTTGGTTCACGAGGTTTGGTTTTCGGTTTGGCGGATTGTTCAGGATCGGATTTACCGACGAGCAGCGGTCCATCACTGGTCAATTTCAAATCGTGCAGTCTGAATTCGAGGACCCCGTGGTCGATTCCGGGGTGCGGAACAAGAATGCGGACCTGGTCTTTTTCGAGGATGCACCCGCAGGAGATGCGGGACTGGAGTTCGGCGATGAGTTTGGTGGTGGTCATGGGTTCGGTTCGGTTTGGGGTTTCTTAATTTGCGACAAGTTGAATTTACGCCGGAAATGGCCCTCTCCCGCGTCCTGATTTGCGGATAGGGTGAGGAGAACAGCGGATAGGGGTTTGAAACGCGTTCAGGCATGCGCTTCCGCCGCCACAAACACGCGCTCCGGCGTCAGATCCCGCAGCCGGCGGATGTAATGTGGTGTGATGAACTGCTCAGCCAAGGAGCCAAGAGAGGATCAGGCAGCGGCGAGCCGCTGTTTCAGTTTGCGGATTTCATCACCCCAGCAGGCCAGGATGACGGGAGCTATTCCACGGCTTTTTCCCAAAGCCAGCCGCTCCTCCGCTTTGGACAAATCGACAGTGAGCGCTTCCCGCGCCTCCACTGCTTTGTCGTGATGGTGTTTTCTCTCCTTCAACTGATCAAGCCCCATGCTGTGATATATGCGCTGGACCGCGTCCATGGGTTCAGCCTCCTCGGCGGCCAGACTTTGAATGCGTGCCTCAGCTTCAGCTTGCCTTCTGGGCAGTTCCGACGCGGTTGTTTTTGATAATATTATCATACTTCTTTCAGTGTTGTGCACGCAAAGGGCCGCACAGCCTCTGTCTGTGCGGCCTTGCGCCAAAGGTGCTCGGGCGAAGCCGATCACTCAGCCTCCACACAAGGCATGAACCGATCCACCCGGAAATCCGTGGGCATTCTGCTTTTAGGGACGGCGGCGGGCCCGTGCATTGGGTGCGCCGGTTTCACGTTCAAACCTAGTGCCGGCGTGCGGGAACAATCCAAGGATCTTGAGTGCTCACAGCGCCGGTCAAGCGGCATTTCCTTTCACCATGGCCTAAGCGAAAGGTAAAAAACCCGGCGGGTGCTTATTATACCGCGCCGCCGGCACGCGGTGGCCCTTTGGTGGTGGTGTTGGCTCCGGCTTGGTGGGCCGGGGACTTTCCTTGGCTTCTGCAGCAGCCAGTCCGCGGGACGTCCAACCCCGAGGACAGATCGAAAATGCAGGTTTCACCCGAGCAGTGCCGTTACAATACCCAGCCGAAATGCACTTTAGTCGGGATTCTAATGTTGAATTGATATAAAATGAGGGGTGGGGTTGACTGCAGGTTCCTGGGGTTAGGGCCCTTCGGATGAAGACTGTTGGACAAGGAATTGAACTGGGCCGGTGGCCGCCGGACCGGAATGCATTTTATAGAATTCAAAATAGTCCACGCTCCACTTTTTAGCGATGGGGTAAACACCTACTTTTGCTTGCTTGGAATTATAAGATTGAATTTATCGATTGGCGTTTCCGGAAATTCACCAAAGACGCGCAGGCCTTTCTCAACGGGGTTCACCTCATGGGCACCGCAACTAAAAAGCCAGGCAGTGTATTCCAGCCAATGAACTAATGCCCGCGCGGTATGTCGTCGCGATAGCCATCCTGCGCTTGGAGGCGCATCGCCCGGCTGCAGCTGTGGGACAGGAATTGTCCGTTCCGGCTCCATGCGGAATCAGGAAGCCGGCTTCGCAATTTGTTGGCGGATCACGATGATGGCCATGCCTGCCCTTCTCATGGACCGGGACCGGATGCGGAAGGCTTTGCAGGACTCGCGCTGGCGGTGCCGGCCTTCGTCCCATGGCTCGTCTTCACCGCCTCCCTGAATGCCCGGCGGCGCTCATCCGCCCGCTCCCGCGGGCTTCAGCGTTCCGGAGAGCCCGGAACATCCCAAGCACCAAGTAAACGCCCGAGGACGCCACCATGAAAGCGCAGGCGCTCTGGGCCCACTCCCCGCGGTAAACGGCCCGGTGCAGACATACCAGCCCGAACAGAGCGTGAAGCGCCAGCGTGGCGGTGAGTGATTTCATGGATTCCTTGGGCGGACAGACAGACAATGAAAACCGGAGCTTCATCCAAGCTGAAGTCCTGGGCCCGTCCGCGCAGTGGGACGAAAGTCCGGGGGAATAATTCATCGGCCGGTGAAGAAGCACCGTGTATGCCAAAGCCGCCGCAGGAGATGTGCTCAAACTTGAGCACATCTCCCGTCATTCAGGAAAGCCGGCTTGTGCGCCAATGCCTGTACCGCCCGCCTCCCGTGACAATTGAATCCACGCCCGCCGGATTTCAGCCTCTGGAAACTTCCCGCGCAGCGATCCCATGACGCGCATGCTCAAACCTGTGGCCAGGGCGGCCGGGCTCTCATCCGGAAACTGTCCCGTGAAGCGGTTAAGGGCATCCAGCTGTGAAAAGAACTCACTGTTGAAGTCCTCAGGTGATCGGCCTGTAAGGCGGCACCACAGTAAAGCCAGGTCACGCAGCTGGGTCGGTAACGAAGCGCTCATGATGGGGCATTCACGGACAAAGGTCGGGCACCCGCTTCTGAAAGGAAGCCTGCGCGCCACTCCCGTGAAACGCCCAACATCATAATCCGGGTGTTTAAAAATCTGCCCGGTGGTGATTCCCTTCATTCCGGCACCGGGCAGCGGGCAATTACCCAGTCAGGGATGCATCCGGATTTGTGGCGTCCCTTCCGCCGGACCGCTTTCCTACTCCCTGCCATCCGCCCCGGGCTCCGGCTGGCTGTCGAACCTGGCCGCAATCTCCGGCCCAAAAATGTTCTCCAGCTGAACCATGCCATCCTGCCGGAGGGCCTCAATCCGCTCTTCATATATGGCCCGCGCCTTTGCCGCCGTGGCCGGATCCGCGATGGCCTCGAAAAGCAGGTTCTTTAGAATCCCCCACCTCCGCCTCCAGAACCCCATGGCTGACCTGCATCCGGTGCATCACGGCATAGTTTCGCTCCAGCAGGACAGCCAGCCGCAAGGCGTGACTGTCCGGCTGGTCATCAGGGTTTGGTGAATTCTGTGGCTGTGGCATCGGTGGGGCGGGGGCGTCTGTCGTTACAGCCAACCATAACGGCGCGCAGCTGCAGGAGGTGCTGAGCCCACCCTCCCCACCGGGCCGGGACTGCCTCCCGCTCATCTCCAGCAGAAGCTCCACACACTTGCACCGGATTTTGAGGGCAAGCCAGGCGTACGCCCCCACCGGTAACCGGTCAAAAGCCGCGGCATGCCGCCTGATGCTGAGAAATACCTCCTTCAAAATAATCCCAGCCTCCCCGCCGTCCTTCAGAATATAAAAAGCCAGCGAGTAAAGCGGGGTCGAATACAGGTCGTAAAGCGCCGCAAAAGCGTCAGCATCGCCTTGGGCGGCACGGTGGATCAGATCCGCGCCCTCCAGGTTGCAATTCAAAACCCTGCTCTGTCTGGAAGGACCCGCGACATTCATTTTTAAATAATGAACGGTTACGGCGGCATCAAATCCTGAGCAGCCTTCCGGGCACAGGTGCCGGAGTACGGGAAAGTTCCCGACCGGCATGCTCAGTGCGGCACCATAACCGCTGCCCTGAGCGTTTGTTTCGGGGGACTAATCGGCAGCCTCCTTAAGTTTCAAAAACGGCCTGAATGTGGCAAACAGGAACAGCAGGAGAAAGTGACTCTCCTGCCTGGATCGTTACGAGTCAGAGGCTTGATAAATCAGTTGCGGAGGAATTTGCGCTGAAGGCCGGCCAGACCGAGCAAGGCCCCACCAAGCAGGGCGACAGAGGTGCCACCGTCAGGAACAGGAGTATCAGCGATTGTTGCCGAGGAGAATGTCACTGAGGCTCTGGACCCGGAAGTGCTGAGAGACCAATGGCCTGGCGTGGGGTCGAAACCAGTAATGTAAGCCGTTCCGTCTCCTTCTAGGAGTCGCTGGGTTCCAACGTACTGGTTGATTGTTATGGAAGCCAAATCGAACCAGTAGGTGGTTAGACCCTGAGTCAGAGTCCACAAAGGAGTCTGTGCGTTAGGTCCGACTGTCCCCGGCGCACCGAAAGCAAAGTCCGTGAAAGTCGCGGGGGCACCAAATGGAATGGGCGCATAGTCACCAAACGCCAGCGTCGTTGAGACAACACGGAAGTCAATGGAAGTGGCGGTGGCGGGTCCGGTGTTGAGTTGTCCAACTCCAAAGAACTCAATTTCTCCGCTTATGTATGCGGCTTGCGAGGATGCCATTGTGACGGCACCAAACGCCAAAACCAGCAGGGAGGTTTTAAACATGTTTTTAGGGTTCATTATTGCGTCAATAATTTTCACATTATTTTAATGAATTGCAAATGGATCGGTTGCAGAAATTTGAATTTTGAACAGATGATTCAAAATGAGGAAGGCTGAGGCTGACTGCTGTTTCGCGGGGCAGGGTTCTTCGGATGAAAGCAGTCTAAGAAAGAATTCAAGGGGCTGGCAGCGGCGGGCAGAATGCCTTTTAAGGAATAGTCCAGACTACGCTCATTGGCGATGGGGTGAACACCTACTTTCAATTTTATGGGAACCGGGTTCAACCGCGCTGGGGCGTCCTGGCGGGGCGGGGGGACGGCCCGCCAAGGAAGCCACTTCCTGGCCGTGGGGAGGGAAACCCCATCCTCTTTTGCCACTGCCAAGGGGGAGTCTGTGGACCGCAGCCCCTCAGGCACAGGCTTTTTCCGCCTGCCCTTGGAACTCTGCACGTCCAGCAGTTTGTGGGCAGCCCTGGCCACCGGCCTGGTCACGCCTTTCAGCTTGGCCACGTGGGCGTAACCTTTTGCCCAGTCCACGCTCACGGTCCCCATGCAATGTTCTTCGGTCCGGGTGCCCCATGATTGTTTTGCAGCCAATCAGCAAACTGCAGACAGGCCAAGGCAATTTTCCATTCAGCCACTTGGTGCCAGCGCGACAGTCAAACACACGGAACGGCAAGTGGATGCTCCCGCGTTTTTCATTGCCCGGAGGCTGGCGGATGCGGGGAAGGCGGCTTTCCGTATCCCGCCGGTGGGTATGCCGGCAATGGGTGGCAAAGCCGGCTTCGGACGGCGGTCAGCGCCGATCCTGCCCGGAGCTGCGCTTTACCGCGCGCCTCCGGTTGAGAAGGCACAGCAGAACGGTCCCTGCGCAATACCCCGAGGTGACCGGCTCGGGCACAGGCGCAAACCGCAGATTGTCGATGGAGTAATCCTGATCGGAGGAATTGGTGGCCAGGGAGAAAGAGGAGACAGGTGTGTCAAACACCAGCCCGAAGAAGCGCGGAGTGCCGAGCGGTGAGTTCGGAGCCGTCCCGACAGGGTCGAATCCATCCCCCGTCACCCAGATGGAGCTGCCATCGTCGGCGCCCACATAATCAAACCCAAAACCCCAGACGGGCTGCGCGAATGAAAACATGAGCTTGGTGGATGTGTCCTCAAAATCCGTGTTGATGTAGGGGGCGGGAAAGTCACCCCCCAGCGCGCCCACGGCGGCCAGTCCGCCCTTTCCCACTCCGAGAATTGAAACACCGGTGGCCAGTTTGAATTGATCCCCCTGGACCACCAAAAATGGCTGGAAACTGTCGAAGGATTCAAATGTCCGCCTGGTTGTCGGAAGGGCGCTTTCCCAGCCCGGAATATCCGTTACCATCACAGCCGCATGCAGTGGCAGGCTCAGGGAGATGGACAGCAGGATGGTTCCAAGCGGTGATTTCATATGGAGATAGCTGGAGGGGTGAGGCGGATTCAATATTCCATCTGTTATAGGGGGGCAATGCGGTAACCTCAGGATTCGTCACCGCATAATACATCCTCACGTCGGCAGGACGGGCCCATCCTATCCCATCATTTCCCCTCCGGATGGGCGCGGCCCGCACTTTGCGGCATCCTCCTTCAGGCCCGCCTCCCTTTTGGCCTTTTTCTCCTTCTCCGCATCGCGCTGCTGCTTGGGCTTGCCCTCGGTCCTCTCCGCCTCAGTCTCCCAGGCATTGTCCACAGCGCCCGCCGCCTGATTGAAGACGTTTGCGAGGATGTTCAGCCCGGGGGCCACTGGGATTTTGGCGCTCAAGGCGTCCAGATTTCATCATCATCGTCATCAGAGCCCCAGTCCCTGACCAGGCTGCCGATTCAAGGCTCCAAACCGGTTGCGCGCAATACCCGCGCCAAGTACGGCGCGGTGCGGCTGCCCTCCGCATGGGACACAGCCAACGGAGTTCCGGCAGCCACAATCCGTCCCCCCTCATCCCCGGCTCCCGGCCCCATGTCAATGATCCAGTCGCTAGCCGACGCCACATGCATGTCATGCTCGACTACGACCACGGTGTTTCCCTGGTCCACCAGAAGGTTCAGCTGGGCAAGCAGAGTGTCCACGTCGGAGGGGTGCAGGCCGGTGGTGGGCTCATCAAGCACATACAGGGTGTGCCCCCGGCCGCAGCGCTGGAGTTCGG
>JAQGPJ010000081.1 GCA_028293125.1 Verrucomicrobiales bacterium | reverse complement strand
AAGGCAGCGCCCCAGGCCCGTTCCATAAATCCAGCAGCAGCGACGCGCATTTACTCCAGGTCATGAGCCGTAAAGATGCGGAAAATATTACAGAGGCAGGCGCCTGCAGGCAAAACCGCGGTGGACGCAAGGCGGATTTTTGAGACAATAAAGCTTGTTATTGGGTCGGCCCCTTTCCCCGGCGCGCCGCCCTGAAAATGTAAATTCCCGGATTATTTGTCCTGTTTCCGGTCGGGTTATTTGTCACCTGTCCTGACTGCGTGGGCAGTCATCCGGGAAGCCCGCCTGGGGGACCTGCCGGCGCAAAATGCCGATGAGGAAAAGCGCTGCGCGGGTTGCGGGGGAGGGCAGGGCATTCAACCCGGAAATTCCGTGCCCGATGATCCGGGAATCAACAATCGGGACCCGTGTGGCCGCGCCATCGGAGCCGGGCACGGCGGCACCGGTGCCGAAAAAGCCACCGGCGCCGTCCGCCTCAAGGAAAGTGAAGCAGGTCAGGCGGGTTCCTCCCGGGTGGTTACGACCCGCATCCGTGCTTATCCCTTTGTTCGTTTTCACGATACTGACTCCGCTTTGTTTTCCTAAATGTTCCGCTCCCCCATGCCCCCCTCAATCCGCATGAAAAAAAACCCCGCCTCCCCGCCCCCTGGTCCCTGCCGCGCGGCCGTTCTGCTTCTTCTCCTTCTCCTCGGCCTGGCCGCGGACGCGAAGGCTGAGCAATCCGGCGATTTTTCCTATTCCAGCAACGGCTCGGCTGTCACCATTACCGGCTATTCCGGTTCCGGAGCCGGAGTGACAATTCCCAGTAAAATCGGGGATCTGCCGGTCACCTCCATCGGCGCCCGCTCCTTCCAGGACCGCCCCGGCCTGACTGGCGTCACCATTCCCGGCAGCGTCACTTCCATCGGAGATGAAGCCTTCTCCGGCTGCACCGGCCTGACCGGCGTCACCATTCCCGGCAGCGTCACCTCCATCGGAGATGAAGCCTTCTCCGGCTGCACCGGCCTGACCAGCGTCACCATTCCCGGCAGCGTCACCTCCATCAAGCCGAGCACCTTTGCCTTCTGCACCGGCCTCACCAGCATTACCATTCCCGGCAGTGTCACCTCCATCGGATATACAGCCTTCTTCGGCTGCACCGGCCTGACCAGTGTCACCATTCCCGGCAGCGTCACCTCCATCGGCGACTACTCTTTCCACGGCTGCACGGGCCTCACCAGCATTACCATTCCCGGCAGTGTCACCCTGCTCGGCGGTGGAGCATTCTACCGCTGCACCGGCCTGACCAGTGTGACCATTCCAGGCAGCGTCACCTCCATCGGGTCGAGCACCTTCTACGGCTGCACCGGCCTGACCAGCCTCACCATTCCCGACAGCGTCACCTCCATCGGCGACTACTCCTTCTACGGCTGCACCGGCCTGACCAGTATCACCATTCCTGACGGCGTCACGTCCATCGGCGACCATTCCTTCCGCGACTGCACCGGCCTGACCAGCATTATCATTCCCGGCAGCCTCATCTCCCTCGGCAACTATGCTTTTTCCAGCTGCGAAAATCTGCAAAATGCTGTTTTTAAAGGAAATGCGCCTTCCGTGGGAAGGGATATATTTTCCGGGGCCGCGCCAAATTTCACGGTCATGACCTTCCCCGGAAGCAGTGGATTCAGCTTTCCCGATTGGCAGGGATATCCCTCCATCATCCTTTCCCCGATCCAGCAGTGGAGGATCACCCATTTCCAAACGCCCGGCGATACCGGCGCCGCCGCCGACAGCGGCGATCCGGACGGGGACGGCAGTGTCAATTTCGATGAATTCACCGCCGGCACCCTGCCGACGGATGCCGCGGATGTGCTGCGCATCACCGCCGCAGTGCGATCCGGGCCCGCGTTCACCGTCACCCTGCCGGGAAGGACGGGCCGCAGTTACATGCTCCTGCGCGGCTCCGATCCCTCCGCCGGCTCATGGGAATCCATCGTGACCCAGGGCCCTGCCGCGGCGGAGGGTCCAGTCACCCTGACGGACCCCGGAGCTCCCGCCGGCCGCGCCTTCTACCGGGTGGCTGTTTCGTGGCCCTGAGCCAGTCCCGAGGCCTTGGGAAAAAGAGAAAAATTGCACGGCAAGCCCGTAAACGGCTGACGGAGGACTGTTGGAGGGGTGTATCCGTGTGATACAATGCCCCTTTTTGGCGCGGCTGGCCGCGGCATTGAGCGTTTCCAAATCTTTCCCCGCCCCCACCGTTCGGTGCAAGCCACAGCCGGACACAATAAAATACATTATTCAATCGGCTGTGGGCGAAAGGAGGCAGGGCAGGGCAGAAGATTCATGGCGCTTCCGGCTTTTCCGTGGTGCGGCCTCCTTGAAAAAAAGGCTGCGGACTGACAATGGCTCGGAATGACGGACAAACATCTTCCCAGTCAATCTGGCTCAGCCGGAATGGCGCTGCTTTTTGAAAGAGTGATCCAGAGCCAGCATTGCCAAAGCCGCCTGGTTCCTTCGGGCATGATCGAGCACCACCCTCAAAACCTCCAAGTCACCCACACCGATCCATAATCCACGTCCGCGCCGCCCTGATCCCTGATGAAGGGGCCGGTGATGAAGTGGGTGGCGGCACAGGCCAGGGTGAGGCGGGGGGAGAGGGTCCACTCGGCGGAGAGGGAGAGGTCGGTGCCGACGAAGCGGGAGGCGGCGGGGTTGCCGGGGTAGATGACGGAGCCGCCGGGGCGGTAGATGCCGTCGGCTCTCTGGTGGCGCCAGTAGAAGTCGGCGCTGAGATCCAGAGTTAGGGCTTCGGCGGGCTGGAGGCGCAGGCCGGGGCGGAGGTCCATGAAGTTCCGGGGGCCGAGCAGGGAGGCCTCGGTGAAATAGCTGCCGCGCGGATAGAGCGGGTTGAAGGTCTGGAGATCGTGGTCCCCGGCGTCGCGGTCCCCGCTGGCGATGGCGGCTTTGAGGCTGAGGCGGGGTTTGCCGGGAAGGTGCTCCCAGGTGAATCCGTGGTCCGTGGCCAAGGACCACGCGAGGATGTCCCCGCCGGCGAAGCGGCCTCCCTGGAGCATGGCCTCGTCATTGAAATCCCAGGAGCCGCGTTTTCCGAAAAGCCGGGTCCCCAGGGTCCAGCGGTCCTCGTGGCCGGTGCCCTGGCTGAAGGATGCCTGACCGCGCTCCAGTCCCAGCAAGTAAAGATCCAGGCTCAGTCCCGGCAGGAAGTTTGTCAGGGGCAGGGTGGCGTGGATACCGCCGAGGGCGTCGCCATCCACCGTCTGATCGTCAAACACGCCCTGATCCCACTCGACGGGACGGCCGGCGAAGAAATCCATGCGCTCCCCGCCACCGCCACCGCCACCGCTTTTCCAGATCAGGCGGGCGGCGTCGAAGGCGCGGCGGTTGTTGGTGCCGTCGCGCACGCCGATGAGGCGTTCGGAACCGTAGCTGAGCTCCTGACGGCCGGCGCGGAGGGTCAGGGTGCCGCCGCCGTCCGTCCTCAGCATCACGGCGTCCGCGAAAAACTGGTGCAGGTCGAGCGCGTTGCGGTCGGAGTCGCCCGGCTTTCCGTCCTCGAAGGCGCTTTGGAACTGCGTGAAAAACCGCAGCGCCGGAGTGGGATGCCAGTCGAGGTGGAGCAGGTAGCGCTGGAGAAAATAGACGCTGTCCGCGTCCGGACCGGTGCTGAAGGAGTCGTTCCGGTAACCCTCCATCATTTCCCGCGCCTCTCCGCCGAAGGAGAGATGGCCGCCCCCGGCGGTCAGGTGTTTCAGAAAATCCCCGGGCCTTGTCCGGAGGGCGGGATCGCGGAGCAGGCTCCAGTCCTCGTCGTAACGCAGCGGTTTGAAAGCCGGGCGGGGAGGGGCGGCTGAGGCGGTTTTGGCGGTCTCTCCAGCGAGGAGCGGAGTGGCAAGAAGGCTGGCCGCCATTCCTGCCAGTGAGAGGAGCTTCAGGCCGTGCATGAAGTTGGCAGGAATATAAAATTAAATAAAATATATATCTGTTAAGGAAGCTATCGGAATGTGGCTGTGCGACGGGGCTGGCATCTGCGGCCGGGTAGAACAGGCGTCCCGCCTGTTCTACCCGTTAGTTAGCCAGCTTGTGCCGGGGTTTTATATATTGATATTCAGAACGCGGCGCAGTCGCAGCCGCCGTCGAGGAGTCCTCGGGAGCCGAGCATCCATTGGGGGATGTTGAAGGGGTTGCGTTTCGGGGCTTTGACACCGGCGTGGGTGTGGCCGCAGCATCCCGGTGCATGGGTGTGGGCGCTGAACTGGCTGGCGAATTCCGGTTTCCAGTAGCCGGGGAATTTCACCACGGGCGACCAGTCGGGCATGACGGGGAGGGACTGGGGATCCAAGTCGTCGAAATCCCCGGCGGCATACACCGGCTTGCCGCCGAGAAGGGTCAGGACGGACTCCAGGGATTTGATGTCCTCGTCCGGCACCGCGAAGTAGTCGGCGCTGAGGACCACGAGGTCGGCGAGGTATCCGGTTTTGAGAATGCCACGCTCCTTCTCCCCGCGCGACATCCAGGCGCTGCCGTTGGTATAGAGCCGCAGCGCCTCCTCGCGGCTGAGCAGGGCCTTGTCAGGATACAGCGCCAGGCCGCCGAGGGTCTTTCCGGTGCTCAGCCAGTAGAGGGAGACAAAGGGATTGTAGCTGGCCACGCGGGTGGCGTCCGTGCCCGCGCCGACGGGCACGCCCATCTCCAGCATGCGGCGCACGGGAGGCGTGCGGCCGGCGGCCTCCGCTCCGTAGCGGTCCACGAAGTATTCCCCTTGGAACGCCATACGGTGCTGGATGGCGATGCCGCCGCCGAGCGCCTTCACGCGCCCGATGTTGCGGTCGGTGATGGTCTCGCAGTGGTCGAAGAACCAGTGCAGGCCCTCCAGCGGCGCGTGGCGGTTCACGCGCTCGAAGATATCCAGGAACCGGCTGATGGACTCGTCATAGGTGGCGTGCAGGCGGAAGGGCCAGCGGTTCTCCGCCAGGAAGGACACCACCCTTTCCAGCTCCCCCTCCAGCTTGTCCGGAAGATCCGGACGCGGCTCCAGAAAGTCCTCGAAATCCGCCGCCGAGAAGACCAGCATTTCCCCCGCGCCGTTGCAGCGCAGAAGGTCGTCGCCCTGATCGGGCTGAATCATTTTGGACCACCGGACAAAATCCTCCAGCTCCCCGCCGGGCTTCTGGGTGAACAGATTGTAGGCGATCCGCAGGGTCATCTCACCGCGCTTGTGCAGCTCGCTGATGACCTCATAGTCATCAGGATAGTTCTGAAAACCGCCGCCGGCATCGCAGACGCTGGTCACGCCCAGGCGGTTCAGTTCGCGCATGAAGTGGCGCGTGGAGTTGTATTGATACTCCAGCGGCAGCTTCGGTCCCTTGGCCAGAGTGGAGTAGAGGATGGCGGCATTGGGCCGGGCCACCAGCAGACCGATGGGGTTGCCGGCCTTGTCCCTGACAATCTCGCCGCCGGGCGGATTGGGGGTGTCCTTCGTGTAGCCGCAGGCCCTCAGGGCCGCCTGGTTCAGCAGGGCGCGGCAGTAGAGGTGCAGCACAAACACCGGAGTGTCCGGCGCGGCGGCGTTGATCTCCTCCAGCGTGGGCATGCGGCGCTCGGCGAACTGGAATTCGCTCCAGCCGCCCACCACCCGCACCCATTGCGGGGCGGGCGTGCGCTCCGCCTGAATGCGCAGCATCTCCATGGCGATGGAGACCGAGGGCACCCCCTCCCAGCGCAGCTCCATGTTGTAGTTCAGCCCCCCACGGATGACGTGCAGGTGGGAATCGTAAAGGCCGGGGATCACCCGGTGGCCTTTGAGGTCGATCACCTGGGTATGCGGCCCGCGGGCATGATCCCCTATGTCGTCATCGACCCCGATCACCCGGCCATCGCGGATGGCGATGGCGGTGGCTTCGGGATGATCAGGATCCAAGGTGGTGATGCGTCCGTTCCGCAGAATGAGATCGGCGGGGGAAGCGGAATCGGAAGAGGGAGGGGCAGTGGCGGCGGCGGCGGTCATGGGCGTGGCGGAGAGGAGGGTTTGGGATGAAGCCAAGGCTGCGCGGCCCTGACCAGCAGCGGCATCGCGGCCCAGGTCAGGACCAGCACGATGCCGGCGGAGATGAAGCCGGCCCGCACAAACAGGGGCAGGCTTTTGGGCAGCAGGGGACCCATCAGCAGAGGCACCAGCATGCTGACAGGCCAGACCGCCGCCCAGGTCAGGAGCGCCATCCTCCAGCGCGGCGGCATGGCGTGATGGGGCTCGCGGAACCACGCCTCCAGTCCCTCCACCTCACGGAATACAGGGGCGGCTTCCTGCATGTGCTCCACACTGGCGATCCATTCGCGGTAGAAGGCGGAGGCGTAAAAGGCATCACGGTCCGCCGGGCCCGCAAAGCTGCGCAGGATGCCGTATTCCCGTGAGCCCGAACCCGGTGCGGGATACAGCAGCTGCACGCCCCGCGAACGGGGATCCGCCAGGGAGCGGCTGGCGAACGCGTTCAGTTCGCGCTCGAATTCCGGGATGCATTCCGCACGGATGCGGCGGGTGACCGCCACGTGGACCTGACCGCTCATGACGATGACGATGGATAGGAAGTGGAGAGTGGAGAGTGGAGAGTGGACGAGGGTCAGTGCTTTTTGGAGGCCGGCACCACCTGGGGCGACTTCGCGGACTGCGGGGCCTTGTGGACCATGGTGTAGGCATATTCCACACCCACGCCGTAGGCTCCACCCTGGACCTTCAGCAGCTCCATCAGGTTGTTGTAGTGCCCGCGCTTCGCCCAGTCGCGCTGCCATTCCAGCAGGGCCGGGATGGTGGTCAGGCGCACCGCTCCGGCCTGCACCATACGGGAAAGCGCGGCCTCCTGGGCGGCGGGGGAGGTGGCGCCGCAGCAATCCTCGACCACATAGATGTTGTAGCCCGCGCCCAGCATCTCAATGGCCGGCCAGGTCACGCAGACCTCCGTCCACAGACCCGTCAGGATGATGTTTTTGCGGCCCGTGGCTTCGATGGCTTTGCGGAACCCCTCATCGTCCCAGGAGTTCATGGACGTGCGCTCCACCACTTCCTGTCCCGGGAAGACGTCCAGCAGCTGGGGCCAGATGTAGCCGCTGAAGGACTCTGTCTCCACGGCGGTGAGCACGGTGGGAACTCCGAACTCCTTCGCCACTTTGGCGAGCAGGGTCACGTTGCTGATCAGGGTGGCACGGTCGATATTGGCCACGCCGAAGGTCATCTGGGGCTGGTGGTCGATGAAGACAAGGACGGAGTCCTCCGCAGTGTAAAGCTTGTGATACTGACTCATAAGTAAAGATGGAATGATTGGCGGGTTGGAATGAGAAAAAGCGGCTTTCCGGCGGCCATGCCGGTGTCCGTCTGTTTCTTGGGTGCGCGCCGGAAAGTGTGACCGGCGGACGGAAAAAAATTATTCCACGTCCTTCAACTCCTTCAGCGTCCGCCACCCGTCCGGCTTTGTTTTGAGCATCAGCTTTGCCGGCTCCGGCGTGCCAAGGTCCGGAATGAAAAGCGTAATGCCGCTGGCGGAGTTTGAGACCACGGAGCCGGACACTGCCCGCACCCGCGCACGGTGGAGGAACTGATACTGATTTTTCCGCCCGGACGGCTGGACCTCCGTCCAGATGTCCCCGTCGCGCCGCCATTGGCGCGGACCGGGATCGTTGAACGGATAGTCAAAGATGAACTTCGAAGGCGCGCGGCCATTGGGATCCGGCGCGGCCTCGCGCAGCGCCTGAAAAGCCGGTCGGTCCCGCAGGGATTCAAAACGCTTGTCCGAGGACCTCCACTTGTCGAGGGACGGGCTTCCCAGATCAATGGAGCGCTGCAGCAGCTGGATGGCCTGCGCTGCCGCGCTGTCCATGGAGAGGGCGCGCTGGGCAGGAGTCAGCCCGGCGTCCCTGGCGTAAATCGGCAGCACCCGGGCGATGACACCCGCCGCGTGCTCCTGATCCTGCCATGAGGTGATGGAGTATTTGGGAATGAGGAGCGCGGCGCGGATGGCCGAGGCGGCGTCCTCCGCCTTCAGGCTCCATTCGCACAAATCACGGACCCCGTTCCACAAGGCGGCGCGGAAAGCCTGATTGCCCGGGTTCATGGCGACGGCTTTCTCCTGACAGTCCACACACTGCTCATAGGATTTCCGCGCTCCGGCGGCGTCCCCCATGGCGGAGCGGGCCCCGGCCACGCCGGCATGGGCGCATCCGGCAAAATACAGATGGTCCGGATTTCCGGGAAAATCGGCCGCGAGGGCGCAGTGGACGGCCACGGCCTCCTGGCACGCGATGGCGGCCTCGTCCGGCCGCTCCAGCTTCATCAGCGAATCCGCTAATGCGTGCTTTGCCAGTCCCAGTGCGTGGCGGGCACCGGTGCTGCCAGGATTCTCCGTGGCCAGGCTCAGATTCAGATCCGCCGCGCGCCGCTGCGCGGTCAGGGCCTCCTCCCACCGGTCCTGCCGGTAAAGTGTCTGACCGAGATTGTGCAGCGTGGTCGCCAAGGGCCCGCGCAGGGAGGCTCCGGAGGGAGTGGGCAGCAGCTCCTCCAGACGGGTCATGGATTGGCGCATCAGCTTCTCCGCCTCCGGCTGCCGGTCCACCCGCACGAGAAAACCTGCCATGCCGATTTGGGCCTCCGCCTCGGCGGCTTTCCGTTTGGGGAGATCCTTTATTTCACCGGCCAGCCGCATCCGCAGATCCGTCACCCGGCGCACCGCGGCCTCCGCCTGCTCCTTGCGTCCGCTGTCCCAGAGGGTGACCGATAGATTGGCCAGAATGATGGCCAGCGGCTCCAGCCCCACGCTGTCTCCGGAGGCCTCATTCACTGCCTGCTCCGCCAACGCCAGCGCGCGGCTTTGGATGTCGATGGCCTTCTCCTTATGATCCATCTGCTGAAGGATGAGGCCGAAGTTGCTGTAAGTGCCCAGAATGGCGTCCCGGTACTGGCGGTTGCCGGGAAACTCCCGGCGCAGTGCCTCCTCGATCGCCACCTCGCGGCGGTACAAATCCACCGCTTTCTGTCTGTCGCCCAGATGATAATAAATGGATGCCAGCCGGCCCATGGCGGTGGCTTGGTCCAGCCGCAGGCCGGGGTCCCCGGCGGCACTCGTTTTCGCCATCTCGTCGTAGAAGGGAATGGCGGACTCCAGCAGGGTGCGGCGGAGGGCGCGGAAATGGTCATCCCGGAGCTGCGGATCATCCGTCACCGTGCTCAGGTATTTGTCCACCGCACCGCGGGCGCGGTTCAGGTTTGCCTCCGCCTCCCGCCGGCTGGCGTCGGCGTGGATCTGCGCGGACCGCGCCTGGGCCGCCTGCCACACACTGAACCCGGTGCCGGTGGTCAGGGCCGCCAGCACCAGCGCCGCGGCGGTCAGCGCGCTCCGGTTGCGCCGGGTGAATTTCGAAAGCCGGTAGGTCCAGGCCGGGGCCGCCGCCGTCACCGGCTCCTGCCGCAGATGCCGGGTCAAATCCCCCGCCAGCGCCGAGGCCGTGCCATACCGGCGGCGGCGGTCGCGGTTGAGTGTTTTCATCACGATCCAGTCCAGATCGCCCTGAAGCGCCCGGCGCATACCGGGGGTTTTTGCGCGCTGGCTGGGGCGGGGGGCGTCTTCGGTGCGCACCCGGCGCAGGGTTTCCTCACGGGAAAGACACTCGCTGCGCGGAATGGGCGTGTCTCCCGTGAGCAGTTCGAAAAGCACCACGCCCAGCGAATAGATGTCGCTGCGGGTGTCCACATCCGGCGCGCTGCCGGCCTGCTCCGGGCTCATGTACTGGGGCGTGCCCAGCACCCAGCCGTCGCGGGTGCGGACGGCGGGCGGCCCGTCACCGGTCTCCTCCCCGGCGTCGCCGCCGAGGGCTTTGGCGATGCCGAAGTCGATCACCTTGGGCACCGCGCGGCCATCAATCTCCGTGACCAGAATGTTCGAGGGCTTCAGATCCCGGTGCAGGATGGCTTTTTGGTGCGCGTGCTGCACGGCGTGGCAGACCGCTGTAAACAGCTCCAGGCGCTCGCACAGACTCAGTTCCCGGAGATGGCAATAACAGGTCAGGGGCTCGCCGCGCACCAGTTCCATCGCAAAGTAGGGCCTGCCGTCCGGCGTGGCCCCGGCATCCAGCACCGCCGCGATATTGGGATGGTCCATCAGGGCCAAAGCCCGGCTTTCGGCGGCGAACCGGGCGATGGTCTCGCGTGTGTCCATGCCGCGCTTGATCAGCTTCAGCGCCAGCTCCCGGCGGATGGGGGCGGTCTGCTCTGCCCGCCAGACCTCACCGAATCCCCCCTCGCCCAACGGTTCGATCAGCCGGTAGCGCCCGATGGTTTCCCCCGCCTGATGGGCCGCGGAGTTTATGCTGGAGTCACCGTCCGCGTCCATGCCGGCCACCGAACCGGCAGAGGAATGATCCGGCTCCAGCGGCCCGCTATCCGTCAAGTATCCGAGATCGAACAGCCCCCCGCGCGGAGCCGGGGAGCCAGAGGCCGGCGGCCGCGGGGCGGGGGAAGGGGAGGTGCCGGGTTCCGGGATCATGGTCGGGAGGTCCGGCGCATGGCCGCGGATGGGGTCAGTGGCCCGGCGGGCGGAGGGCGGCTTTCAGCGCCGTCACCTCGTCGTCCACCAGCGCCTCCTGCGGATCGTGAAGGGTCGAGGCGATGCAGCCGCGCAGACAGATGCGGAATTTTTTCCGCAGCCTGCTCACGGCCTTGCGGGCCGCCTCCTCCGTGAGGCCCAGGCCGGCGGCGGCCTCCGGATAACCGGTGTCCGCAGTAGCGGCCGGATTGATGAAAGACTCCAGCCAGGCAAACTGCGGGCCGCGTCCGGCGGCCTCCTCCTGACGGTGCAGCTCCAGCAGGGCGGCATCAAGCACGGACAGCGCCCAGCCACGGTCATAAAGCTGGGCGGGGCTCAGGCCGTCATTGGCCTCACGGGCATAGCGCTCCTCGCCTCCCTCCATGTCCAGGGTGAAAATCTCCATGCCGCCGCCGCGCTTCAGCGCCCGCTCATGGGTCCGGGTGTCGCGGATGCAGCGCTGGAAGGCGGTCAGCAGAAAGGTCCGCAGCTTCCCCAGCCGCTGATCCGCGCCGGCCAGCAGATCGCGCTTCAGCAGATAGTGGAAAAACCCCTGCGTCAGATCCTCGGCATCGCCGTGCTCTGTCCCTGAGCGGCGCGCGAAGGCATACAGCGGATACCAGTAATTCCGGCACAGAGTCTCCAGCGCCGCCAGGCGGCTGGCGTCATCCGCCGCCGACTGGCAGGGGCCCACCACAGCGGTCCATTGGGTGGGCGGAAAGTGGGAATCGCGGAGACTGACCATGCGGAAAGGGAATGGCGAAGGGCATTATGGGCCGTTCAGACGGATTTTTCACCAGGGAAAAACACGCGCCAGCGCAGGTGCGGGTTCCGCGAAGGAAAAGCAAAGCACCCTTCATGCCGGGATGGGGAAGCGGCGGTCCGACGGCAGGGGGGCGTCATATCATTTCCATTAGTCATTTATAGAAATGCCGGCGGAAGCCGGCTGGACACTCGGGTGGAACAGGCGTCCCGCCTGTCCCGCCGGGCATCCTGCCCGGTTCCGGAGCATCGGTTTTTTTTCAGTTTTCCGGAATGCCGGCACCAGCCATCCCGATTCAGGGGAACTCATCATATTATCCATTCACAGTCAAAGGATTACAGGATGGATTCCCTCCTTGAAAGGCGGCTTTGAAGCGGAAATGGTAATCGCCGGGGCAGTGGCACCGGGCAGGATGCCCGGCGGGACAGCCGGGACGGCTGTTCTACCCGGGCCGCTGAAATCCGTACGGGAAACTCACCTGCGAATTAACAAAAATATCTTTGGAAATGGTATCAGCCATCGGGGACCGAATTCGCCTGAAGGCCGTTGGCCGTTATTTTTTGGCGGTGGTCCGGTTGTGATAAATCACCACGTTGTGGGTGGAGCGGCCGGAGGCGATGACCTCCGGTTTGCCATCGCCGTCAAGATCCGCCAGCTTCAGATCCTCGCAGGCCATGGAGTTTTCCCCCGCCAGCCAGGACGGGCTCCAGGGCTGGGCGGCATCACCGGTGGCGGTGTAAAGGCGGATGCCGAATTTGCCGTTGGCGTCAGGCTCGCGCCAGCCGGCGATGAGGTCCGGCAGCTGGTCGGCGTTCATATCGCCCACCGCGAGAGCGTGGCCGGAGGCGAGGGAGGAATCCACCACCTCCCGGTGCCAGCCGCGCTGCTTGTCCTCCCAGGTCCAGGTGCAGACGTGCGGACCATGGAAGGGCTCGATAGTGGCCAGCCGGTGGCGGGTGCCGGGGAAAAGGCGAATTTCGCCCACACCGGCGAAGGGTGCGGAGGACGGTGTTTCCAGCAGGGGCAGCGAAGCCGTCTCCCACCCGCCGCCGGCGGGCCGGGCCATCAGCGCGCCCTCCTTGCCGCCAATGGCCATCAGCTGGCCGTCCCCGTCCGGCTGCACATCGAGGTTGTGGGTGACGTGCATGGAGGCTTCGAGCGGTGTGATTTTCCACTCATTGGCCTCGCCCCATTTCCCCGGTTCGGCAGGGGGCAGATAGGACAGCACTTTGGTGCCGTCCGCTCCGGTGCCGTTGGTATTGCCCCGTCCGTGGAGCGGAAGGACCACGAGGGCGTATTTGCCGAGACCGTTTTTCACCCAGCGCATGCGGTGCACCGTGGGCTCATGGGGCAGGGCCACAGGGGTCCACAGGGTGTCCGCATCCGCTTTTTCCGGACGCTTGAGAAAAAAAACCGCGCCGCTCAGCTTGAGATTGTTGGTCTCGCCCGGATTCCACTGAGCGCCCACGGCCACCTCCACTTTGCCGTCACCGTCCAAGTCGGCAGCGTCGAGGCAGACATGGTCCAACTTGGTCAGTTCGCGGGCCAGCACGTGTTTTTTCCAACTGGGATTCTGATACCACACAATCTCCCGGGCATCGGCCAGCAGGATATCCGGCTTCCCGTCGCCATCCACATCGCCGATGGTCAGGCCGTAGCCAATGCTGATGGCGGAGTCGATGACCTGGGGTTCGAAAACCGCCGGCGGCGGGGCCGCTATCAGAGGGGATGCCGGAAAGGCCAGCAGGGCCAGCAGCAGTGAAGGCGGCGGAGTCAGGGAGGTGGCGGAGAAAAAAGACATGGCTGGAGGTCCGGGGAAAAGGTGACAGAGACGTGCTTTTAACACGATTCACCCCACTGGAACAACCCCCGGGCCATGCGCGGACGCGGATATGCCTGTGGAAAATGCCGGCTGACGGAAAAGTTTCCCTCCGATTCCCGACCTCCACTCCGCAGTTCAGGCGGCTTCAGAGATTGGCAGGCAGAAAGCTGGCCTTGAGGGCGCGCACGGCGGATTGGGCGTCCTCATTCAGCAGGGCGAACTCGCGGCGCAGGGGAGTGTCCAGGCTGACAGCGGCGGTCTGAATCCAGTGATTCCGTCGGTCATGACGGTCTTCATGGGCGGTGTCGGCGGATTTGGAAACCTGGGGGGTGCCGGCGGCGGAGGGGGCGGTGCCGGAATGGCCAAGCTGCACCTCCGAGGGTTGCTGGGAAATATCCCTGCGGCCGTCGGGCTGCTCCCGGTTGAGGGTCAGCACCAGAGCGCCTGAGGCCAGAAGAGCGGCGGTCATGCCAGCGGCGGGGAGCCAGTTGTGAAAGAAAGAAAAACCCGCCGGGCGCTGCCGCGGGGGCTGGGCCTGGCGGATGGCGCGCATCACATTGGCTTGGAGCGCGGACGGCGGCTCGGCCATGGCGGCGGCTGTCGCCAGTGCCGGCGGTGCGGAGTGGCGCAGGCGTTGGATCAGGGACAGCTGGGCGCGGTGCCAGGCGCCGCATTCCGGGCAAAGTGCCAGATGCCGCTCCAGAGGCGGTGGCAGGGAGCGGCCATCGTCCAGCCGGGAGCTGATCCGGAATCTGAGGAGGCGGCATTTCATGGGCGGGAAAAGGGGCGGGGGGAGTTTTGCGGTTCGGAGGATGACGAGGGGCGGGTCAGCCATTCGGCCATGCGGCGGCGGGCGCGGTGCAGCAGGACACGCACCCGCAGGGCATTGGAGTTCATAATACGCGCCGCCTCGGTCACTGCAAATCCTTCGGCGTAGCACAGCCACAGGGCTTCAAACTGGTCCGGCTTCAGGCGGCGGGCGGTGGTCCAGATGGCGGAGGCGTCATCACGGTCCGCCGCCGCGCCGCCGGGATCGGGACTGTCCTCCACCGCCATGTCGTGATGTTTCAGCTCCTCCGTCGGGCGGCGGGAGCGCAGATGGTTCAGAGCTGTCCGCCGCGCGATGGTGAAGAGCCAGGCGCGGAAGCTGTGCTGCGGCCGGTAGCGGGGCAGGGAGTGCCAGGCCTTCACGAACGTGTCCTGGGTGACGTCCTCGGCATCGTGGGTGTTGGCCACCATCCGCAGCACAAAATGGAAAGTGCGCTTTTCAAAATAGGCCACCACGCCGGCGAAGGCGTGGTCGTCCCCCAGCCGGGCGCGCTCCACCAGGGCATCCGCCGCCGGATCCTCCCCGCCCGCCACGGAGGCGGCGGAGCGGGAGGGGGTGTCAGCGTCGGCGGCGGGTGTGAAAGGCATGGAGAGGCTGGAGGCGCGGGCGGTCATCATGGAGGCGCGGTCACGACCTTGAAGGCAGGGCGGTCAGCGGGCGGGGTCCACGGCCGGGGCCGGAGTGGATTCCGGGGAAGCCTGCGGGGAGGAGGCCGGCTTCTCCTCCGGAGCGGGGACCGTGTTTTCCCCGGCGGAGCCGATCCGGGTGTCCGTGGCGTTGCTCAGCTGTTTCAACGCGTCATCCACCGGCACCGCCAGATCCAGGCTGACGATTTTCTCCTTGGAGGTCACCTGCGCGCCGCGCACCCAGTCCTTCACCTGGGCCAGTTCCGGCTCATCGACATCGGCCAGGCCGGCGAGGGCCACCAGACCCTGGATGACCTGCTGGATCTGCACCGCGTTCTCCGTGGTGTTGGCTTTCAGGTTCACGGAGAGCTGCAGTTTGCCGGCATCCTCGCCCAGCGCGATGCGGCCGCCCTCAGCCAGTTTCAGCACCTGGGCCTGCGGGGGCAGGCCGGCGTCGCGCACAAAGCCCTCCGCCAAGGCGACCAGGAAAAATCCGCCGGACTGGGCGGTGTATTCGGAAAAAGTCGGCTGGTCCTTCAGGCTGGAGGCCTTGCCCTCGATGATGCGGCAGGCATCATGGATCTGGTCCATCTTCGGGCTCAGCAGGATGCCCTGTCCGGGACGCACCGAGGCGAAGAGGCCGGGGGAGATTTCATAGACCGGGTTCAATCCTCCGCCCAAGGCTTTGATGCTGCCCTCACCGGCTTTGGAGGCTTCGGACTGCTGGAGCAGGATGGCGGTCACGACCTGCTCAATCTCCTTGGAGCCCTGCCAGATGAGCACCCCCCGGCCCTCGGGCCCCGGTTTGAAGTCATCGCCATAGGCGGTGATGGAGTTGGTTTGGTTGACGATGGCCGGCACATCGAGCTTCACCTTCTCTTTGAGCTCGTCCCCCATCTGGGCCAGGGCGAACTTGAGGATGGCGGAGCCGAACTGCGACTGCCGCAGGCCCTCCATATCCAGATGCACGATCCATTTGGCGTCCGCGGACACATGGGAGCGCTGCAGGGGACCCGCCATGATGGAGCCACTGAAAAGAGCGAGGCCGGAGAACACGGAGAGGATTTGTTTTTTCATATCAGGCTGGTGGTTGATTGACCGGTGATTTGTGGGTTGTCCTGGTTAATCACCGTGGCCCTCCGGAAGGTTACGGTTATTTGCAGAAAAAAACGGAGGCCTGAAATTTTTTGAAAATGCATCTGCCGGAAGCGGCCAGCACACGGACCTCCCTGCCGGTCCATCCGGTCTCCGCGTCCAAAGCTGAAAAGGAAAAATCCAGCACCCCGGGCGGGAGTGCTGGATTTTGAAATGGGAACCGGGATGAGGGCGGGACGGGCTGCCTTCCCTGATTTTGTCAGAGAGCGGTCGCGACCTTGATGTCACCGAAGCCCTTGGTGCCGTCCTCGTTGCGGATGGGCTTGGTGATGATGTCCTTGTAGGTCATACCGCCGGGGATCATGGGCAGCACGTGCTCCGTGTGGGGCACCATGATGTCCAGCACGTAGGCGGTTTTGGCGGCGAGCATGCGCTTCAGGGCCGGCACCACATCCTCACGGCGGGTGATGTGCTCGCAGGGCACCTCAAAAGCCTCGCACATCTTGGCGTAGTTGGGATACACGTCCTTGGGCGCGTGCAGTTTCCCCAGGAAGGTGTTGGCGCGGTTGGACTTGTACTTCAGGTCCTCCCACTGCACCACCATGCCCAGGTGCTGGTTGTTCAGGATGATGGCCTTGGCGGCGATGTTCTCCGCCACGGCGGTGGCCAGCTCCTGCACATTCATGATGAAGGAGCCGTCGCCGTCGATGTCCACCACCTCCGCATCCGGGAAGGCGGCCTTCACGCCGAGGGCGGCGGGGTAGCCGTAGCCCATGGACCCGAGGCCAAGGCTGGTGATGAGGCGGCGGGGCTTGTCGAAATGGTAATACTGCGCGGCCCACATCTGATGCTGGCCCACGCCGGTGGTCATGTAGAAGTCCGTGTCCTTCGTGAGATCATACAGCTGCTCGATCACCCACTGCGGGGGGATGAGGGCGGGATCCTCGTCCTCATACTGCATGGGGGACTCCTCACGCCATTTGGCGACTTGGGCGCGCCATTCGGCGTGGCGGTTGCCGTCCTTGGTGTAGCCGGCCTGGGCGAGCAGGGCGTTGAGCTTGGTCAGGGCGATTTTGATATCCGCCTGGATCGGCAGGCGCACGAGCTTGTTTTTGTTGATCTCGGCGTTGTCGATGTCGATGTGGATGATGGTGCCGTGCTCGCAGAATTTCTCCACCTTGCCGGTCACGCGGTCATCGAAGCGCACCCCGAGCGCGAGCAGCAGATCGGCTTCGTTGGCGGCATTGTTGGCGGCCACGGTGCCGTGCATGCCCAGCCATTTCATGGAGAGGGGATGCGTTTCCGGAAATGCGCCCACGCCCATGAGGGTGGTGGTCACGGGAATCTGGGCGCGCTCGGCGAACTCCAGCAGCTCCGCGGAGGCCTCGCCGCTGATGATGCCGCCGCCGGCGTAAATCACGGGGCGTTTGGCCTGCTTCAGCAGTCCCATGGCCTCGTTGAGGGCCACCTCGTCCACTTCGGTGAGCAGCTTGTAGCCGCGCAGGGAGACCTTGTCCGGATAAATGGGCTGGGTGCGGGCCTCCTGCACATCCTTCGGCATGTCGATCACCACCGGACCGGGACGGCCGGTCTGGGCAATATGGAAAGCCTCCTTCACGATCCGGGGAATGTCATTGGGATCGGTCACCAGGTAGCTGTGCTTCACGATCGGCAGAGTCACGCCGAAGAAGTCGGTCTCCTGGAAGGCGCCGCGGCCGATCATGAAGGTCGGCACCTGGCCGGTGATGGCCACCAGCGGGGTGGAGTCGAGATAGGCGTCGGCGATGGCGGTCACCAGATTGGTGGCGCCGGGGCCGGAGGTGCCCATGCACACGCCGGCCTTGCCGGTGGCGCGGGCGTAGCCCTCGGCGGCGAAGGAGCCGCCCTGCTCGTGACGGGGAAGCACCGTGCGGATTTTGGAGCTCTTGCTCAGGGCCTGGTGCATCGGCATCGAGGCGCCGCCGGGATAGGCGAAGATCCATTCGACCCCTTCCTTCTCCAGGCATTTGACAAGAATCTCCGCCCCGGCCATGGGTTCCCCGCGCTCAAGGGCGGAGGTTTGATCGGGTTTGGCGGAGGCAGCAGTGGCGGCGGACGTGCTCATGGAGGAAAAAACAGACTGACGTGGTGAATTCAATTCGACGAATGGTCAGTTTACCGGAAACGGGGGGTTTGTAAAACGCGAAGTGCAGCCTTGGGAACCGGTGAACCGGCAGCGCCCGGCCCGGTCCCTGCCCCTGCTTTCTCATCCCTCCCCCTTTCCCCGGCTTCTTCCCTTGCCCTGCTCCCTCCAGAAGCGGAATGCTGGCGGATGAGTGAAGACATCACGAAAAATATCCGGTTCGGCAGCCGGGAGGACCACCAGGCGGTGGAGGCCGGACTGGACTTTGCGCCGAAATTCGACGCCAGCGGCCTGATCACCGCCGTGGCTGTGGACGCCGGCAACGGGGAGGTGCTGATGGTGGCCTATATGAATGAGGAGAGCCTGCGCCGCACTCTGGAGCTGGGGGAGGCGGTCTATTACAGCCGCAGCCGCCAGGAGCTCTGGCACAAGGGGGCCACCAGCGGGCACGTGCAGAAGGTGGTGGAGATTCTGGCGGACTGCGACCAGGACGCCCTCGTCCTGCGCGTGAACCAACAGGGCGCGGGGGCCTGCCACACCGGCTACCGCAGCTGCTTTTTCCGCAGCGTGAAGCTGGACAGTTCCGGCGCGGACGGGGAGCAGCCCGCAAAACTTATCCCGGTTTACGCCTCCAAGGCCTACGACGCCGAGGCCGTTTACCGGAAGTGAAGTGAGAAAAAACCGCTGTTTGGAATTCCTGGATGCCGGGACGGCCATGGTTGGAAAGCCACCTCTGGTGCCTGAAGGCATCTTTCCGCTGGCATGGGCGGGGGGGGCGGGGTATCGGCGCGCCTTCACGGCTGCCGGCATGCCTGCCGGACCGGAGGATTGATTCCTATGCGAGAGGTTACTTTTCAGTCGCTTACCCGGCGCGCGGAGATCGGGGCCAATTGTTATGTGCTCGACACCGGCAGAGCCCGGATCGCGCTGGACAGCGGCATGCACCCGAAGGAGAGGGCTTTTGACGCCCTGCCGGATTTCCCCCTGTGCCCCGATGGTTCGCTGGACGCGGTGGTGGTCACCCACTCCCATCTGGACCATGTCGGCTCCCTGCCGGTGCTTATGCGCCGCAACCTGCGCGCCCCGGCCTATATGTCCCCGGTGACGGCGGAGTTCGCGGAGGCCCTGCTGCACAATTCCGTGAACGTCATGTCCGCCCAGCGGGAGCAGGAGGGCATCAAGGAGTATCCGCTTTTCACCCACCGGGAACTGGACGGACTGGTCCGCCGATGGGAGGGGCGGCAGCCGGGCCGGATTTTTGAATTGGCGGAGACCGGCGTGCGCGCCGAGTTTTTCGATGCCGGCCATCTGCCGGGCAGTGTGGGGGTGCGGCTGAATGTGGACGGCCTGATCATCTTCTACACCGGCGACGTCCATTTCGAGGATCAGACGATCCTGAAGAAGGCGGAGTTCCCCACCGACCCCGTCGATGTGCTGGTTCTGGAATGCACCCGCGGCGCGGCGGAGCGCAATCCCGATTACTCCCGGGAGGCCGAATCCAAGCGGTTCGCGGCCATGATCTCCCGGGCGCTGGAGCGCGGGGGCAGCGTGCTGATCCCGGTGTTCGCCCTCGGCAAAACACAGGAGATTCTCATGCTGCTGCACGAGCTGAAAGGCCGCGGCCTGGTGCCCATGGACGCGCCGGTGCACATCGGCGGCCTGAGCACGCGCATGACCCAGATCGTGGACCGGCACACCAACGATGTGCGCCGCCACCACGCCGGGTTCCGCATTCTGGAATCCCTGCACGGCCTCGTGAAATCCAAGAAGGGCGAGCGCATCAGCTCCAGCCATCCGGGACGCATCTACGCTCTCAGCAGCGGCATGATGACGGAGAAGACCGTGAGCAACGAGTTCGCTTACCATTTCATCAACCGGCCGGAAAACGCCCTTTGCTTTGTCGGCTACGCGGATCCCGACAGCCCGGCGGGCCAGATCCTGGCCTCCGCCCCCGGCGCGCTGGTCCCTCTGGACTCCGTGTTCCCGCCCGTGCCTCTGAACTGCGAGGTAGGGCAGTTTGATTTCAGCGGCCACGCTCCACGGCACGAGCTGATCGACTACGCCCGCCGGCTGAACCCCCGGAAAATCCTGCTCGTCCACGGGGACGGCCCCGCCCTCGACTGGATGGCCAAAGCCCTGAGTCTGGCCGTGCCGGAGTGTGAGGTGATCATCCCCCTGCCGGGTGAGAAAATCGTGCTGGCGCGCTGACCGCGCTGGCCCCGGCTCCTGAATGCCGGAATTTGATTTCCCCCTCCATGCCCCTAAAAGCATGGCTGGGGACAGTCGTGCATTGATGCCGCCGGCTCATTCACCGGTGGGAGGCGGACCGGCGGACCAGGTCCCCGGCCATGCGGCGGGATGGCCGGACAGAAGCCAAAACGGACGTGACGAAAACGTGACGCACCATCATTGGCGCGGGAAACGGCCATGGTGTTAGATTACAGCACGTTAATCCAAAAAGAAGCAACACTGAAATCAGAAGGTCTGATATGAAAATTCCCCGCAAAATGACCCCTCCGGATGAGGCGGCGCTGCAGCCCCTGCGTGAAGTGGGCACCATGGAGAAAACCCAGTTCTGGGAGATTTCCGACATCATGGAGGCCCTCCGCGTGGCCAACCGCCAGGGCATTCCCATTCAGCGGCTGTTCCACACCGCAAACGTCGGCCTGCGCAAAGCCTGCTGAAAGGAGAACCGGCCGGAACCGGCCCGCTCTTCTTCCCCATTCCGTTGATTCACAGCCGGGCGGAGCCCGGAGCCCGCTGAAAAGCGGAGTGTCCAAATCAAGCCAAGCCAAGGCAACCCAAACCAAATCAAACGAAGCCACCGGGCCGGACAGGTCCGGGTGGGATTGATTTTTTTCTACGGATCCTCTCCGGCGTATTCCAGCGCCTCCCGCCAGAGCACCACCTCGCCCGGATGGCCCAGCAGGGTCAGCCTGTCCGCGATCGTCTCCTCGCCGGGCTCGCGCACGTCCTCCTCCGCGATCTGCTTTTCATCCGCTGGATCATCGGGCCGCACGATGCAGGCGATGCGCCAGCAGGCCCACGCCCGCCAAGTGCGGAGTTCGGCGCGCGGACCCGACATGCGGGTCGCCAGATGCTGCCAGTGGCGCCGGGGATTGCCGATGAATTGCTCCGGCCGGCAGTTGCGCAACAGCCACACCATGCCGAAGTAAGGGAGCGGCCACTGCATCAGCACAGGCTCCCTCCCCTCAAGACCACAGCCCATGGCCCGGTTCATCAGCAGAATGGCCCGCGCCGGAAACCCTTGAAGCCACAGGCTCTGCGCATAGTTCAGGGCCGCCAAATAAAAGTCCGGCCCCCGGTCCTCTCCCAAAGCCTGCACACTGGCGGCGGTCAGAATGCCCTCCGGCACCGGCAGAAACGGGCAGGGCGGCAGGTCCAGGGAAGGTTCGGTTTCATCATTCATTCTGACTGGGTAGCGGGGTTCGGGAGCAATGGAACCGTGAGTGCGTTTAAGAAGTGTTCCATCGGGGAAAAAGCACTTCCGTGTGCGCCGGTTTTCCGCCCGTCCTCTTTGAACCGGTTCACCTGAAGAAGATTTTGAGTTTACAGGTTTGTGGAGGACACGGAGGGCGCAAATCTTTGAGGTGCGGTGGATTTCCAGACCAGGAATCTCCAAAATAAGCTATGAAGCGAAACAAACGCTACATCCCCGAATTCAAAGGTGGGGCCGTGGAATTGCTGGCCACAGGAAAGCCTGTCCAGGAACTTGCCCGGAAGTCCGGCATCAGCGCCAGTCTTCTCGACAAACAATCCGTTCAAAAAATGACACAGCATCCGACTCACCCAGATAAATTAATTTACAGAGATCAAAATGAAAAAGATGCCATCAAATCAAAACCATCGGGATTCCCAAACTGGGATCGATCGACATCCTCAAAAATGGCAAATGCTGCCTATCGGAAAATTCATGCCGGAAGATAAAGATGAATTTTGGTATATTATTATAACTAAAGAAAATGATGGCTGTAAAATTTTATGCGGTGATGACCACGATGGGGAAGTATTCACACTCGAGTTAGTGGGCGTGGATCAAAATTCATTGCATCTGCATATTTTCATTAATTCAATCAATAAGAAAAATACATATTCTCTATATTTGAGGAATTCCACAGAATTAAGATGCGTGATTCACAGGGAGGAGGCATGGGTTGCTGTGGATAAGCGGCAAATGCATGGGTCTATCATAATTCATTATGATAATGGAGACCGTGATTCCGAATCTAAAATTAGATTGGAATGTAAAAAAGATGAATTTGAATTGCTAAAGCTGTCGATAATCGATAAAATCACTGGAGCAAGAGTGCGGAGAAGGATGGCCACATCGACGCCGGGGCGAATTAATTTTTCAACAGGCACCTATAAGCAAGCTTTAAAAATAAAGACAAGCATAAAACAGCTATCGCCAAAATTGGATCAATTTGTATTAAGTTTAATTTTTGATTATAAAATGAGGAAAGTTAATTGATTGGCGTAAACATCCGAAGTGCGGTATTCCGCTTGGCTGCTTTTTGACGGGACAGATTGCTCCTCCGGAGTCAGTGCCAGCTCGTAATACAATATAAGGCGATAAGTTTTACCGCCCTCTCCGAGGTTCTCAGCTGTGATTTCTCCGTTCTCCGCTCCGCAGCCGGATGAAGATTTTGCGGCAGGCCTTTGAGGCATGACCGCGGAGCAACGGTTGACAGCGGTTTGTCCACCGCCATCAGGCGGCTTTTGGAATGTCCGCGTTGTCGCTCCCGGCTGTGAGCCCTGCGTAAGCAGCGGGAGTTGGGATTGGGGGAGCAATCAAACCGTGAGTGCGCTCAGGAAGTGTTCCATCGGAGAAAAGCACTTCCCTGTGCGCCGGTTTTCCACGCATCCTCCCTGAACTGGTGGGCCTCAGAAAGATTTTGAGTTCACAGGCTTGTGGTGGCCGCAGGGAACTCGAATCTTTAATTTTATCTCAGATGGTGACCCGATCCCGTGGAGGCGGCGGCGGCGTGGCCGGGGAGGCTGGAGCGGGCGCCGGCTTGCCGGCGGGCCGGTACTGGTAAAGCAGCACCGTGCCCGCCGCCAAAAGACCCAGCAGGAGTGTCAGCGCCGTGGTGCGGAAGAAGCTGCCCATGCTGCGCAGGGCGATCCGCAGATCCTCCACGCTGCCGAGATGCTCCGCCCGGCGCGTGCGGACCGCTCCGGCCATCAGCTGCAGCCCGGCAAACATCAGGATAATGCCAAAAACCCAGCACACGCCCACCGTCCACCAGGGCTGGTTGAGGGCCGGATGGAGAAAACCTGGCAGCTCCGCCTTCCAGTCCGCCAGCCGCTCCGGTCTCCGCCAGGCAAAATATCCCACGGCGGTGCCCACCGCCACGCAGAGCACCCCGGCGATGCCGTGCAGCCAGCCGGACACCTCCACCCAGCCGGCGTAACCGCGCAGGGTGCGCGCCAGCTCCTGGGTCAGTCCCTGATTCTCTGGTGCCGCCGCCGCCGGCCCGGCGGCGGCGGATGAGGAGGATTCCGCCCCCGGCACGGAACCGGCCCTCAGGGCGGAGGGCGGCAGGAAAAGCTCCGGCTTCACCTCGCCGGCGGAAACCCACGACTCCAGTCCCTCATGCCAGATCAGGGTGGTGGGCCGCAGCACCCCGCTCACCGCGAGAGCCGACATGCGGTTTTCCAGCACGGGGATGCGCTCCTGGCTGGAGGAAACATAATACCAAAGCATTCCCCCGTTTACCACCGCCGTGGGTTTCCCGCAACTGCTGGTGGCGCTGCGGGATGCGGGATGCGGGATGCGGGATGCGGGATGGAAGGTGGAAAAGGAAAGGCAGCTCCGTCAGGCGGCTCCAGGCGGCCATCCCCGGTGGACTTCCCCGGCAATCCGGGTAGCCTTGCTCCATGCCCGGAATGACCAAGGAGGAACGCCAGCACCTGCTGCAGCAGGTGCGGGAGGTGTATGCCGTGCTGGAAAAGCGCCCTATCGAACGCCAGTGCACCGGCCGCGCGGAGTGCTGCCGCTTCCGGCTGACAGGGCGCACGCCGTTTCTCACCCGCGGCGAGGCCCTGCTGGCCATGCAGGCCGCGCGGGCGGCGGGCCGCAAAAAACTGCCGCCTCCCGCCGATGGCTCCTGTCCCCTGCTGGGAACGGATGGCCGATGCACCATTTACCAGTCACGGCCCTTCGCCTGTCGCACCCACTTCTGTGAGGCCGCGGGCGGTCCGTGGGCCCGGAAGGAGGTCCGGGATCTCATTCATCAGCTGGAGGCTATCGATCAGCGCTTCGGGGGCAGCGGCGGCATGGGACTGCCCGCCGCCATGAAATGGGCGGCTTCGGAAAGCTAATGCGGCAAATATCTGTGGGCGCACAACAGGGCTCCTGGTTTCCGCCGGCAAGCCTTTGCGGCCCCGGTTTCAAAAACCGAAGCACAGCACCTCGCCGGATTTGGTGAGGAATGCGAAGCCGGTGGGACCGATGGCGGCGGCGGCGGTGAGGCCGCCGGTGTTGGGCGGCAGGCTGATATCCGCCAGCTTACGGCACTGGCCGCGGACCTGATACACGATGCCTCCGGCGGCGTCGGCAATGACGGCGCGGCCGTCGTTGGTAAAGGCGCACACCGGCGGCAGGGATTGGGTGCCGGCGAAGAGGTTCACACATTCCAGCGGCTTGCCGGCCCCCTGCGGAGTCAGCAGCACGGCCTCATTCGCTCCCACGGCGATGGCCTGACTGGGCAGCACAGGTGGAGCCACCGCGAATCCCGTCAGCGGACCGCTGAGCCCAGAATGCTGGAATTCACCCTTGGCGGTCACGCAGCAGGTGGCCTCCATGCCGGCGAGCCAGAGGTCGTCACCACGGGCTCCGGTGAACCAAGTGCCCGCCTCCATGCCGGGGGGAGCGTAGTCCAGGACACGGGTCTGGCGCAGTCCACCGTCCTCTCCATAATATTCCGCCGCCAGAGTGCCGGTTTCCGTGATGACCAGAAGGACAAATTCATCACTATAGGCGGGCCCAAGTGCGAGAGCGTTTCTTTGACATCCATTTCCGGCGGAATCTGTCCATCGCGCCTCCTTTGTGCTTCCCAAAAGCAGAATCAGATTCTCTCCCCCGCGTCCCCTCACCAAATGAGTGAGTTTTGGAGGAAGCTGCATGATGGAAACCTGCGCTTCGATGCCTTTCGTCAGCACAGCTCCTTGAAGCAGAGTGGTGCCATTTTGGGGCCAGGATTCCAGTTGGCCACGGAGCCAGCCCGCCACATGCGGTCCGTCAGGGGAGTCGGTCAGTGAATCCCAGACCGCCTCTTTGGCTTTGTTCAGCCACACCATCCGGTCACCCAATCGGATCACCCGGTCCGGCCGCAGGTGGGCGCTGCGGGACTGCTCCAGCAGAGGCACGGCGGGGCGGTGGCGGCTCAGGGAGAACCGCGCGGCGTCCCGTGACAGCAGCACATCCTCCGGCGAGAATTGGGGCAGCAGGATCAGGAGCTTCGCCGTCTCGGCACGGTCGGGAGGCGGCTCGGCGGCGAGCGTTTCACCGATAAACAGCGTGGCCAGGCCGGAGGCTTTGGCGCGGAGGGGAAAGTCGGGATATTGGGAGAACAGCCGGTGCAGGCTGGCAACCATCGCGCTGGCCGGCTGCAGGCGGGTGACCGATTCATGCTCCAGCCGGTCCAGCAGACCGCTGGCGGCCTCATGCCGGCCCAAGCGTCCCAGCAGGGCCAGATGGGCGTCAAAGCAGGCCTGCGCCTGCCTGCCGGAGGGCCAGCCGCTTTGAAGGACCCGCAGCGCATGGGCCGGATTTTTCAGCTTCCCCTCCAGCAGCCGGGCTTGGTCGAGGGGACTGGACAGGGCCAGCAGCGCGGTTTCCCAAAGCGCTTTTGCTTCCTCCTCCTGCCCCAGGGCGGCCAACAGATCGCCGGCCTTTTCATACTGATGGGCCTCGCGGTAAAGCATGGCAGCCTCCGCCAGCAGCCCGGCTTTTTCCAGACACTGTGCGGCGCGCGTGCCGGACCGCAGACGCTCCATGTAGATGCGGGCGGCCTCGCGGGGACGGCCCGCCTTCTCCAGCAGGGCGGCGGCCTGCGCCCAGTCGCCCAGCAGCTCGCCATGGATGTAGGCGGCGCGCCCGAAGTGGCCGGCGGCGGCCTCCCGCGCGGCGGCTTCGCGGTATTTGCGCTCCAGCTTCAGGCGGGTGTCGTTGGGAATGCTCCACACGTCCAAGGCACCGCCACCCTGGGAGGAACTGGTGAGGTTGGGATTGCGCACCCCCAGCTTCCAGCCGGGGGTGGTGGCATTGCCCCGCCGGGCCTCGGCCCCGGCCAAGGGAATGGCGTGGCGCAGCGCCTCCAGCGGATCCCTGTCAAACTGGTCCAGCAGCCGGTTCAGCTCCCGGCTGCGGCGGCTTTGCAGATCCTCCACCTGCCGTCGGGTCCACTGCTCCAGCTTCTCCGCCGCCTTTCCGCCTCCCAGAGTGGAGAGCATGCCCGCTCCAAAAGCCCCCAGGGCCCCCAGCGCCGCGCCGCCCACCTTGTCCATCAGGCCGGCATCACCCAGGGTGGAGGGATCGGTCGTATCCGATCCAATGCCTTCCGCCAGCATCTCCTCCAGCGTCATTTCCTGCACCAGAGTGAGCTGCCGCAGCGGAGGCGGCGCGGGCGGGCCGGGCACGGCGGCGAACCAGCCGGCCCTCTCCATGGCGGGGACCGCGAGCAGCTGCCATGGCTGAAGGGCATCGCGCTCCTCAAAACCCGTCAGCCCCGTCACCGGATGGAAAAAATGCAGCGGCCACGAAAACAGCCGGCGGCGTTCCGGGTCCGACAGGGCGGGCTCCAGCCGGCAGTTCACGGGAGCCAGCACGCCTGGCACGACCTCCCCCAGCCGCTGGACCCGGGGGCCGAACACCCGGTCCAGATCAGAACCCGCAGGACTCCCGTCCACGGTGATGATCACTCCTGACGCCCGCTGGTCGTGAGTGGAGGCCGCCAGCGGATAAAACTTCACAGTCACCGCCGCTGGCTCCGTTCCGGGGACGGGATGGACGCCGCCACTCAGCAATGCCATCACCCGGCGGGCCTCCTCCAGCCACAGCTCCGCCTCCGCCACGGGCAGCCAGCCGGCGGCCACGGGCAGCGGCGTTTCAGTGACGCGTAGTCTGAGGGGAAGAGCTGGCATGCTGCTGCTGGAAGGGAAGGAGGGAGGGAGGAATTCCGCCGGAGCCGGGAGGGACAGGAATCCGGAAGTCAATTACGCCGGAGGGAAGTCCGGCGGTTCCCGCCAATCCTGCACCGGCGGAGCCGCCCGCGCCAGCGCGGCGAAGCGCTGCATCAGCGGCACCACTCCGCTGATCGCGGAGCCGCCTGCGGCGGGAGCGGCCGGGGACTTGAGAAACCACTCCGCATTGCCCGCCAGCGGCTCCGGCCAATGTGCCACCCACGCGGTGACCGGCACCCCGATCAGACACAGCAGGCTGATGGCCACCTGCCCCTGCGCGTCCGCAAAAAGCAGGTGCAGCAGTCCGCGGGTGTCAAAAATGATCCGGCACTCCGGGTGCCATTCCGCTGTGTAGAACGCCGGCATGGTGTCCTCCATGGGTTCGTCACCCCTTTCCATCCCGACGATGCGGCGGAAGGGGCGCACGCCGGTCAGCTGGCTTTTGGCGCTGGGTTTGAATACAAACTCCGGCATCGACAGCTCCCAGCGCCCGCCCTGGGCCCGCACCACCAGCGTGCCCGAGGCCACAAAACCCACCGAGACCGGTGTGCCAAGCACTGACGGCATAGGCCCCGGCGGCGGGGGAGCCGTCACAAGTCTTTTCCGGGAGGATGTCTCCGGATTGTTCCCAAGTCCGGCGGCGGTGGCCAGCGAAAGGCTGCGGCCATCAAAAACCACAGATTCCGCCCGCGCCGATTGGGGGAGGATCAGGGTGTGAAGCCGGCGGCCATCCTCCAGGGAACAGGCCTCCGCCTTGTCGGAGTAGCCGAGGATGGCGGCTCCCTGCTGGCATTTCATCCACAGGGGAAAAGAATGGCTGGAGTCCAGCGTCAGCCTCCGCCGCACGGGCTCCTCCATACCGATGGCCAGGGCGGTGGCCTGATATCCGGGACCCTGTCCCGTGAAAAGCACCACCCACTCCCGGCTGTGAGCCCCCACGTGCCAGTCGCGGGCCGCGGGCAGACCGGCGGCGATCTCGCCGGCTCCGGTCCTCATATCCTGGTGCCACATCATCAGGCGGTGCTGCGTGTCCACACCGATGCTCCAGTGGGCAAAATCAAACATCCGGTCCGGCCTGGCCGGAGTGGCGGGGAACCGGAAGGGAAGAGGATACCGTTTGTAAAAATCCAGATCCCGGATCAGGGCCGGCAGATTGGAGAGCGGGTCTTTCGGCCGCTGGGCCGGGCGGTCGGGCTGGGAGGAGTCGAGGATAATGCCGGGATCAATGCGTCCCGTAGCTGCGATGCGGTTGCCGGCGGGAGTGTGAAGGGACAGCTCCACCGCGCCCGTGCGGCTGAGGGTGATGACATAAAACCGTCCACCCGCCTCATGGATGCGGCAGGCCAGACCATGCAGCCCCCGGCCCACCGGTTCCCGCCAGCCTGGAGTGGTCAGGAAAAAAACATCCACGGTGTGTCCGGGGGAGGGCTCCGGCTGGAAGCCGTGCAGCGCCGGCGCGGCGTGGGGATCGGGGGACAGGGTCTGCAGGCAGGCCTGCACATCGGCGACGGACGCAAGCTCCAGTGGCACAAAAAGGCGGCCCTCGCGCCGGTGCAGGATCACGGATTCAAAGCCTCCCCCCCTGCCGATTTTGGGAGCCTCCCGCAGCCCGAGGGCGGCGGCCACCGCATACAGCCGGGGCAGGCCCCAGAGGTGGATGCCGCTGTCCATCAGGATCACACGCTCCGCCGAGGGCTCGTCCGGCGGGCTGTCGCGGCGGAAATACAGCGCCTCGTGATGGGCCAGCCGGGCTGTCAGCACCTCGTCATCCGCCGCCAGCTCGCTGGGCAGCAGGCGGTCCAGCGGTCCCCGGTTCGTGATGTCGGAAATGCCGCCCACCGGAAGTTCCTGTGGAAATCCCGCCGGGCGGGGCAGGGAGAGCATGGCCACCAGCCGGCGGGCCACGGCGGCGACGGCGGTCAGTTCCCGGTCCGAATGCTCCTCCAACTGGCGCAGCAAGGGGCGGGCGGATTCGCCTGATACCGTGTCCGGCGGCTCCGGCAGCTGGGCGGGGCGGATCTGGACAAACTCCAGACCGGTGCGCAGCCGGGTCTCCAGGCTGCGCAGGTCATAGCGGTCATGAACCCCGGCAATCGCTTTCAAATCCCGCAGCAGCCGGGCCGGGGCGTTCGGACCGCGGTGGCGGGCGCGGAGTCCGGGAATCCCCCATGTGTCCGTCTGCGCCAGGATCTCCTTCGAGTCCTCCGGGCTTTGGAGGTTGGGAATGCGCTCAAACAGGCTGGAAAGCAGATGGGCGCGGGCAGGCAGGCCGCTTCTGAGATCCTCCGGCAGATCCCGCACCGCCTCCAGGACCGTTTCCAACCGGCGCAGCAGATGCGCCGGCGTGTCCCCGGCGGAGGCGGAAGCGAATTCCCGTGCCGAATTCCCCGCCACGGACGCAGACTGCCGGCAGGCCATGAGCACCAGCAGAATGCTGCCCAGCGGCGGCAGCCCCTGAGGTTGGAGGTAATGCAGCAGCGCGTGCAGCTCCACCCACAGGCCCACCGTGGTGCCGTCCTGCCACTCCACGGCTGAACCGTCCGGAGCCCAGCGCCATAGATACGAGGCGGGGGGAATCAGATAATCGATGGCGGCCAGAGGTTCCATTCCGTTATGCGTCAGATCAAAGGCGGGAGGGCGCGTGCAGGCAAAGCTCCCAGGGTGCGGCGCACGGCGGCCAACGTGAGAGGCATCAAGCCCTCCTGCTCCAGAATCTCCACCCGGCCAGAGGGATCCACCAAGGCCAGCGCTCCCTGCGGCAGGGACAGGCACTGCTCCACCCACACCGGCCAGAGCGGCGGCGGGAAATCCCAGCCACAGGGCAGTGTCAGCCGGCCATGAAAATAACACGCGGTTCCCGGCACCGGCGGCAGAGGGGTGCCGGTCACCAAAGCCCTTCCGCCCCCGGCGGCGGAGGCGGCGAATTTCAATCCGGACAGGCGCAGGCGCGAGGCAGTCTCCGCCCAGGTCAGGAGGCTGTCCAGATCCAGCAGCAGCGCCGAGGGCGTGCGTTCGTGGGACGAGCGCTCCAGCCGGATGTCCACCCGCGACTGGCCGCGCCCCGGCAGGGACAAGGGTGGCGCCCCGACCGCCAGCCAGACATTCAGCGCCTCCCAGGGGCCCGCTGGCATTTTGGCCACGGGCAGAGTGCCGGTCCACGGAATCAGCCGTCCAGCGTGGTCAGCGCGGTAACGGGCGGTGCAGGGCAGAGCGGCAGTGGCATTCCGGGCTCCATCCGGGCAGCGGAGCCAGAGGGTGTTCTCCTTCAGATCCTGACAGACCTCCCAGCCAGCCTGTATGCGGTGGGGGCCGAGCAGGGAGGCGGCGTCCACGGGAAGCTGCAGAACCAGCATGGGAAGGGAGGGGGACTAAAGTGAGGGGCGGTATAACCGCCTGTTACACGGAAAGGCGGGCCTGCGGAGCCGTGGATCCCTCCACCTGCCGCCACAAAGCCGCCGCCTGCTCCTGAAGCGCCTGCCGGGTTTCGGGATTAGGCACCCACTCCAAGCGGGCGGTCAGCCGGCGCAGCTCATCGGCGGGGGCGGTGTCGCCGGGCAGAGCGGTGGCCAGGCGTTGGGAAAGCCCGCCGAGAGCCGAGGCGAGGGCCTCCGGATCGGGAGCTTCCGGCCCATGGGCGCGGGGATGATCGCCAAGGGACGGCCCGGCGCGGTCGAGCACATCCCGGACGAGAGCGGCGATGATTTCAATCTGCTCCTCGCGGTCCCACAGATGGGCGAAAACCCACAGATCGCTGATCCGCGCCGTGGTCCGGCCCGCCAGCAGCGCGCTGCCGGCGACCGTGCGCTGAAGCCGCACGGCGCGGCGGTCGGAGATGGCGACCCCGGCCTGACGGAGTTGAACAATCAAGCTGACAAATTCATCCCGCACATCGGAGAGGTCCACCAGCCGCGCCGCCTGCTGGATGCTCCGCACATCCTCCGCGCTGAGCACCGGCGCAGGGCGGTCGGTGGACTCCAGACGCCAGCCGGCTTCAAGAACCGCCGGCAGGGAACGGTCCGGCACGGGACCGCAGCGGACGCGCAGCAGAAACCGGTCAAACAGCGCCCGCAGGGCTTCATCCTCGGGCAGGTGGTTGCTGGCGCCGGCGACCATCAGCGCCGGGATGCGCCGGGTTTCACGGCCCCGCCGGAAGACGCGCTCGTTCAGCACCATCAGCAGGCTGTTGAGGATGGCGCTGTTGGCGTTGAGCAGCTCGTCCAGAAACACCAAGTCGGCCTCGGGCAGCATGCCCTCGGTGTTGGTGACCAGATCGCCCTCGCGCAGCCGCCGGATGTCAAAGGGCCCGAAAAGCTCGTTCGGTTCGGTGAAGCGGGTGAGCAGATAGTCAAAGGTGCGGCTTTCCAAATGCCGTCCCAATTCGTGAACAAGGGCGCTTTTGGCGGTGCCGGGCGGACCCAGCAGAAAAAGATTCTCCCCGGCGGCCAGGGCCACTCCCATCAGGTCGATGATTTCATCCTTGCCCACAAAGGCCTGTTTCAGCCGCCCCAGCACGGAGGTCTGAAGCGTCTGGGCGGCGGCAAGGACAGCGGAGTCGGGGGACATAATGGGAAGGGGATCAGGCGCAGACGGACAGTCAAAGGGAATCACCGGACGGCAACGTCAGGGCGGCGGCTGCGGATCCGAAGGCGGGAGCCAGCGTTTGACGGTGCTCCCCCAGGGAATGCCGAATGGCCAGACTGGTTTCCGGGTGGTCGAGCCAATGACCGGCCCGGGTGATGAGGATACGGTCGAGGAACAGCTGCCGCAGACCGCTGTGGGATTGAAGATTCCCCCAGGTGGCCGCTGGCGGCATCTCCTGGGTTGGCGGCTTCTCCGGGTGGATATTGACCCCGGAGAGCGGAAACAGCCGCGCCAGACTGCGCAGGGCGGACAGCAGCGGATCGCCAGGGGACAAGGCCTGCGCCATGCGTAGGACGGCGGGCAGGTGCTGGAGCGTGAGGTCCGCGGAGAACTGCGCGGTGGCGGAATCCCCCGGATGGGCCGCCGGATCGAGAAGCAGGCGGGCGACCTCCTCCCTCCCTGTGTCGCGGTTCAGATAACACCACGCGGTCCGGAACAGCAGGCACGCGCCCCGCCGGGCGGCGGTTTCGTCAAAAGACAAAGCCGGACCACCGATATCCAATGCCGCCTCCTGGTGCCAGGATCCCAGCAGCCGGTGGAGTTCCGGATCACCGTCAGCCTCAGCCTCGATCTGCTCCAATGCGCCAAGGCCCTCACTGCGCCCGCGCAAATGGATGACAGGCGCACCGGTGGCGTGAAGCTCACTCAGAAACCGCACCATGGCTCCCGGCGCGGACAGGGCGGAAACCGTTATCATCGGCAGGAAAGGGATGAAGCACGCGCCGCTTTTCAAACACCCATACAGTGATTGTCCGCGGGGCGGAGGCTTTGTGGGAAAGACGGAGCGGGCAGGGCTGAATACCCGTGCCCGCTCCGGGAAAAACACCACCACTGCAGGTGGCGAAAGGATGGAATCAGGCCTCCTCGTCGGCAATCGGAGCCGCAACGGGGGGAGGTGTGGTGACAGCGCCCTTGATGCCGAGCTTCTCCTTCACCAATGCCTCAATCTCGGCGTAGAGACCGGCGTCGTTGCGGAGAGCCTCCTTGGCGGCATCGCGGCCCTGGGCCAGCTGGGTGCCCTTGTAGCTGAGCCACGATCCGCGCTTCTGAATGATTTCCTGCTCCAAGGCGAGGTCCAGCAGGCTGCCGACGGAGGAGATGCCCTCATCATACATGATGTCAAACTCAGCCTCGCCGAAGGGCGGCGCGACCTTGTTTTTAACGACCTTGATCTTGGTGCGGCTGCCGATGGCGGTGCCGTCCCCGTTTTTGATCTGGCCAATGCGGCGGATATCCACGCGCACACTGGAGAAGAATTTCAGGGCGCGGCCGCCGGGTGTGGTTTCCGGGCTGCCGAACATGACACCGATTTTCTCGCGGATCTGGTTGGTGAAAATACAGCAGGTGCGGGCCTTGGCGATCAGCGCTGTCAGCTTGCGCATGGCGGCGCTCATCAGGCGGGCCTGGGCTCCCACTGTGGAATCTCCAATCTCTCCCTCCAACTCCGCCTTGGTCACCAGAGCGGCCACGGAGTCCAGCACAATCACATCAAGGGCATTGGAGCGGACAAGGGTTTCGCAGATGCGCAGCGCCTCCTCCCCTGAACTGGGCTGGGAAACAAGCAGGTCATCCAGCTTCACTCCCAGCTTCCGGGCATATTCCGGATCCAGCGCATGCTCCACGTCGATGAAGGCCGCCAGACCGCCAAGCTTCTGGGCCTGGGCGATCACGGTCAGAGTGAGCGTGGTTTTACCGGACGATTCCGGACCGAAAACCTCCATGATACGGCCACGGGGAAAACCGCCGGCACCCAGCGCGCGGTCGATGAGCAGGTTTCCCGAGGGGATCACCTGAATGTCCATCTTCCGGTTGTCGCCGAGGCGCATGATGGAACCATCGCCAAAGTCCTTCTGGATTTGTTGAAGGGCGATATCCAGATTCTTGGCGCGGGCGGCGGCCACACGGTCTTCACCGGGGGCGGCGGTGGTGGCGGAAGCAGCGGCGGCACGGGAGGATTCTTTGGCAGGCATAGGATAAGTAATGATGGCTTAGGACTGAATGGTTGGACAGAATCTGGTGATTCTGAACAGCTACGATTAAACCACGTTCCGGGTTGCGTCAATATCCGCGCGATTAAAAATCGCGACCACCGGCACCCCCGCCGCCTCAATGGCCTCCACCCCGCCCTCCGAGCGGTCCACCAGCACCAGCGCAAAGGCAACCTGGGCACCCTCGGCACGGAGTTTCTCAATGGCCTCCAACGTGGAGCCGCCGGTGGTGATGGTGTCATCCACCACCACCACGGTGTCCCCGGATTTGAAATTTCCCTCCACCAGCTTTCCGCGCCCGTGAGCCTTGGCCTGCTTGCGGATGGAGAAGCACTGCAGCGGTGGCACGCCCCCGGCACTGTCCTTCACGGAGCCGATGCCAATGGCCAGCGCCACCGGATCCGCGCCCATGGTGAGGCCGCCAATGGCGGTGGGCTTAACCCCCAACTCCTGCGATTTCCGCTGCACCAGCTCCCAGCCCACCTCCCCCAGCCACACCGCTCCCCAGGGATCCAGCGTGGTCAGCCGGGCATCGCAGTAAAAGTCGCTTTTTTTCCCGGAGGCGAGGGTGAAATCACCATACATCACAGACTTGCGTTGCAGCAAATCCAACAAGGAATCACGGGTGGAGGACATGCCGCCTGGTCGCGTCATCCGCCCGGCGGTGCAATAGCAAAGAGCGGGGGGAAACCAGGCCTGCGGGAGTGGGTTCCGATGCCTTATCCTGGCCTCCCCGTCAGCCTCCCTCGGCCTCCTTCAGCTGGTCCCGCAAGCGGGTGGCGTCCTTCTGCAGGCGCTCCATCAGGGTTTCCACATTTTTGACCTCGCGGCGGAGTTCATCCAGTTCGGGGCGGGAGAACTTGCCGGTGTCCACTTTCTCCAACAGTCCGACGATGGTGGCGGAGGGGATGGCATAACATTCAATGCGCCCGGAGCGGGCGATATTAAGGCCAATGACTTTGCCGTCGAGATCGATCACCGGACCGCCGCACTGGCTGGGCTGGAGCACCATGTCGTGCTGGAAGGCGGTGGGGTATCCGCTCCGGTTGCGGCTGACGGGACCGCTCATGGCGTTGCGGGCGTCCTCCGCCAGGGTGGTGAAACCATCCGGCCGGCGCCGCAGGGTAGCGGCGAGCTCCTTGTCCTCCTCCCCGCGGGTGATCAGAACCTTGACGGTCTCGTAGGGTTTCCGGGAGCCGATCAGTTCGATGAATTCGGCGACGGTGCTCAGGGTCTGCCCATTGATGCTTTTAAGCACATCGTCCTTCAGCAGGCCGGCCTCGGAGGCGGCGCTGTCGTTGCCGACCCGGCTGATCCGCAGCTTGCCGGTTTCAGCGGAGACGGAGATCCCCAGGAACCCCTTGTGGGCCTCGTCGAGGTTGCGGGCATTCACGCTCAGCACCCCCACCGCGGCGGGCAGGCGTTCGGGAGTGACGGCGGCGACATAGGTGCCGGGCGTGGGCAGGGGACCGGTGTCCCACTTCACGGGGGTCAGTCCGGTGGCGTCCACTTTGAGCAGGGCGAGGTCATAGCGCGGATGCACGTCCGTGATTCTGGCGCTGAGGGTGATGCCACCAGGGAACTGCACGGAAAGGCTTTCCAGAGCTTTTCCTTTGGAGTCGTGGATCTCGCTGGATTTGGTGAGGAGATAACCATTTCCGCTCACGGCGGTGGCGAAGGCGAGGGGCTTGCCGGCGCACAGCAGGCGGGCGGTGCCGCGGCGGGCCTCGTCCAGCACCGGAGCCCAGGCGCGGTCCATCTCCGGGGTTTCGCGGCTGTAGCGCTCCTGATCGTTGCCGTCGTCCTCCTGGGAGATGGAATGGGCGCTTTTAATGGCGTCCCGGGTTTCGCGGCTGGTGGGATTCGCGGAATCGGTGCCGCTGTCCCCGGAGCCGTCCGCGGCGCGGACACAGGGGGAAGCGGTGAGGGCGAGGAGGCAAGCCAGCGCGCTGCGGAAGGAAAGCGGAGCGGATTTCATGACTTAAAGCGGAAGGAAAGTTCAGGGTTCTTTTTTGCCGAGAGTGACGTCGATGCTCAGATCCGCGCCGTCGCGGTGCAGAAGAAAAGAGGCTTTGTCGCCGGGCTTCAGCTTCAGCAGGGCATCCGCGGCGGCGGTGGGATTCGGAGTGTCGGCACCGTTGATTTTAAGCACCACATCCCCCTCGCGCAGTCCGGCCTGGGCGGCGGGGCTGTCCGGGGTGACGCTGGCAAGCTGTGTGCCGTCCCGTCCTTCGGTCTTCTCCATCCCCGCCCCCAGCCAGGGACGCGGTCCCTCCGGGGTGGGAATACTGGGCTCCGCCGGGATTTCCGCCGTGCTGTCGTCATCGCTGGACCGGGCGGCGCGCGCGGCCAGTTCCAGGGTGAGCTCCACGGGCTTGCCATCGCGCTGGGCGGTCAGAGCAATTTTCTCCCCGGCCTGCCGGCGGCCCAGCAGGCGCTGGAGAGCGTGGTAGGTGCTGACATGCTCGCCATCGAATTTCGTGATCACATCGCCGGCCTTCAGTCCCGCCTTCGCCGCCGGGAGGTCATCGTAAACCTCGGTGACCGACACCCCATGGACGCTTTCCCGGTCGAAGACCGCGCCGATGATGGGGCGGGTGATCATGCTGGTGTTGAAGATCATTTTTCCCCATGTCTGGTCCTTGATCAGCTTGCTCCAGTCGAAGCGCAGGGTGTCGATGGCGACGTGGCGGTTCATGTCCACGCTGCCGTGGATGGAGGAGTTGATGCCGACCACGTTCCCGGACAGATCGAAAAGCGGACCGCCGGAGTCCCCCCCGATCAGCGGGCAGGAGGTGAACATCGCGCCGTCAGGATCGCGCCGCCAGACCCGGCCCAGACGCACGGGAGGCTTCCGGTCAAAGCTGTATCCGCCGGGATGGCCCATGGCGATGACCCAGTCGCCGAGCCGCAGGTTGTCGGAGCTGCCGATCTCCACATGCGGCCACTCACCGGAATCCGTGATTTTGGCCATGCCCGCATCCGTGGTGCGGTTCGCGCCGAGGGCGGTGCCCTTCACCCGGCGGCCATCCGGAAAGATAATCGTCAGACTGTTGCCCGTGGCCTGGGTGACGTGGGCGGCGGTGAGAATAAGGCCGTCGGCGGAGACGATCACCCCGGAGCCGGAGCCCGGTTTTTTCTCGTCGGATGAGGTCACCGCCACCACGCAGGGAAGCACCCGCGCCGCAACCTCCCGTACCTTTTTCTCCCGCTCCCGCATCTCCTCCAGGGTGTCCGCTTTGGCAACGGGCAGGACGGTGAACCAAAAGACCGGCAGAAGAACCAGAAAACGGCGGAAATCATTCATGGCCAGAGGGTATGAAAATGCCTGGGTGGCGGCCTCGTGATTTATATACGCCCGCCGCGGTTCCGGCAAGGAGGGAACGCATGAACCGTGCCGCGGTTGTCACCGGAAGGGGCGTTCAGAGGCTCCAAAACGACTTTATAGTTAAGACTAGCTAAAAAATTCCCGCCAAGCCGGAAATGGCCCGGCAAATGCTTGGTCCTGGGTCGGTCTCTAAAAAAACCCGATACCAATCCATATGATTAAACCCCTAAGTCGGGGGCGAGGTATTTTACCCGCCTTCATGGTCCTGGGAACCACGTGCCTTTCGGCATTTGCCCAGGGAACGATTACTCAAACCGAGCCGGATGACTCCATCGGCACCGCCAATGCCACCGGCTTCACCGCCGGGTCCAGCGGCATCAAGGTGGCCTATGGAAACAACGGCGACGGTGCTTACGGCCCCAATGGCGGGAACGACACCGGTGATATGGACTTCTACAAAGTCTCCGCCAACGCCGGTCAGGTGATCACTGTCCAGCTGAAGAACTACAGCACCAGCGACGACTTCGACGGTCTACTTGGCCTCTACTCCTTCTCCGGAGGAACCGCCACCCTGCTCGCGATCAATGACGACCTTTCCGGCGGCGTCAGCCGCGGCAGTGGCCTGACTTTCACCGCCCCGGCCACCAGCGATTATTATATCTGCGTCAGCAACTGGATCGACGCTCCGGATCAGACCGAGGGCTTTCCCGGCTCCGGCAGCCTCCCGACGGATCCTCTGACGCCGGGCACCGGCCTGGGAACGCCCGGCGGCACCGCCGGTCCCTATCAGCTCATTGTCGGCCTTGATTACAATGCCCCGGTTCCCCAGTTTGACGGCACTGGAAGGGCCAATCCGACCCCCCCGCTGAACCCAGTCAAGCTTCTGGGCACCAGCTACCGCACCAGCAATCTGAAGATCTCCAACACGGGGAACGCCGACTACACGGTCACCGGCTTCACCATCACCGGCGCGGACGCCGCCAGATTCAGCACCTACGGGCTGGGAACCCCTCTCACCATTCCGGCTGGCGGATCCCGCACCGTGAAGGTGAACATCAACACGGCAGGAGCTCCTGCGGAGCTGAATGCCGTCATTGACTTCACCAGCAACGACCCGCTGGATCTGAGCTATCCGATCAAGGTGCAGTTCGACGGGCCGCAGTTCAACAGCCCGGTGACCGGGGGAGGCACCTTCACCGTGAAGCAGGTCTCCGCGACCGCCACCACGATCAACACCATTGAGCTCGCGGATCAGCTGCTGGACGGCACCATTGCCGGCACCGCCTACACCGCGAATGTGCCGGTGGTGAACTTAGGAACCGGAGCGGACGGCCATTTTTCGGCTGACTCCAATTTCCCGATCGGCGCGACCCCCGGGGACAATTTTGCCCTTCAGGTCACTGGCACTTTCACCATCAAGGAGGAGGGGGAATACACCTTCCTGGGGTACTCCGACGACGGCCAGCGTCTGAAGATCGACGGCGTGGAACAGTACTCCCACAACGACTACAACACTGACCACTTCGCGACGATGACTCTCTCCGCCGGAGCGCACACGCTTGAGTTCACCATGTTTGAAGGCGGCGGCGGAAACAGCGCCGAACTGCTGATTGCCAGGGTGCCGGGCACTTTCGCCGCTTTTGGGGAAGTCAGCTGGGAGCTGCTGGAGGCGACCGGGCCGGATACGGACGGCGACGGAATCGCGGACTATCTGGAAACCGCGGTCGGCACCAATCCCATCGTGGCGGACGCCACCGCCGACCTCGACAATGACGGTCTGAGCAATCTCGGTGAAATCCTCGCCGGCACCGGTGTCAACAATCCCGACACCGACAGTGACAGTCTGAAGGACGGTGTGGAGACCAACACCGGCGTGTGGCTCGGTCTGGCCAACACCGGCACCAACCCGGTCCGGGCGGACAGCGACAGTGACGGCCTGGCGGATAATGTGGAGAATCCTGATTTGCCCTCCAGCAGTGTCACCCAGCCCGGGACGGACCCCAATAAGAATGACACCGACAGCGACACCTTCACGGATTACGCTGAAATCGCCTTCGGCACCAATCCCAAGGACGCCGCCAGCAAACCGGTGATCAACTACCAGCCGGTGGTGAGCGAGGACTTTGAGGCCCCCCGCCCGCATTCCGAATACACGTTCAATTCCCTCAACGCCGCGCCTCCCTTCGAGGCCGGCGTGTATGAGAGCGATGTTCCGTCCCATGGCTCCGTGGCCAGGCTGACCGACAATGTCGGGGGCTCCCACAACAGTGTTTCCTTTGACTACGTGGACCTTACGCCCGGGGCGGTGGTGCAGCTGTCCTTCGACTTCCGCATCTCGGCCACCGACATCAACAACGCGGCTGACGGCTTCGGCATCGGGTTTTTCCGCAAGAGTGCCTACGGAAGCCTGGGCACAAGCCCCGCCATTGTGAATGGCAAGGCATGGGAAAATCCCACCGGCGGCGGCGGTTATCCCAATGCCCTCCTCATCGGAGTGGGCGTGTATGGTGGTGACACGGTGCGCCTGATCGGCCCTGCGGCCCCCACCACCGTGCTGGCCACCTATGAGCCCCAAAGCACGTTTGTGACCCCCTTGGGAGGCGCTTCCAACCCCTACAGCCGGGCGGTGATCACCATCGTCAGCAACAGTCCCACCTCCAGTGTGGTGAGCATGGACATCATCCGTGACGTGGATGGTGCGGCCACCCGCGAAACGGTCTTCACCAACGTCCTGGTGCCGGACTTTCAGATCAAAACGGAGCAGCTGCGGTTGATCGCCGGGGCCCGCACCGGCGCGGTGATGTCCCAGGTGGAGCTGGATAATCTGAAATACTCCGTGCTGGTGCAGAGCACTCCGACACTGGCGCTGTCCAACACCACCAAGGACTTTCTTGCGGACTTCTATGACGGCAGCGGCGGGGCGGTGAATCCCTCCACCCTGACGGTGCGGCTCAATGGATCCCCAGTGTCGGTGACACCCACCAAAACCGGCAACCGGACAACTGTCAGTTACACAGGCCCCGCGGGAAGCTTCTTCCCTTCCGGAACCAACACGCTGGTCTTCAGCTACACCACCACCACCGGCACTCCAGTGACTGAAACCCGCACGTTTGATCCGGGCACCTACACCATCCTGCCCGCCAGCCTTGTGCTGCCGGCCGGCAGTGCCGGCGTGCCGGGGTTCAAGGTGCGCACCGTGCAGATGGACCCCATCGTGGTTGGCACCGCGGCGACTCCGGAGATTCAGACAACGCCGAACTCCCTGGACTACATGGAGGGCATTCTGTATGGCGTGACTGGAACACCGTTCAATGGTGGCAATGTGGCGGATCCCAGCGGCGCGGTGAACGGCATCTATTACAGCGATGTCATCAACTTCGAGCAGGAAAGCGGAGCCGCCGGCTTCTTCAGCGGTGAAACCACCGTTCCAGGCATTCCCGGAACCACAGGCACCACGGACAACTATGTTTTTGAGGCCCTGACCTGGGTGAACTTCCCCGAACGGGGAGTCTACAGCTTCGGTGTGGTGGCGGACGACGGCTTCCGTGTCAGCTACGGCCATGCGCCGGTCCCGGGCCTGAGTATTGTGGCTCCGGCCGCCAGTGCCCGCATCGTGCCCTGGCTGCCCTCCATCAACGGCAGCCAGATCGGTGGTGTCGGGGCGCCTTATCCTGCTGTTCCCGTCACTGCCGGTGTGATCATGGCGGAGCCTGCCAACGCCGTCAACCCGGCGGCTCCGACAACAGGCCTGCTCAGCAACGCTGCCGCAGCAGCTGGCAAAATCGTCCTGATCGACCGTGGTGTTATCTCCTTCGTCGCCAAGATCCGCGCCGCCCAGGCGGCCGGAGCGGTTGCGGCGATTATTATCAATGAAACCAACCCTGACCGGGTCCCGGCAGGGCTGGGAACGGACAATAGCGATCTCTCAACGATCACCATCCCCGCGGGCATGATCAGCAAAGGCGACGGCGACAAGCTCAAGGCGCTCATCGCCGGGGGCCTGCAGCTGAAGCTGGGCACGGACAACACCACCACCATCGGCAAGGCCGACCTGAACCAGACCACCTACTTCAGCGCGGCGGTTCCGGTTGCCGGCCTCTATCCCATCCGCTTCTTCAACTTTGAAGGCGGTGGCGGTGCCAATGCCGAGTGGTTCTCCATCGACTCCGCCGGGGTGAAGCACCTAGTCAACGACCCCAACGATGAATCCGCCCTCAAGGCTTATTCCACCGTTTTGGCCGGCACCGCGCCGACGATCAGCCTGTCCAGCAGCGGCGGTTCTGTGGTCATCACCTTCACCGGCACCCTGCAGTCCTCCACGGATCTGCAGACGTTCACGACGGTGCAGGGGGCCACATCGCCCTACACGGTGCCTGGCGGTTCCCCGACGCGTCTGTTCTTCCGGGCGGCGCAGTAAGCCGGGATGGCCTGATATAAAGTTAAATTGACATCACCGCGGACGGCGGCGCAGGTTTCTGCGCCGCCGTTTTTTGTTTTGGTTGAGGCCGGGTATTTACGTTGGCTCGGGCGTTGAGCGCAAAGCGTGCTGGTGGACTGAGTGGACGCCGGCCTTTTCCTGCGCGGGCAGCGCGGTGTCCAGGCAGGCGTCAAGCGCCAAAGGATTCGCGCTTCCGGGGTTTGCGCGGGCCCGGTCCCTGCGCTATCGGGCGCGCAGCCATGAAGCTCCTCTTCCCTCTGCTGGTTGCCGCCCTCACTGTCACCTCCTCCTGGGCCGGGAGGGCCTGTCTGGGATGCCTTGAGGGCCATGGCCACGGACATGACGCCGCCGGGCATCTCCTGATGCCGCTTGGCGGGGAGATCAAACCGGGGCGCAAATACCCCCGCGACCGGCTGGCCGACATTGAGCATGTCGCCCTGGATGTCACTCCGGACTTCAAAAACCGCACCGTCAGCGGCACGGTCACCCTCTCCTTCTCCCCCATCGGTCTGCCGCTGCCGGCTCTGGCGTTGGATGCGGTGGATCTCAGCATTGATAAAGTTACACTCACCGGCGCGGGGCTGGCGGGGCATCAGTCCACGGCGGAGCAGCTGATCCTCCAGTTCGACAAACCCATTGCCCCCGGCACCAAAGCCGTGGCCACCATCACCTGGCATGCCGAGCCCCGGAAGGGGCTGCACTTCCGCACGCCGGAGCAGGGTTATCCCGCCGGCGACACCCAGGTCTGGACCCAGGGGGAGGCCGAGGAGCACCGCTACTGGTTTCCCTGCTACGATTACCCCAACGAGCGCTTCACCAGCGAGGTCACCTGCCATGTGCCCGCCGGCATGGAGGTGGTCTCCAATGGCAGGCTGGTCGAGAAAAAACCGGACGCTGCCGGCCTGACCTCCTGGCACTGGAGCCAGGAGCAGCCGCATGTGAATTATCTGGTGGCCTTGGCCGCCGGCTATTTCCACAAGCTGGAGGACAAAGTGGGCACGTTGCCCATCTCCATGCTGGTGCCGCCCTCGGAGAAGGATCAGGCGGAGGCCGCCTTCCGGGATACCAAAGCCGTCATGACCTTTTTACAGGAGGAGATCGGCGTGCCCTATCCCTGGGCCAAATACGATCAGGTGTACTGCCACGACTTCCTTGCCGGCGGCATGGAGAACACCAGCTGCTCCTTCATGGCCGCCTCCCTGCTTTTTCCAAAGGAAACCGGCCGGCTCGACAGCCTGCACTCCCTCGACGCGCATGAGATGGCGCACCAGTGGTTCGGCGATCTGCTGACCTGCCGCGACTGGGCACACCTGTGGCTGAACGAGGGCTTTGCGAGTTATTACACCGATCTCTACGAGGAAAAGAAAAACGGGCGCGAGGGCATGATCGTCAGCCTGACCCGCGAGGCCGAGCGCGTCATCGGCTCCAAGGACCGCCGCCCCATCGTCTGGCGCGACTACGGCGACGCCATGCAGCAGTTCGACAGCCGGGCCTATCCCAAGGGTGCCTGGGTCCTGCACATGCTGCGCAGCCAGCTGGGCACGGACCTTTACCGGAAGGGCATCCAGCTTTACATCGAGCGGCACCGCAACGGAATCGTCACCACCGACGATCTGCAGGAGGTTCTGGAGGAGGTCAGCGGCAAGTCCCTCGATCAGTTCTTCGACCAGTGGGTCCACCACGGCGGTGTGCCGGAGCTGAAGGCCGACTACGGCTGGGATGCGGACACCAAACAAGCCCGCGTGACCATCCGCCAGACGCAGAAGGTGGACCGTGAGGTGCCGCTCTTCCGCCTGCCGCTGCCGATCGGTTTTATCTGCGGGATTGGCTTTGGTGAACCTCTCTTAAGCGACTTCACGGTCACAGTCAGCAAAGAAGAGGAGACCTTTTATTTCCCCCTGCCGTCCGCCCCTGATCTCGTCCGCCTGGATCCGAATCTGACCCTTCTGGCCGACTGGGATTTCACGCCGCCGGGCGATATGCTGAAGCATCAGCTCAATAGCGATTTCAGCGGACGTCTGATCGCCGTGGATATCCTTGCAGGCCGCCGGGACGCGGCCACCGTCACCCAGCTGTCCGACCTCATCGGCAAGGACCCGCACCACGCCATCCGCACCGCCGCCGTCCAGGCGCTGGGGAAAATCGGCACGCCCGCCGCCCGCGCCGCCCTGATTCCCATGCTGGCCGATGCCGACGAGCGCGTGCGCCAGGCGGCGGTGAACGCCGTGGCCGCGCTCTACCATCCGGAGTCCCGGGATGCCCTCGCCGCTCTGGCCGCCACCGAAAAAAATCCTGACATCCTCGCCGCCCTCGTGCGCTCCTGCGCCGCCTGGCCGGACCGGGATGTCCTGCCGTGGCTGGAGACACCGTCCTGGCACCAGCAGGTGGCCGCCGCCGCCATCAGCACTTTGGGCCGGCAGAACCGCACGACCGCCGCGCCCATGATCCGTGACTGGCTGAAGGCCAAAGGCTCCAGCCTCACTCAGAGGGATCTGGCCTCCGCCCTGGAGACCCTGGGCTTGCTGAGCCGGGGCACTGCGGACGCCACCATGCAGCCCTTCCTTGCCGGCTACTTGGCGGACCACCGCGAAACCGTCCGCATCGGGGCCGCGGAAGCCTTGGGCGAGCTGCGCGATGTCCGCTCCCTGCCCATGCTGGCGGGCATGGCCGCGCGCCGGGCGGACGCCGCCTCATCCGCCGCCGCCTCCAGCGCCATGGCCATGATCAACGCCGCCCGCACCTCCTCCGACCAGTCCCAGGAGGCCTGGAAAAAGGTTGAGGATCTCGTTCGCAAAACCGAGGAACTGGAGAAGAAGCTTGAGAAGCTCGAAAGCCGGGACAAAGCAAAACCGGCCCCCTGATGGCCAATCCGGCGGGCGCGGCAGGCAGCATCCACCATCACCAAAATGTCCCTGAGGGAAAGAATTCAAGAACTGGGCCGGCAGGGCCTCGCCGCCAGCCGCAGCCTGGCGCTTATGGACGCCGGTCATAAAAACCGCATTCTGCGGGCCATGGCCGACGGCCTGCTGGCGCGGGAGGCTGAAATCCTGGCCGCCAACGCCCAGGATCTGGCGGCGGCGGAAGCCAAGGGGCTCAGCCCGGCCATGCTGGACCGTCTGCGGCTGGATCCCAAACGCCTCGCGGCCATGGCCCAGGGCGTGCGGGAGGTGGCGGATCTGCCGGACCCGGTCGGTGAGGAGCTGGCCGCCTGGGAGCGGCCCAACGGGCTGAAAATCCGCAAGGTCCGCGTGCCCATCGGAGTCATCGGCATCATTTACGAAAGCCGTCCCAACGTCACCAGCGACGCCGCCGTGCTCTGCTTCAAAAGCGGCAACGCCACCATCCTGCGCGGCGGCAGCGAGGCCTTCCACAGCAACACCGCCATCGCCGCCGCCCTCCAGGAGGCCGGCGGGGCCGCCGGCCTGCCTCCGCACAGCATTCAGCTGGTGCCCTTCACGGACCGCGAAAGCGTGCGGCACATGGCGGAGATGAACGAGTATCTGGACCTCATCATTCCGCGCGGCGGGAAGGGGCTGATCGAAACCGTGGTCCGCCTGGCGCGCATGCCGGTGATCAAGCACTACGACGGCATCTGCCACGTTTATGTGGATGCCGGAGCCGATGCCGCGATGGCCGAGTCCATCCTGCTCAACGCCAAAACCACCAAGCCCAGCGCCTGCAACGCCGCCGAAACCCTCCTCGTCCATCAGGATGCGGCCGAAAGCTTTTACGCCCGCATCATCCCGGTGCTGACCGGCGCCGGGGTCAAACTTTACGGGGGCCCCGATCTGGTTGAAAAGTATCCCGGCGCGGTTTCGCCGGCCACGGAGGAGAACTACCGCACGGAATATCTGGACCTCGGCCTCTCCATCAAAACTGTGGCGGACCTGGAGGCGGCTGTTGCCCACATCCAGAACTACGGCTCCCGCCACAGCGAGGTCATCGTGACGGAATACCCGGAGGCCGCCGCCGCCTTCCTCAATGCCGTGGACAGCGCCGTGGTCCTCTGGAACGCCAGCACCCGCTTCAATGACGGCGGCGAGTTCGGTTTTGGCTGCGAGATCGGCATCAGCACGGACAAGCTCCACGCCCGCGGCCCCATGGGCCTGCCGGAGCTCACCAGCTACAAATACCAGGTGACCGGAACCGGCCAGGTCCGCGCCTGACCATAATTTGAAACAACATTCAGCAGTCGGGTGGGCAGGGCATGTGCCTGATGGCGATGGCGCTCAGGGGCCGGGAGCAAGAAGGCGGTAGAACGCTTTTTGCGGAGGCGGGGCACCGTCGTTCCAAAGGATGGCTCCGGAGGCATCGGCTTTGACGGGACCGTTCACGGAGGTCCACGTTTGAAGATCCGTGCTCCGCTGAATCCGATAGTCAAGCCCCGGCACTCCGGTGAACTGCAGGTCCATGCCCGTGACGGGGGATTTTTGGATGGTGACGAGGTTCCGCAGCACGGTCACGGAGACCGGAGTGGATACGGATTCCCTGCCATCGGAAAGGGTCAGCATCAGGGTGGCGGTGCCGCCGCCAGTGCCGCCGGGCGCATGAAGAGTGAGAGTGCGCTGGCCGCCTTCGCCACTGACGGACACGGTCGAGGGCGGGAGGATCAGGGAATCCGGCGGGCTCACGGAAAAACTCAGGCGCAGCGATGCGGCAGGATCGTCCGGATCAGCCACGGAGAGGGAAATGGCCGGTGCCGGAAGCCCCTCCACCAGAGTGACCCGAGCTAAGGAAGTCAGCGTGGGAGGATCGTTCACCGGCGTCACGTCAATGGACACGATCACCGGCAGCGACTGCAGAATGCCATCGTAGGCTGTCACCATGAAGGAGGCGGGACCGCTGTAATTCTCCGCAGGGGTGAAGGTGAATGATCCCGTGGGACTGAAGACCAGGCTGCCGGCTGCGGGATCGGGATTGGAGAGCCACAGATAAATCAGCGGCAGATTCTCCACGGACACAGCGGACAGCTGGCCGCTCACCGCCGTGTCCTCAGGGGTGGTGATCAGCGGCACCGCATCCATCACGGGTGGCTTGTTCACGTGATAAACCGTCGTGGTCACGGGAAAAACAAAAGCTCCCGTCCCGGTTTCCAGGCTGGCCTGTCCGGTGAAAACTCCGGGTGCGCTGGAAAGGAGCGCCAATTTCACCTCCGCGCCGCCACCCGGCGGCAGAGTCAGGGGCAAGGGATTGTCGGGCAGGCTGTAGCCCGGGGGCAGCGACAGGCTCTCCAAAGCCACCGGTTCCGCAGAGTCGTTGCGGATCACCAAAGTCAGGCGCGAGGCCGTGCCTTCCGGGGTTTCCGGCAGTGTGACCGGATGGGGCTGGCCGTTGAGGATCTCCGGGAGTTCCCCGCCGCCGCCACCGTCACTGGCGAAGAGCCGCAGCGCAGGCATGGTGAACGTGCGGTCGGCCCCATAAAACGTTCCTCCCGGAGTGACAAACACCGGTCGGAAATGATAGACTGCTCCGCTTTTCAATCCTTCCACCACCGCGGACATCGCTCCTGTGGTGTCCTTCAGCTGATCCGCGGTCGTTTGGCCATAGGCTTCGGTTTCACCGTATTCAAAATGCGCATGCCCGGAGGCACCATCCGGATTTAGATCCCCCAGCAGCCGGACCGAGCGGTTGGCCAGCACCTCCGCGCCCGTGGCCTGCAGAACGGGCACGGGTGTGATGATGATTTCGCGGAAGCCGGGCGCACCGGGGGAAGGGTAAACTGAATATCCCGCCAGCACCCGGCCATTGACCTCCCCCGCCCAGAATGGCGTGCTGGAATTCAGCCCCGGATTCAGATCCTCCACCAACCGTGTGCCCGCCACCGACCCGTCGGTCACCCACAGCTCCCGGCCATGCACGGGATCCGTGGCCGCGATAAACCCATAACCCCGGGCGGTGCCGATGATGGTGGGCGCGGCGCGTTCCACTCCCGGATAAAGGTCCAGCAGTGGCTGCGTGCCCTCCGGCGTTCCGTCGCTGGACCAGACGGTGCTCCCAAGGGCGGAGGTTGTAATGCTGAACAGGAGGCGGCCATTCACCACCCGCATGCCTGAGGCTCCGACGAGCGAAGCTTTAGGGCCGAAACTTTTCAACATCCGGGTGCCCGCCGCCGTGCCGTTGCTGCCCCAGATCTCATAATTCGCGGCCCCGGGTGGGGTATAGTAAAATATTCCTCCCTGCGGTCCGGTTTGCGGCATAAGTGGAAAGGTTGGGGCGGAGTGCGCTCCCAACTTCGAGGTGCCGGCCGCCGTGCCATCGGTGGACCAGATTTCCTCCCCGCCCCCATTGGTGCCCTTGGAGAAAAACACCCGCCCGCCCGCGGTTCCCCTCACTCCCAGGAAGGAGGAGCCGGCCCCGGCGGTCAGATCCGCCACCATTGAGGTGCCGGCGGCTGTGCCATCACTGCGCCACAGCTCCGTGCCGCGCACTCCGTCCGTTGCCGAAAAATAAATCCGTCCATTCAGTATCCTGAAAGGATTCTGCCCCGGGGATCCCACCTCCAGTCTGGTGGGAAGCACCTTTGATGTCCCTTCCGCTGTCCCGTCCGTGCGCCATAGGGATCCAACGCCATTGGCATCCGTCCCCACAAACAGCACCCTATCCCCGAAAGGCGTGATCCCGTCTCCGCCGGAGGCCAGCCGGATGGTGCCCTCCACTGTGCCGTCAGAGCGCCAGAGTTCGGTTTGAGAAGTGCCTTCGCGGAAGAACAGCATATTCTTCCATGCCGCCACCACGTGGGTCTGGATGCCGCTGGGGGGAGGGCCCGTGATGGGGCTTTTCAACAGAAAGGTCCCGTCCGCCGTGCCGTCGCTGCGCCACAGCGAGCGCGCACCGGCGGGCCATGGCATGGCGAAAAGCAACCCTTCGGCCGCGATCCATTGTTCCCGGCCCAAATCCCCGAAGCCGTTTCCGGGTCCGGGCACCACATCCTTTACGAGCACGGTGTTGGCGGAGGTGCCATCCGTCCTCCATAATTCGCGCCCCATGCCCGGCGCATAGGCCGAAAAAAACAGCCGGTCCCCGACCACCGTCATATTCGCCGGGCCATTGTCCCGCCGGTCCGGATAGATATCCCGGACCAGTGCGGTGCCCGCTTCGGTGCCGTCGGTCCGCCACAACTCACTGCCGGTGGCGGCTTCGGAAGCTATGAAGTACAGCAGATTCCCGGACGCCAGCCTCGGCATGGCGTAACCATTCCCGCTTCCGGCCCGGATATCACGCACCATGCCTGTGCCCGCGGCGGTGCCGTCGGTTTTCCACAACTCGTTGCCCCCGGCTTCGGTGGTGCCGGAGAAAAACAGATGGTCCCCCGCCGCCATCGGATCAGAGATCCGCACAAAATCGGGACTGCCAAGCGCGAGCACCTTCGATGTGCCCGCCTGAGTGCCATCGCTTTTCCAAACCGCCACCTCCGTGGCGTTGGCATACATAAAATAAACCAGACTCCCGGCGGAGCCCAGCATTTTGATGGAGCCGGCGAGGTTGGTGGCGACATGCCGCACCTGGACAAAGGGCCCGCCGTCGGACCGCCAAAGGGAGGTGGCGCCGCTGCTGAGGATCTTTCCCAGATAACACAGTCCCCCCATGGAAACCGGGGGGCCGATCAGATTTTCGGATGCCGCGGCGATTTTCACCGTTCCAGCCACGGTGCCGTCGGTTCTCCAAACCTCACCAGTGCCCTGCGGCATAAAAAACACGAAGTCCCCGGAGGCGGTCATCTGGCGCGGCCAGCCGGCCGTGCCCGTCAGCATGAAGGTCCCCTCCGCCGTTCCATCCGTACGCCACAGCTGGCCGCCCAACCCGGAGCTGGAGTACAGCAGCGCTCCCCCGAAGGACAGTGCCTCCCGCAGATTGCAGTCACGGGGGTCCCCCGCCGCGATCACTTTGACGGTTCCTTGGGACGTGCCGTCGGTCCGCCACATCTCTGTGCCTGCATTGGTCAGCACATTGAACAGGAGCCAATCTCCGGCCAGGGCGGCATTGTCCACCTTCGTCACGCCCGTGGCTGTGAAATCATGGAGGATGGCGGTGCCTCCGGCGGTGCCATCACTGCGCCAGAGCTGATATTTGTGCGTGTCATCAAAAGCCCCGAACCAGACGGCCCCCTTATAGGACACCATCCGGGTGGGAAAGCATCCCCCGCCGCCAGGATTGATGTCCATGACCATGGTGGTTTCCCCCGTGGTCCGGTCAGTCCGCCACAGGGTGTCTCCCAGATACCCGTCGTTGGCGAAAAACAGCACCGTATCCCCCAGAGTGCCCATAAATTCAGGTGTGCTGCTCCCGGAGCCGTCACTGGTGGCTCCCGGAAAGGACGCGACCTCCGCCGACACGAAGGTGGGATCCACAGTCAGCGGATACCGCGCTCCGGAGTCAGCGACGCAAAGGAGAATCTCCGGATTCTCCGCCGCCAGTCCCCTCCGCAGCTCCATCCATGCCGGCACCCGGCCTCCATCCCGGTCAAACACCGCCAGATGCCGGTATTTCCAGATCTCCCCGCCCGCCGCATTCTCAAACACAATGGAATCCGCACTTTCCGCCACCAGCCTCAGATCCGACTCCACCTCCAACGCCAGTTCCAGAGGAGTGCTGTCCCCGGCCACGCGGGCCGGTGGAGAAACCAGAGTGAAGCCGTGCTCAATGCCGTCCTTGCCACTGCGGTACCATTCCGACAAACCCTCCGGGCGTGTGCCGGTCAGAACACCGTCCCCGGTTCTGACAATCCGGGGGGCTTCCACGCCGCCGCGCCGGGTGCAGTCATAGCCTATCCCGGTCAGACGGAAGGCGACGCGGTTTTCCTTTTCATCCAGCTCCCGGAGTCCGGCCGCCTTTCGTTCCGCGGGAGCGGCCGGGGAAAAAAGCATGCGTCCGTCCGTCCGCCATTCCGCGGTCAATCCGTGTTCCGGAACGCTGATTCCGGAATGATCCTGTTCCTGCGGAGTTCCGGAAGCGGCCATGGATGAGTCTTCCAGAAGGCTTGCATCGCCGGCGGGGGGCCGGGATTCCGGCCCGGCCTGCATCCGGCTGCTGTTTTCCAAACGAGGGGCAGGCTGATTCATGGCCCGGGCTGCCGCAGATTCCTGTCCGCTTCCCTGATGGCTGAATGCCCGCTGATTTCCGGAAACGACGCCCTGGGTTTTTAGCGCCGCGCCGCCCGGCTGTTTCTCCCCGGTTTGCCAGAGCCACATTCCTGAAAGAAACAGAAAAAGCAGAGCGCTGGCTGATTTTGGATAATGGCGGCTCATAAAATGGATAGCGATGAATGGATTGGCGGACGCCATTCCGCAAGTTGTAATTGCCGATCAATATGCTCATTTTCAGAAAATGAGTGTAAAAAACAGTTTTCCTATTTTTTCATGATGCTGAAATAAATGATCCGCAGCGCAGGGCCGGGTTCAGGGTCTGTTTTTTGGACAGCATGACGCTCTGCGGGCAATACCGGCTCCCCCTGTCAGTAAACCGGAATCGACCGTTTTGTCCTGTGGCTTTCCGGACACTCCTGAGAACCATCCATTCCGCTTCCTCCCCGCCGTTTGCCGTTCCTTTTTGCCGGCTTGGCCTGATGGAGCTTCTTTGATGCCCGCAGGAAGGCCGTATCACAGCTTCGCGGGGAATTCATCATCGGAGCCGGTGTCGCCGGACTCCGGCTGGACAAACACGGGCAGGGAACGCACCGCATGCGTGGTCAGGGGGCGGCGGCGCTCAAAGATGTTGGGGGCCACGAGAGGGGAGGTGGCGTAGGATTCGGAGTACATCTCCAGCTTGGCGTCGATGTTGTCCACATAATGCAGCAGGGCGGCCTCCGGGGTGCGGGGCAGAGTGGGGGAGCCGAACTGGTATTCCCCGTGATGCGAGGCCACCAGATGCAGCAGATGCAGCCGCACTGTCTCCCCGGCGGGCTGGAGGGACTGGATGTGCCATTCCTCCGCCAGGGGGGATTCCATCAGCTGCCGCCACAGCCGGTTCACGAGCTCGATGCCCAGGGGGATGTGCCCCATCAGCTCCGCGGGCTCGGTCCATGGCATGGAGAACCCCTCCTTCTCATAGCAGTTCTCCCACAGCTTTCCGGAATCATGAAACAACACGCCGGCCAGCACAAGGTCGCGGTTGATGCCGGGATAGACCTCCGCCAGCGCCGAGGCCGAGCGCATCATCTGGGCCACATGCTCCACCAGTCCTCCGCGGCGGGCGTGATGATAGTCCCGCGCGCCCCCGGTGCGGCGGAACCGCGCTCCGTATTCATCAAGGAACAGCCGGCACAGCGCCTTCAGCCGGGGATCCGCCAGGCCGTCCACCATCACCGCGATGGCGGTGTAGTCCGTCTCCTGTTTTTCCCGGAGTTGCGGCGGGCCGCCGAGCAGGGTTTCCTTCTCCTCCGGCTCCAGCGGGCGCAGATGCCATTGTTTGGGCTCCAGACCGTACTGGCCGCTGGTCCACTCCCCCTCCACGCACAGAAAGGCGCCGGCGGGCCAGGGCCGCACCTGGGCAAAGGCCGGGGAGTCGCCCCAGATGCGCAGGATGAAGCTGTCATGCGCATCCAGCAGCTTCAGTTCCAGAAACTCCGAGCCGCTCTTGGTGGGCTTGACCTGGGCCCGGTCCATCTGGGCATGGATGGCGGCGGTCACCGGCGCGGTGGCGGCGGCCTGTTTCACTTCCCGGATGGTCATGGTCTGCATATCCCGGCCTGTCGCTCCGGCCCGCAGCGCCTTCAAGGCTTTCCTGACGGAACGTGACGGGGAATGGCAATCCGGTCTGCCGCCTGGAAAGACTGGGGACAACCGCCGCAGCCAGGTTCCAGCCTGGCCGGCTAATCCCTCAGAATGCTGAACCCCCGGATGTCCGTGGGGGCTGGCGTCATGGGATAGGCATGGGTTTCCTTGATATAATGCGCCACCGCGGAGGTTTCCTGGAGATCGGTCAGGAAAGCCTCCAGCTCCGAGGCGTCGCGGGCCACCGCCAGCAGCTCCACCCGTCCGTCGGGCAGGTTTTTCACCCAGCCGGACACCTCGTAACCCGCCGCCACCTGCTTGGTGGTGTAGCGGAACCCCACGCCCTGGACCCGGCCCGTGTAGAAAACCTGTCGTGCTGTCATGGGCGCATCCTGGCACAGGCCGTCATTCCGGCAAGCTGGCTTGCCCGGCCCTCCGGCATTCTCCGCAGACAAGCTGAATCGGCGGCAGTGATTGATGAAAGGCCGGGCGCTGGCGTTCCGGAATAATGGCTGAATCTTTGCGGAAAGGGGAACAGGCTGGTTTCCGTCAACGGCCTCCCTTCCCGTCCACACTCCAAAATGCCGTGAAACCCCGACCGTTGGCTCTCTTTTCTGCTGGTGCTTTTTCCCTGCGGTGGCTGCTGCTCCCGACCGTCCTGCTGATGACGTGGGCTCCCATGGCACCGGCAGAGGACCAGTCTGCCGCTGCGGCACCCGCACCCGCATCCACGCCCCCCACGGAGACGGAGCCGCCTGATTTCCGGCCAAAGGGAGCCACGCATCTGGCGGAGATTCTCCGCCAGCCCTGGGCGCAGGGGTGGGCGGGAGCCACTTTGGAGGACGTGCGGCTGGTGCCGCCCAAACCCGGTGCCGCCTTTCCCACGCGGCTGCCTGCGGCTTGGCATGCGCGCATGGCCGGACCGGAGGGGAAATCCGGCTATCTGATGTGGGAGGACCGGGATCAGGGCGGTCTGATTGAGTTTGCGCTCGACGACCGGCTGGCGGTCGAGGGGCCGGACGGCAAAGCGCTGCCCGGCGTGACGGCTCTCCAGCAGTTCCCGCTTCCCGGCGAAAGCAAAAACGCCAAACCAGTCGCCTCCGGCTGCGTGCCCACGGCGGGAGCCAGTGTGTTTGATTTTTGGCGGAGGCGGCTTTCTCCATCCCCATCCCCGGCGGATACCAAAAACCAGGAGGAGCAAACCCGGCTTCAGGACCTCACCCGTCAGCTGCGTTCCCGGATCAGCATGATGACCATCCCGGACCACGATGGCTTTACCGGGGACAGCATGGACCTGGCCGGAGCCAATCCCGCGGAACTGGCCAAAGCCCTTCAGGCCGAGGCCGAGGCCCGGCAACTGAAGGCGGTGGTCCGGTTTTACCGGTTTTCCTTTGAGGCGCTGAAATCGGAGGTCAATGCAGGCCGCCCCGCGCTGCTTTCCTGTGTGGTGCGGGTGCCTCACAAGCCGGAGCTGTCGTGGGGGCACGAGGTCGCGGCCACCGGCTGGCTGGAGCTGGGCGGCACCCGGTTCGCGGGCATTCTGGACAATTTTTATCCGGTGCGGCATCCGGACACCGTCCGCTGGATCCGGGAGGACGCCTTTGTGTCGCTGATCACCATGAAGCCGGCGGATTGAGCCCGGAAGGATTTCCACTGGGGCCGGCCGGCCCCGGCTGCTTCGCCCGGGCTGCAATTGCCATTTGCCGTCCGCCGGTTTGTCCTCAATAACCAGCGCATGCGAATCATCATCACCGGCACAGGGGGACGGCTGGGGGCCGCCGTGGCCCGCCATCTGCGGGACCGTCACCGCGTCATCGCGTGGGACCGCAGGGCCATGGACCTGCGGGAGCCGGAGCGGATCCGGGATCATTTCGACGCCGTGCAGTTCGATGCCGTGATCCACTGCGCGGCCCTGACAGCGGTGGACTACTGCGAGGACCATCCGGACGAGGCCCGCGCGGTGAACACCGAGGCTCCGGCGCTTCTGGCCCGCATCTGCCGGGACCGCGGGGCGCGGCTCATTCAGGTGAGCACGGACTACGTTTACGATGGCCGGCTGCCGGGGCTGCGCCGGGAGTCCGACCCCACCGATCCGCTGGGGGTGTATGCCCGCACCAAGCGGGAGGCGGAGGAGGCGGTGCTGGGGGTTTGTCCCGATTTTCTGGTGGCCCGCACCTCCTGGGTTTTCGGGCCGGACCGGTCCAGCTTTGCGGACACCATTCTGGACCGCGCGCGCCGGGGCGGCGACTGCGGAGCCATCGCTGACAAATGGAGCAATCCCAGCTACAGCCATGACCTCGCGGCCATGCTCGAGGCCTTGGCGCTGAATCCGGCGGCCACCGGCATCGTGAATCTCTGCAATGCCGGGGGCTGCTCGTGGCTGGAGTACGGGCAGGCCTGTTTGGACATTGCGGCGGAGGCCGGGGTGGCCTTGAAGTGCCGGACGCTCAAACCGCTGGGCCTGCATGAAATCCCGGCTTTCATCGCTCCCCGTCCGGTCCACACCTCCATGGACACCGGCAGGCTGGCGGAGCTGACCGGCGCGCTGGTCCGGCCCTGGCGTGAAGCCCTGGCGGAGTACATCCGGACCTACCACGCGCGGTCCGCCGCCTGATTTCTCCGCCCTTGAGCCCGGAAAGCGGAGGCGCAACGGTGCCGGCGCAAAATGCCGTCCGCCTATGCCTGAAAGTCCCTCCCGTTCCGCTCTGCCCGGCATCGGCATTCTGCAAAGCATGCATGAGGAGGCCCGCATTGCCTTGGCGTCCTACGGCAGTTTCTCCACGCTGGCGGAGGGCTCCTGCCTCATGCGGCAGGGGGACGCTGAGAACCGCCTGCACATCCTCATCTCGGGAAAGCTGGAGGTCAGCGCGCGGACCGACAAGCAGGTGGTGGAACTGGGCATGATCATGCCCGGGGAAAGCGCCGGGGAAATGAATGTCATCGATCCCAAAACCGCCAGCGCCGATGTCCGTGCGGTCATCAACTGCCGGCTCTGGAGCATTTCCAAGGAGGGTTTTGATCAATACACCAGCAAGCTGCCGGCCCACGGTGTGCTGCTGCTGCGCGCTCTGTCCCGCCAGTTCTGCCGGCGCATCCGCAACAACAGTGAGAAGATGCTGCGGCAGGCGGAGCTGGCCACGGCGATTTACGAGTGGACAGACTGATGGCCGGGCCGGAAAAGCGGAAAACCGCTATCGGTGAAGCGCTTCCTGCCTGCTGCCCGGTCACGGATTGGAGTCCGAACCGGCTCCCGGCGGCAGCAGCGGCAGCAGCTCCGCCGGCTCCTTCAGAAGGTGCTTCGCGCCATGGGCGAGCAGTTCCTCCTCCTGGCGGAAGCCCCAGAGCACGCCCACGGGGATCATGCCGGCAGCGGTGGCGGTGTCCATGTCGGTGCTGGTGTCTCCCACGAACAGGATCTCCGCCGGGGAAAGCCCAAGTTTGTCCGCGATCTCCAGCGCCGCGGCGGGATGAGGCTTTTTGGGCACGGTGTCGCGATGGCCGAAGATAACCTCAAAAGGATGGTCCGCCAGGAAATGGGCCATGACGATTTCCGTATAGGCCTGCGGTTTGTTGGATAGAACGGCCATGGGGATGCCGCGGGCGGCCAGCGCCTCCAGCAGGGGCACAATGCCCGGGTAGGGCAGGGTCTTCAGCTTCCAGCGGGCGTCGTAGGCGGTGCGGTAGCGGCCCAGCAGTTGCTGGATCCCGGCGGGTGTGCGGGCGGCCTCGGGCAGAATGCGCTCCATCAGGGTGGCCATGCCGTCGCCCACAAAGGTGCGGAAGCTGTCCACGGGATGAACCGGATGCCCATACTCGCTGAGGGCCTCGTTTGCGGAGTCCGCAAGGTCGGCCAGCGTATCCAGCAGGGTTCCGTCCAGATCGAAAATGACAGCGGCAGGGGCAGGGGCAGGCTCAGGCATGTCCAAGAGTGGCACGCCCGCTCCCCCGGGCACAAGGGCACGGGGCATTTTTTCCCTGCACCGCCAGTGGAAGCGGCAGGTTGGAAGGCCGCCGGCGGGGAGCCAGCCCGCCAGCCAATCTGTGCCCTACCAGTTGGTCCTTGGACCGCCGCCGTTCCGGGGCGTGTACTGAGGACCGCCGGGCCGGAAAGCAGGGCGCGGTGAAAAGGAGGGCGCGGGCCGGAAATTAACGGGCGGGTAGCTGGGGACTGGCCGGACAGAGGGCTGGGGCACCTGCGGCGGGCGCACGCGGATAGGTGGCACCTGCGGCTGCTGGACCGCCGGCTGCTGGACTTGCGGCTGGCGGGGATTGAGAACGCTGTGACCGTTTGAGGGATAGGTGGGCCCTGGCTGCCAGGGCGGTCTGAGAACCGGAGGGGCCACCGTGCCGGGAGGGCAGTCCAGCGGCGGGCGGCCGACCGGGGGTCTCGGCCCCGGCGGGCAGTCCCCAGGCAGCGGATTGCCGGGGACAGGAATGTAAATGGGAGTCGGATTGTAATAAATGGAGGGCGATATCAGGAACGGATCCGCTTGGGAAATGATGAGCGGCGGCTGATTCTGGGCGTGGGTGAGGTCGGTCTCCAGTTGGGTCACACGTTTGGCGAGCTCCTCCTTCTCTTTCTCCAGTTCGGCGGAGGGGCGGTAAATCTCCTGCTGCTTCAGCAGTTGACGGTCCTCCTGCAGGATGCCGGCGAGATCCTCACGCCCGGCCTGGGTATAGAGTTCGATGGATTTTCTCAAAGCCGTGTCCGCATCCACATAATTCAGCGTTCCGCCGCGCATCTGCTGATAAAGGGCCAGGCGCTGACGGCGCACCTGCTCCTCCTGCTCCGCGCGGGCGGTGGCGGTCATCTGCTTCAGGGCCTCCTCCCGCTCGCGGGCGGTGGCCTCATCCTTGCGTTTCTTCTCAGCCTCCCGCCAGTCGGCGGCATCAGTTTCGTTGAAGTTGAAGCGCTTGATGACGTCGGCGGGCAGAACCTCCATGGGCACTTTGCCGGCACCATGGGTGTGCTCCACCCGCAGACCGTCGGGCTCGATCTTCAGCACTTGGACTTTCTCCAGCTTCCGACCGTCCTTCAGCGGCAAATCATTGAAATACGGCAGGGTTTTTTCCGCCGCCGCAGCGGGGAGAATCCAGAAACAGGGAAGCAGGGCAAGCCAGAGACGTTTCATGGGATGGAATGGTTAAGTGCCAACGGCGGACGCCGACACACTGAAAGGAAATTAATCCACAAAATCATTTTCCGACAGGGCGAAAACAGGAGTTTTTGCAGGGATACTCCCAAAAACGGGATGCGGCAGTCCGGATCCGGGAAACAGGGTTCCAAAAAACAGGAGGGGCACCCGGACGTCCTGATGGATTCCGAATGCCCCGCCGGGGATGATGTCCGCTGTTGGCTCAGCTGGCCGCCAGACGTTTGGCTTCGGCCAGCGCCGTATCCAGGCCGCCCGCGTCGCGGCCACCGCCACGGGCGAAGTCGGGCTTGCCGCCTCCCTTGCCACCCACCAGCGGGGCGATGGCGGAGATGATTTTGCCAGCCTGCACGCGGGCCTGATGCTCCCTGGAGACGGTGGCGATCAGTGCCACGTTTCCGCCGCCGGAGGTGCCCAGCACCACCACGCCGTTGAAAAGGCTCTTCAGGGCATCGCTCACGGCCATGGCATAATCGCCGTCCTGATCCCCCAGATTGGCGACGAGGGCATGACCCTCCACCTTGGCCAGCAGTTCCTTGGCGTGGCCTGCGGCTTCGCGCTGCGAGGCGGCTTTGAGGGACTTCTCCAGTGCCCGGTTCTGCTCCAGAAGCAGTTCGATCTTCTTTTCCAGATCCGGCAGGGGAGCGCCGATTTTGGCGGCCAGCGCCTTCAGGCGCCCGGCATCCAGTGCAGCCTGCTCATAGGCGGAAAGGCCGGCCACGGCCTCAATGCGGCGGATGCCCGCGCCAGTGGCGGCCTCGCTGACGATTCTGAAAAGACCGATCTCGCCGGTGTCCCGCACATGGGTGCCGCCGCAGAGCTCCATGCTGTAGCCGTTCAGTCCGCCCGCCTGTCCGCCGATCTGCACCACGCGCACGGTGTCGCCGTATTTCTCTCCAAAGGCCTGCATGATCTCCGGACGGGATTTCACATCGGCGTATTTGAACTCCGCCCACAGGATGGGGGCGTTTTCGAGGATGCGCTCATTCACCAGCTTCTCCACATCCGCCACCTGCTGCGGCGTGAGGGCGGCGTGGTTGAAGTCAAAAGTCAGTTTTTCCGGTCCCACATAGGAGCCCTTCTGCGTGGCATCCGGACTGACCACCTCATGCAGTGCCCAGTGCAGCAGGTGGGTCACGCTGTGATGCCGGGAGATGGCGGCGCGACGGGCTTCGTCGATTCGCACAGTAACACTGTCCCCGGGCGACAGCAGGACGCTGTCCCCGCCATCCATGGACTGGCTGAGATAATGCAGGAAGGTGTTGCCGGACTTCCGGGTGTCGGAAACCGGAAGAACCTCTGCGCCGCGGAGGATTTCGCCCATGTCCCCCAATTGCCCACCCATTTCCGCATAACAGGGTGTCGCCTCCAGGATGACGGCGGTTTTGCCTCCCATGTTCGCCACCTCAAGGACCTTGGTCTCCACGCCGGAAGCGTCATAGCCAATGAATTTGGTGGGTTCTTTGGTTTCAATTTCGGAGAGCTGGATAACAGCTCTTGTCTGCGCTTTCCTCGCGCGTGCGCGCTGTTCCTCCATGAGGGTTTCGAAGCCTTCCTTGTCAACGGTCAGGCCGCGCTCGCGGGCCATAAGCTCCGTGAGATCGTAGGGAAACCCTTGCTCATCGTACAGCCTGAAAGCGAAAGCTCCCGTGATCCTGCCGCCGCCGCTGAGGCGGGCGGCTTCCTCCTCGAACAGCGCGATCCCTTTATCCAGCGTCCGGTTGAACGCCTCCTCCTCCGTTTTCAGTGTCTGCTTCACAAATTCCTTCCGCGACCGGATTTCCGGGAAAATGTCGCCCATATGCACCGCAAGGGTGTCGGTGAGTTTGTAGAAGAAGGGCTCCGTGAAGCCGAGGGTGCGGCCGTATTTCACGGCGCGGCGCAGGATGCGCCGCAGGACGTAGTTGCGGTCCGTGTTGCCGGGTGTGATGCCATCCGCGATGGAAAAGCCCAAGGTGCGGATGTGGTCGGCGATGACGCGGAAGGCGATGTCGATCTTCTCCTGCTCCGTCTCCCCCGTGGTGCCGGGCGCGGGCATGGTGCCGGTGTAGGTTTTGCCGCTCAGTTTTTCAAGTTCATCGAACAGCGGGCGGAAAACGTCGGTCGCGTAGTTGCTGATTTTCGCGTTCTCAAAATCCGTGAAATCATGGGTGCCATGGATAATGGACACCACGCGTTCAAAGCCCATGCCGGTGTCCACATGCTGCGCGGGCAGGGGGACAAATTTCTGCTTCCAGTCCACGCCGGCCTTCACACCGGCTTTGCGCATGGTGATTGCGTCCTCCGGGGTGGCGGGTTCGGCATTGTATTGAATAAAGACGTTGTTCCAGATCTCGATACAGCGGGAGTCAGGACCATTCACCAGCTTGGCGCCCTCCTTCTGGCGCTCCACGCCGGTGCGCACAGGACCGGGGGTCAGGTCCACATGAACCTCTGTGCATGGGCCGCAGGGGCCGGTGTCGCCCATCATCCAGAAGTTGTCCTTCTTGTTTCCGTTAACGATGTGAATGTCCGGATCAAGCCCGGCGGAGCGGAACTTCTCCGCCCACAGGTCCCATGCCTCCTGGTCGCGCTCCGCGGGATCGCCGGGGCCGGGCTGATAGATGGTGGCATAGACGCGCTCGGCGGGGAACTTCCAGACCTCGATGATCAGCTCCCACGACCACGCGATGGCCTCCTTCTTGAAATAGTCGCCGAAGGACCAGTTCCCCAGCATTTCGAAAAAAGTGTGGTGATAGGTGTCCAGTCCGACATCGTCGAGGTCATTGTGTTTGCCGCCGGCGCGGATGCACTTCTGGGTGTCCGCCGCCCGGCCAGGTTTGTAGGGGCACTCCACCTGACCCAGGAAGATGGGCACAAACTGGTTCATTCCCGCGTTGGTGAAAAGCAGGCCCGGGCTGTCCGGCATGAGGCTGGCGGAAGGCACGATGGTGTGCTGCTTCGACTTAAAGAAGTCGAGGAAACTCTGGCGGATCTGAGCGGCGGTCATCATGGTCGTGAATCGGGAAAACAAAGGCGTGAAGCCGGAGGCTGAAAAAAAGGAGTGCGAGACTAATTCAGGCCGGAGGAAAAGAAAGAGCAGTGTGCAGGTGGGAAACCCGTACAGATGGCCGCTGGGAAGACGGCTTTTTCCCGGTTCCGCAGGCCTGATTTTCCTCGTTTCAGGCACCCGCCGCCACACCCCTGCACGGGGTGGATTGAGAGGCAGGGCACTGCCTTCAGTGCCTTTTCTCACTTCGTGCGCGCCGGTGCTGACCGGCTGGGGTTTCCCTTACTGATGCCCGGTCACACCGCCGCTCGTGGAGAACCCGCCATTGCTCACCAGATTGGACTCCCCGTTCTGGAAGGAGCTGGCCTGGTAGGTGCCCGTGCAGTCCGCGTTGAAATCCAAGTCGTAGTCGTTCACCTTATCCTTGGTCACTCCGGGAAAAGTCACGGACAGATTGGCGCTGGCGGAGGTGTTGGGTGAGTAGTCGTAGAAGAACGGAGTGATCTCCACCGAGCCTCCGCGCTCCTTCACGGAGGTGCCGGTGCCATCCGCCTGAAAATAAAGCGTGACCGGGTCGCTGCCGCTCAGAATGATCGATTTGCCATCCAGGGATTTGGGCGGGCAGTTGGAGTTCATGGGCGGCGGGGCGTCCTTCGGAGGAAGGTTGAAGGACCCGGAATTCGGGGTGTCCCCGGCGGCGGGCAACTGGCCGGGCGGGGGGGCCACATTCTGGGTGAGAGTGCCGCTGCCGCCCCCGGTGAGGCTGAGATCGTAAACCAGCGTCTCCTCCGAGGGCAGGGTGATGCGCACCGTGCCCTTGCCGGGTGAATTCAAATCGTAGTCGTAGGGCAGGCTGTCCTGCGATCCGTCCGCATGGTGCAGCACCACCTCGTCAGGGGACAGAAACTCCATCCGTGTGACCCTGCCGCCTTGGATGGCAAGCAGACTGGAGCCGGCAAAGGTGGCAGGCAGGGAGGAGTCGGCATTTCCCGCCGGTCTCGCCGTGTGCAGCCCGAAGCCCCCGGCATCCACCCCTTGGAGGATGCCCCCGGTCCCGTATTCCCGCATCTGATAGGTGCCCAGACCCTGATCCAGAAACTGAATCGTGGCCACCGCAGTGGTTTTGTCAAAATAGGTCAGCTCCAGCCGCAGAGTGTCCTGCGCGGTCCGCACGGCTTTGTAGGTGAAACTGCGCACGTGGGTGGCGTCCGTTTTCAGCACCCCCACATGCTGGCCCTGAATTTCCTTGTAAAGAATCAGCTGGCGTTCCCGCCCGTTGTCATTCAGCAGCAGCGTCCGGCCCTCCAACCCCTGCACCCCGGGGGCCGGGCCGTAAAGGGCGGCGTCCACCTCCTGCGGGCGGTAGTAAGGATAGCGGATACGCCCGTCGGCGCCATCCACCCGCAGCCGCACAGTGGCCGGCTGGCCATCGCCAAAAACCGGCGGTGAGACCTGCGCCCAGTTGGTCCCGTCGGACGAGCCCTCCACGACATAAACCTTTCCTTCCTGGGTATCGAATTTAAACTCCAATGCGGGCCGTGCCACGGATGAAGGTGGCGCGGACGGTGTCTGTGACCAGGCCACAGGAACAACGGCTCCCATCCAGCAGATGAGGAAGAAACGTGGATTCACGGCGGAGGGGATGGGAACTTCCCGGAAATATATCAAAAAGCAAATTTACTCCCGGCTGGCAAGTTTAAAAAAATCCCCTATTAATGCAACTGAGGGCTCAGAAAGTTCACATACCAGATTTTGCCGTTCATCTTTTCAGTTTTTTGGGGAAATCAGGGCCAGCTAGGCGCTTAAAGCCAAAAATTCCCGAAAAGTTGGTTTTCACCCTGCCGACGCTCCTCAACAAGGTTGCGAAAAATGATTCTCTGTCAGCGCTATACTTTCAACCTCTCTGAATTATGCTGTTGGCTGTTGCCGTGAACCGCCACTCCCTCTCAGGCCAGATCAATCCGGCGATTCCGGTTTTTCTGGGAATCGTGGGCCTGAGTGCCGGCTTTTTTGTGCTCTTCACCCTCCCTCCGCGTCAGCAACCCCAGGATCCGGCAACCGCCGGGGGCGGGGGACAGGACGGTGCCGCACCCGTGGTGGCCAGGCCGCCCGCTTCCGCTGTCAAACCTCCCGCCAAACCCAAAACGCCCCCGGCGGTGTATGCCCGCCCGGTGCAGCTGCTGGACGCGGTGACGGCCGAGCTCCGGGCCGGGAATCTCGAAGGGGCAGTGAAGCTGGGCGGCCCGGCGTTTGTGGCCGACGCCCGCACCAATTTCCTCAAGCTGCTGCTGACCAAGGGCGGCTACAAAGTGCCGGACAAGGGAACGGTGTTTGCGGATGCCGGCACCGCCGCCGGAATGCCGCGGTATGAAATCCGTCTGCTGCCGGATGCCACCGGCACGCCGCCGCCGGCCGGACCGCTGTGGGTGGATCTGTTCCGGGATGAGACCACCAAATCCTGGCGCATGAAATCAGTGGTCGTCTCCCCGGCGCTGCTCGCCCAGGCCACCACTGAACTGCGCAGACACGAGGTGGTGATTACCCCCGCCGAACTGGAGACCGCAAAACCCGATCCCCTCCAGCAGACGTGGACCTTTCTCTCCGCCGTGCTGGCCCGGAACTTCCACGCCGCCCGGCAGGTGACCAACCGGGACAAAATCACCCAGGAGAAACTGGCGGGGCTGTGCATCGTGTTCGAGGAGGGTGAATACCAGCCCGCGGCCGAGCGCCCCATCGTGGTCACCACCGCCAGCAAAGAGGCCGCCATCGCCTTGGTGAAGGTTCATTCCGCGAAGCAGAAAACCGATGCCGAGATTGGCATCACCCTGCATCCCAATGGGGAGGGGGTGTGGACCATTGAGGCCCTGGATTTCAGCAGCCTGCTGGAGTCCTACGTCAAAGCCTCCGGCACCGGCAAAGTGTTCTACACTCCGGTCGTGAAGTCACCGCAGGGAGGGGAAAGCCTGGTGGTGTATTTCGATTTCAACAGTGCCAAACTGGTTCCCCGGGCCATCTCGCAATTGGAGATTGTGGCCCGGCTGCTGGCCACGGATCCAGCCAAAAAGCTGCGGATCACCGGTCATGCCGATGATCTGGGGACGGATGATTTCAACTACCGCCTGTCCGCCGACCGCGCCAAAAACGTCCGCAACTTTCTTCATAAGCTGGGAGTGGCCCCCACGCAGATTGAAACCATCGGCTTCGGATCCACCGCCCCTCTGGATCCCAACAAGCGCACGGACGGGAGCGACAATCCCGAGGGCCGGTCCCGTAACCGCCGCACGGAAATCTATCTCGATTTCTGAGGCGGGGATTGCCGCCTTTCCCGCCTTTCCGAAAATCAGATGTCGCCGCCGTAGGCCATAAAGCCGCGGTAGCTTTTCAGAATGGCGGAGAGCGCGGCCACAAAGGACTGCCGCTGCAGGCTCAGCGGAGTCAGCTGGGGGCTTTCCAGAATTACCTCGAAGGGCTGCGGCCGCTGCTCCGGCGGGGCGCACAGAATGCCGTCGTAGGCGGAGTGGATGACGCCGTTCACGGCATGGAAGCCGTCGATAATCTCATTCCGGTCCAGTGGCAGATGCCGGTCCGCCGCCGCCAGCGCCGGGGCCAGCATCTGCTCGGAGATCAGGCGGTCGCGGGCGAATCCGTAAAAACCGTTGGATGTGTCGTCGGAGTGCAGGGCAATGATGCCCTCGAATCTCCGCTCCCGCAGCTCCTTCTCCAGCAGCACCACCTCGGGCTGGACGGAGCCGCACCAGAACTCGCGGTTCAGATCCAGCCGGGCGCTGGATTCGCGGGTGGCCGCCAGATAACCGGAGGGGTTGCAGAGCGGGTAAAGCCACAGCTCGAACTCCCGGCCCAGCTCCGGGTCCCGGTCCAGCTCCCTCACAAAATCCATCAGTCCCAGAATGCCGGCGGGCTCGTCGCCGTGGATGCCCGCGAAGATCCCCAGCCGGTAGCGGTGCTTGATGACCCTGGTGCGCTGGAAATGAAAGCGGGGCAGCCAGTGGCGCTCATTTCCCACATGCCAGAACCCCAGTGAGTCCCCCCGTAGAAAGGAGGAGGTCGCCACCTGCAGGGTCAGCGGCAGCAGCAGTTCGTTCACCGGCAACCGGCAGCCCGCCTCCAGCTGACCCGCCACCTTCTCTGTGCATTCCTGCCAGCGGCTGTCGGATTCGTGCGGGGGCGGGGGGTCGGGGATCATGTTGGAAACGTGGCGTGCCTTTGAAAAAGAAGCGTTTTTCCCGATCCGGAAAGCGGAAACCCGCCAGCTGGCCGGCTTTCCCCGGTGCCGGTGCCGGTGCGGGAATTGGCTGTGAACTCCCGAAAGATTCAAGGAGCGAAGCACCGGGCATCCTCGACCCTCAATCCCGCACCACCCGCACCAGATCGGCGCTGGCGATGCTGAGCACACGGCCATCCTCCGCCCGGAGCCGCAGTTCACCCTCCGGACCCAGGCCGGCGGCGATGCCCTCCAACTCCTCGCCCGCCCTGAGCAGGCGGATGTTTTTGCCCGCCAGCCAGCTGCGGTCCCAAGCTTCCCGCAGCATCTCCGGAAAGTCGTGCACCGCCTGCCGGCAGCGGCGCTCCAAGGCCGACAGGAAGGCGATGGCGAAGGCGGTGCGGTCCACCGGCCGGCCACCGGTTTCGATCCACACGGAGGTGGCGGTGTCACGGAGCTCCTCAGGAAAATCCGCAGGCGTGAGATTCAGGTTCACCCCGGTGCCGATGACCACATGGCCGGCGGCGGTGCTGTCCATAGCGCTCTCCACCAGGATGCCGGCGGCTTTTTTGCCTGACAAATACAGGTCGTTCGGCCACTTCACCTCCGCCCGGGCCAGCAAGCCCGGCGTGCCGTCCAGGGCATCTGTTCCAGCGAGAGCCGCCGCCAGGGTCAGGCGGGACCAGCGCTCCGGCGGCAGGAGGGCGGGATCGGGACGCCGGAGGACCGAGACCATCAGATTCCGGCCTGCGGGCGAAACCCAGCGGGCTCCGCGCCGTCCGCGCCCGGCGGTCTGCTCATCCGCCAGCACCGCCGTGCCGTCCGGCGCGCCCTCACCCGCCAGCCTCCGGGCCTCGTCATTGGTCGATCCCATGCGGGCGGCATACGCCACACGCCGGTCCGGCAGTGCCCGGCGCAGACGCGCCACATCCAGCGTTGCGGAAAGGGAATGATCCACGGCAGGGGAGGGGAGGGAATGAAAGCGGAGCCGGAGCGGTCAGGCCAGCCGCTCTTCAAAATCCAGCGCCAGATCCAGGGCCTTCACGGAATGGGTCAGAGCCCCGGAGCTGATAAAATCCACGCCGGTGGCCGCGATTTCAGGCAGACGCGCCAGCGTGATGCCTCCGCTGGCCTCCAGCTTCACGCCCGTGCTCTCCGCCAGCACCACACATTCCCGCATCTCCTCCAGGGACATGTTGTCGAGCAGGATGAAGTCCACGCCCCTCAGGGTCAGGAACCCCCGCACCTGCTCCACGGTGTCGGCCTCCAGTTCCACCCTCATGCCGGGATGCGCCGCCTGCACGGCGTCGATGGACGATTGAAGACCGCCCAGTCCCCCGGATTGCGGCAGATGGTTGTCCTTCACCATCACCATGTCGTGCAGGCCGGCGCGGTGGTTGCGCCCGCCGCCGGCGCGTACCGCGCCCTTTTCCAGCCAGCGCCAGCCGGGGGTTGTTTTGCGGGTGTCGAGGAGCTGGGTATGGCCTCCGGCCTGCGCGATGGCGGCCACCCCGGCCGCGGTCTGGGTCGCGATGCCGCTGAGGCGCTGGAGAAAATTCAAAGCGGTGCGCTCCGCCGTCAGGAGGGAGCGGGTGGAGCCCGCAATCTCCAGCACCGTATCCCCCGGAGCCAGGGGATCGCCATCCCGCTTTTGAGGAGTCAGGGAAAGTCCGGGATCCACTGCCCGGAAAACAGCCTCCGCCACCGCCAGGCCGGCCAGCACGCCGGTTTCCCGTCCCACCACGCGGGCGCGGGCGCGGGCATTCTCCGGCACAAAAAACAGCGCGGTCACATCCCCGGGCCCGATATCCTCGGCGAGGGCCATGCGGATCAATTCCTGAACTTCCTTCGGCAAATCCATGGGCCCACCCAATCCCGCTCCGAAGCCTGGTGCAAACGGAGTCTGACCGTTCCCGGCCCGGCTTCCAAAGCGCGGAAAGGGAAAAAGCGGGATCACTTTCCCGGCTGGGAGGCGCGCAGAATGCGGGCCGGCACCTCGTTCACTTTGAATCCGGCTTTGGTGATGGCGTCCCACAGTTCGACCAGCAGGCCAAAGGAGGCTTTTTCGTCCACCCGCAGCTCCAGTTTGGCGTCCGGGCGGGAGGCCTTCATCCGGGTCAGGGCCGCCGTCAATTCATCAGCGCTGACCTCCGCGCCGGCGAGGTGGATTTTCTCATCCCGGGTGATGGACAGACTGAGCCTTCCCTCCGCCGGCACGCTGCCCAGCGCCATTTCACGGCTGGTGGGCAGGGTGACATTGAGGGCGGTCTGGATGTCCTTGAACGTGGTGCTCACCACCAGGAAGATGAGCAGGATGATCAGGATATCGATCATCGAAATAATTTGGAGAGCCGGCGTGCGGCGCCGTTTCTGATAAAAATTCACGCGGGGGGGAGAGGCAGGGAAAAGGGTTCAGGGTTCAGGAGAGGGTTGGAGGGAGACACGGGGATGGGGAAAGCCATCGACAGACTGCGGAGACAGGTTCCAGTGGCTCTATCCACCGTTGGTTGAATGGCTCCAGCAGGTGTCCAGAAAATCGGTCAGGAGGGTGGACAGCCGCAGGGCAAGGCGCTCCACCTGACGGGAGTAGAGCACCTGGGCGATGAGGGCGGGCACCGCCACCACCAAGCCGGCAATGGTGGTGTTCATGGCTTCGGCGATGCCGTGCGCGATTTCGCGGGCCTGCTCGGCGGATTGCCCCGATGAGGTCCCCAGCGAGGAGAAGATGCGCACCAGGCCGCTGACGGTGCCGATCAGGCCCAGCATGGGCGCAATGGTGAAAATGATCTCCAGCACGGGAATGCCGCGCTCCAGCCGGGACACCTCCTCGCGGGCAGCGGTTTCCGTGGCCCGGGCGGCGGCCTCGGCGGTGGTGTGCCGGCTGCTGATGCCCACCCGGCAGAGCCGGCCCAGCAGGCTGGGCTCTGTCTGGATCCGGGTCTGCAGAGCGGGAAATTTTCCCTGCCGCAGGGTGGTGCCCACATTTTCCAACTCCGCCGCCAGCTCCGGCGGTATATGCCGCCGCTGTCTCAGGTCCAGCGCCTTCCACAGAATGACGGTGATGGAGATGAACCAGCAGACCACGATGGGGAAGATAAACCAGCCGCCGGTGCGGAAGAAATCGAGCAGGGTTTGAAAACTGAGGGAGAAGTTGTCGGTGAAACCGGCGGCAAGCATTGCGGGGATAGAAGACGGAAAAAGCTCAGTAGAAAAGCAAAGAGATCGTCTGCCGCAGCCGGCCGTCGATGGCGTGGTCCGGATCCTGCAGCAGTTCAGCGGGGGGCGCGGGGAACCGGATCTTGATCACGGCGGTGACTGCGTTGTCCTGCATGATCGGATTGGCCTCTCCGGGATTCAGCAGCCTCACATTGTGGGTTTTGCCTGCGGCGTCAATTTCGCAGTACACCTCCACAACGCCACGGGACGCCAAGTCTTTGATGCCCTTCAGACCGGGACGCCAGCTTTTGTTCAGGGCTCCCCTGAGCGCCTGCGTGTAACGTCCGCTGGCCGTCTCCTGCGCATCCACCGAGGCGGTGCCTTTGCGGGTGGTGTTCCCATCCGCCCGCGGGATTCGGAGCTGAGTGCGGAGAGCAGGCTCACCCTGGGTTTCGCCGGTTATGGATGACGGTGCCGTCATGGCTTGCGAGCGGTTCGGACGGGACGGAGGCGGGGCGGGTATACCGGGTGAGAGGGGATCCTTGAAAGCCGGCGGGGCAGCCGTTTCAGGCGGTCTATCCGCATCCGTGGCTGTTGGCGGCACCGGCATTGCCGGCGGCAAAGCCATGGATGGGATGACGACAGGGGCGGCAGCCAGGGCAGAGGAGTTGCCCCCAAGTGTGCCGTCCCGGAAATCCTGGTCCCGCAGCTCCAGCATGGGAACGTCGGGGTCGCCATCCAGCCTGGGCAGGCCATCGACTCCATTCCTGGAGGGCTCCAGTTCCGAGGCCGCCCGCATGTTCCGGCTGGAGACAAAGGCTGTATCCCGGTTCTCAGGAGTCTCCTCCGGCGCGTCCTCCGGGGCCTCCACAGACCCGGGCTGGAGTTTGGGCTTTTTTTTCTCTTTGACCATCGGGGCCAGTTCGGGCTCCGGCAGCCGCAGGGCCGGCTCCGGTTCGGCGCTGATCACCATCTCCACCACGGCTTCGGGCGTGGATGCCGCCGGTGACCGGGCATGCGCCAGCAGCCCCCGCTCCACCGCCATGGCCCACACGACGGCCAGAAACAGCCCGGCATTCACCAGGGCGGAAAGGCCGAGGGCGGTGCCAAACTGATCGCGGTCGCCGGTCATTGGGGATTGTCGCAAACCATCAAAATGCGCGAAAACAGAAAGCGGCGCAACCGCAGGACGGTGCGCCGCTTTCCCGGCAAAAATTCAGGCCCGGAGCCGGATCGGGGGAGAATCAGTTCGGCTGGTACCAGCGGGTGCCGCCGTTGTAGGCATCCACCTGGATGCAGATGTAGTTGTTCGGGGCGATGGACTCCACAGCGCCGCCCGCTTTTTCCAGATCCGAGAGATTGATCAGAGTCACATACCACTGAGTGGCCCCGGTGCTGCCCAGATTGGTGGTTCCATCCGGATTGAGCTGAAAGGAGCGGTAGGTGGCGGCGGTCTGCTTCTCTGTGGGGATCAGACCGAGAACCTGCTGCTCGCCCGTGGCCAAGGTGTTGTTGGACACCAGTGTGCTCCAAGTCTCGCTGGCGGGGATCACGATGCCCGAAGGCAGTTTTTTGATCTTTCCGAACGGAGCCAGAATACGCTCCGCTTTGGGATCCGACGGTTTGGTGCTGTCGGGAATCAGCGTGAACATCTGATAGGCGGAGTAGCTCGCCGACGCCATCGCGGGATCCATCTCCGGTTGTTTGTACTGGTACAACCGGACCTCGACGGTCAGGTTCTCCTTGACGGCGGTCATCTGGGCCTGCGCAAGGTCATTCCGGAGCTGGTCGCCGGCTTGGGTCAGTTTGGATCCTTTGATGATTTCCCCCATGTTGGGCACGGAGAGAAACATGATGATGGAAATGATCGCCAGCACGACGAGCACTTCAACCAGAGTGAAGCCCCGTTGGAGGGAGGGGCGGTGACGTAGGGTCATACCGTTGGAAATGGTGAAGGGTTTGGGTGGGTTGCGGATCAGTTCTCAATCCATTTCGCCTCACGCAGACGGATCGAGGCGCTGAAGATGCGCCATTCCAGCTTGCGGGCGGTCAGACTCTTCTGAAGATCCAGGAGATCCTCGGAGAATTTGATGGCGTTGACGAATTTTTCATTATCGACCAGAACAGTCTCATCCTCAACTTTGGTGATATTGTTCCGGCTCATGTAGTTGGAGAAGGAGCCCTCATCCACCGCCACAAAGGTGATGTCCATAATGGGCGGAAGCTGATGCTTGGAGCCCGCGACGTTGGGGGCTTTGCTTGAGCTCCACTGCCAGCGCCGGGTGTCATAAATAAAGTCAGGCGCAAGATCCTCCAACTTTGCGCTGCTGTTGTTTGCGGACGTGGGTTTGCGCGGCTGGATGAACATGGCGATGATGTTCTCGGCCATGGGACGGGTAGTCCGGAAGAAGGTGCTGCCGCTGGCGGGAGGCTCGGTGGCGGTGTTCCACGGGGAATTCACTCCGAAAAGCCCGTCGGCAAACCATTTGTAGAACTCTTTCTGGTTGGCGGACACCTTGTCCCGCAGGTTCAGCTTGTAGATCTGAAGATACTCCGTCGGCTGACGGAACTCCATCAGCCGGTAGCGCAGGCGGGGGGCAGGGGCGTTTTTGATGGTGTTGAGAAACTTGGGACGGTCCATTTCATCGGAGTTGAACTCCACATAATATCCCCAGGCGTTGAGCAGGCTGTTCAGCTGCTCGAACTGATAGCGGCTGGCATTGTCCTTGGAGCGCTGGATGCAGAAACCGAAGGGTGCCTGGAAGAAAACCCCGTGGCCGGGGCGGCTGCCCACATTTTTGACCGAGGAGTTGGAGAAAAGGACGGAGGTGGGACCAGTGACAAACTGGAGTTCGGATTCAGGGGTGATCTGGCGTCCATAGCGCACTTTGCCGCCGCCGCCGGGAATATCGGCGGTCTGCCAGACGTAGCCGTAATAGGCATTGAGGGAGGCCTGCTCCAGACGGCGGCTCAGTTCGTCAAAGCTGGTGCGGGCATCCTTGAACTCGGAGACCGACTGGCGCGTGTGCTTCCAGGTCCGCTGCATCTGCTCCAGCATCTGCATTACAATCGCGAGGAGCATGGACAGGACCGTGATGGACACCATCAGCTCGATAAGACTGAAACCGGCGCGGTGGCCGGAGTTCAGTTTGGGGAGAGTTTTCATAAAGGTGCGGGAGGCTGATTTTGCGAGGAGGTGGGCAAGGCTGTTTACTTGGTCTTGTTCTGGTTGGCCACGTAGAAATTATAGTTCTGGATGTTTGGATTCCCGTTTTTGTACTGATTGGGTCTCACAACGATCTTCATGCCGTCCGGAGTGTATTCGACGGTGATCAGCACTTTGCGGAGGGTGTCCTTGGGGTACTCCGTCTGCCCAAAGTTGATCGTGGTGCTGTTGGTGAGGGTCACCCGGGCCTCGTAGGTCCCCGTCTGCTCCTTGCTGTCGGGCCGAATCAGGAATCCCTCGTGGTCGAATTCGAAGGTTTTTCCGTCAAATGTTTTCTCGATATCCTTCCAGTTGGACTGCTGGATATTGCTGATCACCTCCTGGGCGATGCGCCCGCTGATGGTGAGATTGGTGGCTTCCCGCACTTGGCGGACGCCAAGGGGGATCATGCCCAGCAGAGCCACCATGACACTGGCCACGATGCCCATGGCGATCATGACTTCAGCAAGGGTGAAGCCTCCTTTGAAAAGGGAGGGAGAGGGGGAAGTCGATTTTTTCATGGGGAAAAGTTGATTTTTGTATTTACATATGAGATACAAGGGGCGCAGGCAAGAAAAATCGTTCAGCGATCAGCGCCAGCGGGAAATTTTGGATTCCCCATCCCTCCCGGATAATAAAGAGCGAAAAAATCTTGTATGGTCAATGTAAATCCTGTATACCGGCTCCCAAGCCGCCAAAATTGTCCGGATACCCCCGAATTCCAAGCAACCAGGTTCCTTCCCCTCCCATTATGAAACCACCGCTTATCCAACGTCTGAAGGCCCGCCTGCTGGTCTCAGGCCACAAGAAACAGCAGGGCGTCGCCATCCTTACGGTTCTGGCGATCATCACCCTGATGACCGTGCTGGTCGTCTCCTTTTTCAATATGGCCCAGTCCGCGCAGGCCACCGCCAAGGGTTCCGTGGAGATTCAGCGGGTGTCCACTCTGAAGGACACGGTGATCAATCTGGTCATCGCCCAGTTCCGCGAGGCCTCCCGGCTGGCTCCCTCCAATCCGGAAAAGCCCCGTGACATTGTCACGTGGACCTCCCAGCCTGGAGCCATCCGGACCTACAGCAGCACGGAGCGCACGAAGAACAAGGTTTTCAAGCTTTACTCCTCCAATGTGCCCCAGATCTCGGACATCGGTCCCGGGGACAGCAGCGCCCTGCTGCGGCAGATCAACAATGACGTCGTGCCCGACTGGGGGGAGAAACCGGATGAATTCACGGATTTGAACCGCCCTGTGTACACCTCGGCGACCGGTGACCGCGCCAGCGCCAGCGGGCGCCAGGATGACGAGGGCTACAGCTATCCCATCGCGGATCCCCGGGCCTACAATGGCAAGCCCTCCGACCGCTTGGTCAACACCGAGGGCTTCTCCTACAGCAACCAGTCGCTGACCAAGACCATGCGGGGAGTGGATGCCCAGAAGGGGCAGCTGGCCATGCCGGTCCGCTGGATTTACCAGCTGCAGGACGGCACCCTGGGCTATCTGGACGACAGCCGGGAGTTCACCTCGCTCAGCGGCAGGGATGGCGGGGAAGTCTCCAAAACCAACCCCATCGTGGGCCGCATGGCTTGGTGGGCGGATGATGAATCCTGCAAAATCAACGTCAACACAGCCTCGGTGCCCGCCATCTGGGATACTCCCCGCACCACCTCCAAGGAGGATGTGTGGCTGGCCAACACCCAGCCGCTGGCCGGTGAATATCAGCGTTATCCCGGCCATCCGGCCACAGTGGACCTGTCCGCGGTGCTGTTCCCCGGGCGCCGTTACACCGGCACCGACGGCAGCTGGGTCATGTCCCCCGGCGAGCACATGCCCGGGAAGCTGTCGGATGCGGAGGCCAACCTGATCTGGGACCTCGCCCCCTTCATCGTGGGTGACACGGCCTCCATAGCGGGCACCCAGGGCGGCGTCAAGCCCACCCCCGTCGCTGGCACCACCGTCACTTTCGAAGGTGATGACCACCTCTTCACTTCTCTTGACGAGGTGTATTTCAAGGCTTCCGCCGCCAAAAATCCCAGCCTGGACACAGCGCGGGAAAATCTTTCCACCCAGAACAAGGATCCGCGGGGTGAGCTTCTGGAGCGCCTGGAGCGCGCGCAGTTCTTCCTCACCCACAAAAGCCATTCCCCCGAGCTGACCAACACGGGATTCCCGCGTGTCTCCATGTATCCCATGGACACCGACGCCTCTCCCTATGTCAACAGCACCTCCAGCTCCAAGCCGCCCAATACGGTGAGCCCGTATGACATCACCATGGCGGTGAACAGCACCATTGGGAAACGTGCCTACTATTTCCAGCGGAAGGATCCAAACTCACGCCATGGTGAATTCTACAGCACTTCGGGAGCCACGGATCCGGCGCGCAATTCCAATGTTTTCAAATACATCAAGGAGCTGGCCCGTCTGCCGATCGCGGGCTACCCGGTGGGATTTGCCGGTTCGCAGCCTTTCGTGCTCACTCCCTCACTCGCCGAGGATCCGAATGGCACTTCCCTGGCCTCCAAATACCCTTCCGGCTACAATCCAGCCACCAACGCGCGGTATAAGGATTCCAACATCAATGTGAAAAACGGCCAGAGTCTGATGGATGCCTCCGACCGCACCCAAATTCTGCTGAACATGCTGGATTACACCCGCTCGCTCAATATGCAGGCGGTCTTTGTAGACCCAAGCAAGCGGTATGACGGGGGCAACGGACAGGCCACCGGGGTCTGCGGGTGCGGCAACGACTGGGGTACCAATCATGGTGCCGCTCTGCTTTACACCAACAACAACTACCGCGTGCCCAAAGGCGCGGGCAAGCTTCTGGCTCCCGCTGAGATTGCCATGATTGTGAACATCGCCGCCACCAAATCGGGGACTGCGACCACCGGGGACTGGAATGGCCTGGCGGGCCTGATCCCCAACAACAGCCCCTCCAAAAATGTGGCCAACGACAATGATTCAGCCGGTGTGCGCTACATGGTGGAGGTCGGCTTCGTGATGGCAGGGTTCAATCCCAAGCTCGGATGGGCTCCAGTGCAGCCCAATGTCGGGATCTATGTCTCCACCGTGGCCGGCACCAATGCCGACCCTATTTCCCCCGCGCCTGGAGCCTCTCCGGCCGCCATGGCTCAGGCGATGGCCAAAGGAGATGTTCTTCCCCTGCATATCAATGTCGATGGCAGCCAGGAAGAGGCGCTCCGTCTCTGCTCCAACCGCCTTGCCAGCAGCGGCACCAACACCACCCGGAAAACTCCCAACGGCCTGATTCCCTATGGCGGCCTGCAGGGTCCCCGCATTGCCATGTCCACAGGGGGGGCGCCCACCGGCTTCAATATTGCCATGTGTGCTCCGATCTGTCTGCGCCAGGGCGATGGACTGGCGGGATCCGTGAACGTGGATCTGCGGGTGGACAGCAACAGTGTGGTGCGCATTCTGACGCTGGACGGACCTCCTGATTTTTATAACGTGACAGCGGGGGTGGATCTGAAGCTGCCGAGCAATTTTGCAAGTCAAATGCAGGTGCCCGTCAGCAATGTCAGGCTGAACCAGCAGGCGGTCGCCTGGACCGCCGCCGCTCCCGGGGCCGCAACCTCATTCCCCGGCAACTGCGTGGTACGCAGCCTGGTGGTGCCTCACGGGGATTACCGTCTCTGCACCAGCATGCGCATGGATTCGGATATGTTTGTGGCCCACTCGGGCTATGTGGGCAGCCCCAGGTCCTACTCCTTTTATGAAGCAGCATCGGATCCCGGCAAAAGGCAGATGGCAGGCGCCCGCTACAGCCCCACCACCATCATTAATTCGAAGGAGGTGACAGGCTACAGCACACCAGGCTCCGGACGGCCCATGACCAGTCTTCCGCTGCCGCTCGTTGATGCCGCGGATATGGCGGCCAAGGAAAGTTCAGTGCTGACGGGCACCGGGACCTCGACCATCACCTCCAAGGACACGGTGAAAAAGGTGGACAACGACATTCTGGAATACGCCAGCATGGACACCACCCGGCGGAACACCTTCGCCTTCGGCCGGCGCGACGGCCGGGGAGTTCTGGCCAAGCGGGGGTCCTCGGATCCGGATGAAACAGGGGATTTCGACAATGGCACCGGTGCCGCGGAGGATGGTCCCTACATGAACCATCCGGACGAGGGCGACCGGCGGAAGAATGGCGGGACCCGTTATTTCACCAAACTGACCGAGGCCAGAAAAGCGAGTGATGAAAAAGCGGCTCAGAATATCTCTCCGAACTTCCTCATCCGCTCCCCCGTCGATTTCGGCTCCATTCCCAGCGGTCTTCAGGCGCGGGTGCCGTGGCAGACTCTCCGTTTCCGCCCGGATCCCGGAATGAACAATCCCCAGCTCACCATGACAGCGCCCAACAGCCAGCCTCCTGTCGGCCGGCCGTTCGCCAACTTCTGCGGCCCGCGGGACCACTTCTTTCTGGACATCTTCTGGATGCCGGTGGTGGAGCCTTACTCCATCAGTGAGCCGTTCTCCACCAAGGGGACCATCAATCTGAATCAGCAGATCTTCCCCTTCCTCTACATCGAAAGAACCACCGCACTGCACGCCCTGCTGCGCGGGGAGCGCATGCTGGCCATTCCAAACGCGGCGGCGGACCAGTATAAACGCGTCAGCTCCTCAGGCGAGCCGAACAGCGCGGACGACACCTACCGCCACTTCCTGAATGTGCCTGAAACGGTGAGGCAGTTCACCCAGCGCTACAACACCGGAACCGATCCCGAAGGATTCAATCTGGCTTTCAACACCTTCCGCAGCGCCAGTGAAATCTGTGAGGTGTGGCTGGTTCCGGATAAAAACGGCAATTCCTATGATGGAGTGAGGGAGTGGGATCTGCCTTGGACGATTGGCACGGTTACCAAGACGGGCCGCCAGGGCTTCTGGGAGCAGCACCGCCTGACCGGCGACAACTCGCGGGAGCGGCCCTATGCCAATCTGTATCCGCGCGTGACCGTGCGCTCCAACGTGTTCAAGCTTCACATCGTCGCCCAGACTCTGCAGAAAGCGCGGAGCACGGATGCCAAGAGCTTCAATGCCATTGAGGACTTGGTCACGGCGGAATGGCGCGGCTCATGCCTCATCGAGCGCTCCGCAGACTCCCGTGACCCCTCGCTGAACACCGTGGACTACACCACCCTCGATGCCGAAACCATCAAGCTGCCCCGGGTTGAGAACTACTACACCTACCGTGTGACGGAGGTGAAGCAGCTCACCCAGTAAGCCCCGGCGGGCTTGGAGGCGGCAGACGCCATCCTCCTGCGGCACATTAATTGAAACAGCGGGCGGCTGCCGGATTTCCGGCAGCCGCTTTTCTTTTTCCCATCACCGGGACTGAACGGTGATTCCCCGGAAGGTGCAACCACACGGCATTCCGCCGTCTTCCCCGCCTCCATCCCTGATGCCCGGAAACGTCCGGAGAAATGGACGGCGTCCAAGAGGGGCCCCGGCGGGTGGAGGCGGACAAAAACCTGGCGCATGTCCGCCATGCGGCAGAGCGCCTGTCCCCAATGGAAAACATCCCTCTTCACCTCACGCTTTTCGGAAGCGGCACTCGAGAGCAATGCAGGCGGTATAATACCATTTCCATTAGGCATTTATAGAAATGCCGGCTGAAGCCGGGTAGAACAGGCGTCCCGCCTGTCCCGCCGGGCATCCTGCCCGGTGCCGGAGCATAGGTTTTTCAGTTTTCTGGAATGCCGGCGCCAGCCATCCCGCTTCAGCGCAACTCATCATATTGCGCATTCACAGCCAAAGGATTAAAGGGTAAATCCCCTCCTTGAAAGGCGGCTTTGAATCTGTAAAAAGCGGAAATGGCAA
>JAQGPJ010000078.1 GCA_028293125.1 Verrucomicrobiales bacterium | reverse complement strand
TCGCGGATATTCCGTCGGGCACGCGCGTGAAGTGTCCCTACACGAAGAAGCATTTCCGCGTTCCCTGACCGGGGCGCGCCACAGCCCGGTCATCAAAGGCGCGGACGGGAGCTGCGGGCACAGAGGGCGCGGAGACATTCCGGAAGAGCCGGACCGGAAGTGCCCGTCCGGGACGCTTTGGACAGGGAACTGATCGACACAATAATGTATTTTATTGGCCAGTCCGCCCTCCACCAGAACTCCACCCGCGAAAGACGGCTGATTTCAAACCCACGCAGCAGTGCCGCAGCCCTCTCCCGTGCTTTTGATTGCGTCATGCTCCACCGTGGCCCACTGCCGCCTTTGGACACTCACCCTGCCCTTTCCTCCGCCAGCCGCCTGCTCCGTTCCGGGAGAGTGCGCCGATTTTGGAAACACACCACACACTCCGAGGAGGAGGCGCGCCGCAATTCCCCACTCCGGACAAGGATGGGACTCCCGGGCCAGCTTTCCGAGCGGAAGTGGGCTGGCCAGTTCTTGAGAGGCAGCATTTTCAGCAGAGCCCGCGCCCGCAGAGCCCGGACCGCACGGATTCGCCTCCTCCATGCTTTGCAGTCAGGAATGGGCCCTTGCAGGCACCCAAAGTCCTCCCGCCGCAGGCTCTCCAGCGCCTCAAGGCTTCTGCGCACCCTCTGATGGGCAGCGCCCTCTCCAGGACCGGGCAGGGGCAGATTAAAACTCCGGCGTTCGTGCGGGCAGCACCCGTCCCTGAAGAAAGGGCGCTGAATTTCAGCCCTGGCCCAAAAGGTCAAAGAAGATCAGCACACGTCCCGGGTTCATCATGGTGCCGCACCGGCAGCCGGGGCCGGGCCACTCCATCAGGTGCGTCTGCCCGATCCGCTCAAACTGTCTGCTCATGGCTTGTGCTGTATGGCTTTATGACCTTCAACATCCGGCACTTCGTCAGGAGGAACGGACAAAAGGGGATTTGATAACAGCTGCCAGCGCGTTGGGAGGCGCGTATCTGAACGCCTGCGGTGAGGGCACCCCAGCAGTCGGAGTCGGAAGCCTGGACTTGAAGGACTGTTGCACATCACAATTCCCCGCCCTGCCCGGCACTGCAAAATGCTTTCCCGGACGACCCTGGCTCCCCGTAAAACCGCCGGCGGGCTTTCTGCGCCGCAGGACTGGCATCCCAACCCATCCCCTTATGGAACTCAGCACCCTGACCGATCTTTATATTCACGAACTGCAGGACCTTTACAGCGCCGAGACCCAGCTTCTTGAAGCCCTGCCCCTCATGGCCGATGCCGCCAGCGATCCGGACCTCAAGGCCGCCTTTGAAACCCACTTGGCTGAAACCGGGGTCCACGTTTCCCGCCTTGAGGAGGTGCTCAGTCTGGTGGGCGCGGACACCGGAGAGGAGAAATGCAAAGGCATGGAGGGCCTTCTGAAGGAGGCCCGGTCCCTCATGGAGGAGGAGGCCGATCCGGAAGTTCTGGACGCCGGCCTGATCGTCGCCGCGCAGAAGGTGGAGCACTATGAGATTGCCGGATACGGCAGCGTGGGCGCCTTCGCCGAGCTGCTGGAGGAGGACGAGGCCGTCGAAATCCTGTCCACCACCCTTGAGGAGGAGCGCGCCACCGACGGGAAGCTCACCGATCTGGCCATGACCGTGATCAACGTGGGGGCGGCAACGCAAAAAATTGAACGGCTTCAGTGGCGTGCTGATTTTTGGATGAATGCGCCACTGCCTGCGGTGAAGCCTCTCAATCCCGCGGCGGCCCGGCATCCGGACTACCGCAGCCTGAGCCAGCGGCGGATTCGGCCGCGGACACTCCACCGCTTTGTAAAGCCGCACAGTTCCGGTTCTCCTGCCCGCAAAGCCACTGGAGTCCGGAGACAGAGGGTTCATTTCAACAGGAAAAAGCCAATGCCTCCTGGCGGAACTTTTTTTCTTTTGGAGGAAACAGAGGCCAACAGTCCCATGGAGCCGCTCCCTCCCGCCATCAAAATCCTCATCCTGGACGGCAGTCCTTCGGACCGTGAGGCATGCTGCCGATCTCTGGACAGGTCAGCACTGCCGGGAACCTATCAATACACCGGCCACGGAGTCCTGAAGGAAGCCATCGACAGGGTGCGGGAGGAAAAGCCCGACTGCATACTTTTGGACTGTGGGCTGCCCGACGGCACGGGCCTTGATTTTCTCCGGCGGCTCCGGGAGGAGGACGGCGGGGACTGCGCAGTGGTCATGCTCACCAGGGCCGGCGGTGAGTGCATCGTCGACGGTGCCATCAGAACCGGCGCGCAGGACTGTCTGGCAAAGGATACCCTGACCCCCGGGACCCTGCACCGCGCCGTCGGCAGGGCCATCGCCCTGGTCCGCGGCAGGCGCGCGCTGGAGGCCCGGCTCCGGGAAACGGAGCGCCTTCTGTGTGAGTGCCGGGAGGAGAATGAGCGCCGGGGCCATCTGCTGCTCTCGCTCTCCCATGAGCTGAGAACTCCCCTGACATCCGTGATGGTCGGGGCGGGCCTTCTCCATGAACGCCACGGCCACTGCCGGGACATTGCAAGAATAGCGTCCATGATCCTGCACAATGCCGAACAGCAGGCGCGGGTGATCGACACCATGCTGGGACCGGTCGTGCCCTGGGTGGCGGTATAAGGCGTTCCCATTCCGGTCAGGCTGCGGGCGGCCTTTTCCGGTGTTTATCCGGACTTTTCCCAGCCTTTGCCGCCGGGGGGGGCTCATCCTCCGAAAAAACACCATAAATTGCCCGGAAATCCAAGCGCCGCGGCAGTGCGCTTCCAAGCTTTTTTCAGGGTCTCTTACCCCAGGGCTTCACCCTTGGGGACATGGGTGATTAAAAATCGGAGGTCTGCCGGGCTCAGGTCAAAGAGGGCTTTCAGAGAGTCAGAAACCGCTGGCTTCCGGAGCGGCGGCGGGGGCAAAAATCCCTGAGTAGACAGGCCTTTACAGCGTGGATTCCACACCATGCCGATCCACCCTTCCAGCCGGGCATTCCCGGAAGCCGCGCTTTCCGGAAATGCCGGAAGGAACATCCAGGCCTCTGCCTTCACCTCACCCGGGCCAGCACAGGAATGGAATATGATTGAGCCAGCATATTTTCACTTAAAAAAACAACCCCGCCGGGAGGGCCTGTCAGCTTTTAAAAGTTTTCATTCGCCGGCTCAATCAGGTTGGTTTTACCGGACATCACTTCGGCTATCGCTTTTTCCAGATGCGGAATCCGCAGCGGTTTGGTGAGATGGACGGAGAATCCCGCCTCCAGACTCCGTATCAGGTCCTCAGGCATTCCATGGCCGCTGACCGCGATGCCTCTGACCGGACCATCCTTTCCAAAGAAGCGCATCAGGTCATATCCGCTTCCATCCGGCAGCGCGATGTCGCTGATAAGAAGCTGGAACGGAGCTTTTTCCGCCTCCTGACGCGCCCCGGCCAGACTGGCGGCGACCGCCACGCGGTGTCCTCTGCGCTCCAGAAGCGTTTTAAACGCCCTGACGGTTTCATGATCGTCATCCACCAGCAGGATATTGAAAGTGTCTCCCCCCTGGGGGCGGGCGGGTTCCGGGAGCGGCTGCGGTTTGACTGTCTCTTTTGTCAGCGGCAGGGAGACCGTGAACACGGCTCCTTGGCCCCGTCCCCCGCTCCAGGCTTGGATTTCACCATTGTGGGCTGTGACGATGTTCCGGCAAATGGTCAGACCCAGTCCCAGACCCCCGTAGGATTGGAGACCGGCGGGCTGATCCTGCTCGAAAGGCTGAAAAATGGATTCAAGGCGTTCCGGACTGATCCCCCTTCCGGAGTCGGTGACACGGACACGGATACGCCCGCCGTCCATGCTGTGGGACGAGACACTTACTTTTCCTCCGGAGGGGCTGAACTTGATGGCGTTGATAATCAGATTCCAGAACACCTGCTGAAGACGGACCGCGTCTCCAAGGACCACGCATGCGGAGGCATCCAGCTCCAGATTCACGGCCACATGCGCCGCCTCCGCCAAACCTGAGCAGGCATGCCTGGCGGCCTCAATGATTTCATGGAGGCTGCAGGGCGCGCTGGCGATAAGCAGTTTGCCCTGCGAAATGCGGGTCAGGTCGAGCATGTCATCTATCAGCCGCGTCTCCAGCTCCAGATTGCGCCGCACAAGACGGATGTCCTCCAGCGCCTCCGGATGCATTCCCGGTCTCTCCTCCAGAAGGGCAAGCCGGGCAAAAATGGGATTCAGCGGAGTCCGCAGTTCATGACTCAGCATCGCCAGAAAGGCATCCTTGGCGGCACTGGCGGACCGCACGGTTTTATACAGATGGGCATTTTCGATGCTGGTGGCGGCCTGAAGGGCCACCGTCGAGAGAATCCGCTCACTGCGCTCGTTGAAGATGCAGGGCGAGCGGTGGGCGAAAACCATGGCGCCGGACCTTCCGCCGCCTGTAAAAGTAACAGGAACCGCAAGATAACTTCGCAGAGCCAGCTCTGCGGAGAGTGGCGGAGCGCACCCTTTTTCCTGCTCCAGATCATCAATGCGCAGGAGTGCGGGAACGGGCGAAAAAGTGTCCATCAGACGGTGGATGGCCCGCGCCTCCCCGCGCTGAAGGCTTGCGGAAAGCTCCCCGGCGGTGTGCTGACGCGACAAAGTGCCCTGTTCGCCGTCGTCGTAAACAAAAACACCTATTTCCGCCCCGCTGATCTCCGTGGTGGTGTCGATCATGGCCTGCAGAAGGTCCTCCAGCTCAAGTTTGGAGGCCAGGACGTGCCCCAGCCTGTGCACGGTGTCCAGTTCATCATAGAGAGCCACAACACCGCGGTTGGTCTCATTCAGTTCCGTGCTCATCCGGTTGAGCTCCCCGCTCTTTTCCCCCAGCTGCTCCATCATGAAAAGAATTTCGTGGTCCCGGAAAGCCAGCTCCTCCGCCGTGTTAGCCGGTCCCGGCCCCGCCACGGAGTCCACGATGGGCTGGACCTGGCTCATGGAGACACTTTTGCCCTTTGGCAGCTCCCTGCCGAGGCGCACAACAGTTCCGGAGGAGCCTGTTTTCACATCCACCGTGTCCAGCAGTCTGCGGGCTCCGGTGATGCCCAGGCCCATGCCGGTGCCGGATTTGTATTTTCCGGAGAGCACCTCATCCAGATGCGGGATTCCGGGTCCCTCATCCTGAATGACGCAGACCAGCCGCTGGGCCTGCCGCTGCCCGGGTTTGCCGGCGGCGGTCTCAAGCAGATATTCCGCGGTGGCCCCTTTGGCATACCGGAAGGCATTGCGGGCGATTTCCGAGACCGCGGTGGCGATCCGGATTTGATCCTGATGGTCAAAACCGAATTTCCCCGCCACGAGCTTGGCACGGTTGCGGCACAGCACCACGTCCGCCTCCTGACGGAGACCCATACGGAACAGACGGATCACAGGCGGCGGAGCGCTCATGGCGGGGACCTCCTTATGACCGCCACGGTGGAGTCATCATGCTGATGCCGGAAATCCTGGCAGATTACTCCCGGGGCCGGTCCGGGATATTTCTCAAAGCCGGTGCCGGCGGTTGAAACAGCCGTGCCACGGGTTTTGAAGGGAGCCTGATGCATCGGAGTCAGGGATTCGGACGGATCTGCTTTCCCATGCCGCCGGAAAACCGCAACCGTTTCCCGTGACGTCCCGGACCGCAGACAAACCATCGTCCTGACCATCCGCGGCCAATCCTGAAGCTTTCCGCAGCCTGCAGGAAATTCTGGGAATCCCGGCATCGGCCCTCCCCGGTCAGCGCCACAATGGCCCCTTCCGCCACCCTCCCTGGATTGGCCCCCAGCCGGCTGCGCCGTCTCCTGTATCCGGCGGCGGGCCTGCCGGCCATGGCCCTCATGGGCCGCCTCCATGTGGAGAGTCGGCATCATGGTTTATTTCCAGCGGGTTATGGTGATGCGGGTGCCCTTTCCGGGAGCCGACACCAGTTCAAATTCATTCACCAGACGTTTCGCGCCTCCCAGTCCCAGCCCCATGCCTCCCCCGGAGGTGTAGCCGTCACGCAGCGCCACTTCGATGTTTTCAATGCCGGGCCCCTCATCCACAAAATGAACCCGCACGCCCTGCCGGGCTCCTTCCTGCAGCTGCTCCAGAACCACTTCCCCGCCCCCGCCGTAAATCAGCAGATTCCGCGCAAGCTCACTGGCCGCGGTGATCACTTTGGTCTGGTCAACCAGCGAGAGTCTGATCTCCAGACTCACCCTGCGCACCGCCTGGCGCACGGTCACAATATCGCGCTCCTCCGTGACCTCCAGCGTTTCAGATTTCAACAGGATTGGCATCAGGGGAATTCCAGTGAGTGTCAGAAGCCATGAAGCGCCACAGAATCTCCATGCCTTTTTCAACGTCAAGCGCCGTATGGACTCCCGTCAGGCTGAGTCCCGGTTCGACCGGAGTGATGGCGGCAGCGGGCTGCATGCCTACCACCATGGATTCGGTCCGCAGAATCCCCGCCATGGAGGAGATATTTCCCAGCACTTGGCCGAGGAAGAAAATCACAATCTCCAAGGACGGGATATCAATCAATGTGTTTGAGCCTTCCGTCGAACAAACGGGTCAATCCAATAACAAGCTTTATTGTCTTAAAAATCCGCCTCACGTCCACCGCGGTTTTGCCTGCAGGCGCCTGCCTCTGTAATATTTTCCGCATCTTTACGGCTCATGACCTGGAGTAAATGCGCGTCGCTGCTGCTGGATTTATGGAACGGGCCTGGGGCGCTGCCTT